>DASXDD010000201.1:0-11417 GCA_036490775.1 Solirubrobacteraceae bacterium | reverse complement strand
GATGCCAGACGTGCAGCCGGTCGAGCTCGAGCAGCTCGGTCATGTCGCTGTGAGATGCTCGAGCAGTCGCGCGGCGACGCCCGGTCGCAAGCCCTTGACGACCAACTCGTAGTCATCGCCGCGCAGCCGCAGGCTGCGATTTAGTCCGCGGGCGGCCTCGACCGTCAGCGAATCGACGGGTCGCTCGTGGGCCAGCGCCGCCCGAGCGTCAGCCCCCGCGGTTCGAGCGTGGGCGCCTTCACGCAGTCGGCGCAGACGCCGTCGATGCAGGTCTGGTAGCCGCGCGGTCAAATCGCGAGCCCGTCGTCGACCGGGATCGCTGCGCCGATGCCTCGGGCCGCGCCCGTGACGATCGCCACGCTCAGAGCTGGTGTCCCGAGTCGGAAGTTCGCGCGCATTCGAGGCGCCTCTGGCGGCGTCGGGCTTCGTCCTCGTCGCCTCGCGCAGCTCTGCTGCCTCGGGCTTGCGGCCCGCTCGGCATCCTGCCTCGCCTTTTCGGGCCGCGCCCGAGTCGTCCGGCTGGGTCCTGCGTCCTCGCCCACCATCCACCAGTGGCACCTCTCGGTGCCCACGAACTTACGACTCGAGACACTCGGTCACCGGGCCGAGTGATCCGGAACGCCGAGTCGGCGGTGGAAGCCTTCCGGGATCAGCAGGTCATCCGGGCCCAGGTCGCTCACGGACGAGCGCCCGAGGCCGAGCAGCGCCGAATCGATGCCGCTGCGGATGATGTCGAGCACGTTCTCGACCCCGGCCTGCCCGGCGGCGGCCAGCCCCCATAGGTAGGCGCGGCCGATCATCACCGCACGTGCACCGAGCGCCACCGCCTTGACGACGTCGCTGCCCCGCCGCACGCCGCCGTCGAGCACGATCTCAATCTGGTCGCCGACGGCCTCGGCGATCGCCGCGAGCGCGCGGATCGATGCCGGCGTCCCGTCGAGGTTGTTGCCGCCGTGGTTGGAGACGGAAATCGCGGTGACGCCGGCGTCGACGGCGCGTTCGGCGTCGTCGACCCGCATCACGCCCTTGAGCATGAACGGCCCGTCCCACTGCTCGCGCAGCCAGCGCAGGTCCTCCCACGACGGGAGCTCCGATTGCATCCATTCCCCGTAGGCGGCGAAGAACGTCGGCGCCGGCTCGCCGACGCCGGCCATGTTCGGCACGGTCAGGTCCGGCAGCTCGCCGGCTCGGGCCCAGTTCATGAACCAGCGCGGCCGCCGGATCGCCTCGGGGGCGAGGCTGAGCATCGTCCGGAAGTCGAGTTGCTCGGGAATGTTCGGGCTGCCCCAGTCGCGGCCGTGCGAGAACGACCAGTCGAGCGTGACGATCAGCCCGACGGCGCCAGCCGCCTTGGCGCGCGCCATGCGCTCGGTCAGGCGCTCCTTGGACCCGGCCCAGTAGAGCTGGAAGAAGGTCTGCGCGTTCGCCGCCACAACCTCTTCGATCGGCTTGCTCGCAAACGAGCTGAGTCCGATCGCGGTGCCGCGCGCCGCCGCGGCTCGAGCGACGGCGACCTCTCCGTCGGGATGCACGGCCTGTACGCCGGTCGGGGAGATCATCACCGGGAGCGACAGCTCTTGGCCCATGACGGTCGTCGATAGGTCGCGCTGGCTGTTGAGGCCGGCGACGTGCGGCGCGAAGCCAAGCTCTCCGAACGCCTCGACGTTGTCCTTGACCGTCAGGCCGTACTCGGATCCGGCGACGAGCGCCATGTAAACGGACTTGGGGATCCGCCGCTGTGCTCGCCGCTGCGCTTCGGCGATCGTTTCAAACCACTCGTTGCCCATCCTCCACTCAGCCTTCCGTTGTTCGTGTCGTCGGTTTAGTGCCCGGCCATTGGTAGCCCGGTCAGGATCGTGAGCGGGTTCTCGTCGCACGCCTTGGCCGGGACAACTCGCGAGTGGTCGGCGCCGGGTCGCGGCACCGCGCCGTTGCGGCGCTCGAGTGCCGTCTCGCCGTGACCGAGCACGCACTCGGGGTCCGGTCCGTCGAGGGGCAGCCCCGTGAAGAACTTCGCCGCCATGCAGCCGCCGCGGCAGGAATCGAAGTGCTCGCAGGAATGGCAGATGCCGCCGGTCTGCGGCGCGCGCAGTGATTGGAACAGTTCCGATTCGCGCCACACCTTCGTGAAGCCGCCAGGTTGGCGGACATTGCCGGCGAGGAACGCCTCGTGGATCGCGAACGGACAGGCATAGACGTCGCCGATCGGATCGATCAGGCAGACCACGCGTCCGGCTCCGCACAGGTTCAGACCGGGCAGCGGCTCCCCGTAGCCGGCCAGGTGGAAGAACGAATCGCCGGTCAGCACCTGCTCGCCATGGGCCAGCAGCCAGTCGTACAGGACGCGCTGCTGGGCGGCCGTCGGATGCAGCTCGTCCCAGACGTCGGCCCCGCGACCGGAAGGTCGCAGGCGGGTGATCCGCAGCTGCGCCTGATAGGAGTCCGCGAGCGCCTTGAACGCGTCGAGTTGATCGACGTTGGCTCGGGTCATGACGACCGAGATCTTGAAGCCGCGAAAGCCCGCCTCGGCGAGGTTGTCCATCGCCCGGATCGCGGTGGCATACGACCCTGGCCCGCGCACCGGGTCATTGACCTCCGGGGTCGCGCCGTCGAGCGAGATCTGGACGTCGACGTAGTCGCTCGCGGCCAGACGCTGCGCCGCCTCAGCTGTGATCCGGCTCCCGTTGGTCGAGAACTTGACTCCCACGTGATGGGCGGTCGCGTAGTCCACGATCTCCCAGAAGTCGCGCCGCACGGTCGGCTCGCCGCCGCCGATGTTGACGTAGAAGACCTGCATCCGCTCGAGCTCGTCGATCACGTGCAGGCACTCGGCCGTCGAGAGCTCGCGCGGGTCACGCCGTCCCGAGCTCGACAGGCAATGCACGCAGGCCAGGTTGCAGGCGTAGGTGAGCTCCCAGGTCAGGCAGATCGGCGCATCGAGCCCGGCCTGGAAGTGCTCGACGAGCCGGGTTCCGGGGTCGGCGATTGTGGCGGCGGCGCTCACTGCGGCTTCCGTTCGCAGATCATGCCCGTGGCGGCGAGCCGGGCGAGTGCGGTCTCGTACGCCGGCATCTCGGCTTCGGTTACCTCAGCCGCCCTGCAGGCGTCTGCTCCGGTCGGCTGCTCCCCGAGCTGCTGAACGACATTCAGCAACCTGCGGCTCTTCAGAAACGACAAGCGGCGGGTGCCGAAGTGGTACGCGAGCGCACCGAACGACTCGGGGCGAAGCGAGACCCGCGGGTCGAGCGTCCAGGCTCGATCGAGGTCGAACTGCGGGCTCGGGGCGATCTCGGTCAATAGACGCCACACATTCCGTCGATCGAGACGTCCTCGACTAGGAGGTCGTCCACCACCAGGGCCGGCTGTCGCTCGCCGTCGGCGTCAGACGCTGGCCGGGTGGCCGGTGTCGGCTCGGGCGCTGGGGCCGCTTCGGCGGCCGGGTGCACTGCGTTGTCGAGCATCTGGAGTCCTCCTTTGGCGCGAATTGGTCGATTCAACGATCGGCTATCGAGTCGGGGTTTGTCAAGCGCCGTCAGTGGCGCGCGGGACGCTCTAACCGAACGTCTCGTCGATGATCACCTCTAGCCGGTTGACGACGAACGCGGCCGGAAAGAACGGCTGGATCGGCGCGAGCCGGGTGGCCTTGTTGGTCGAGTTCTCGTAGGCCTCCATCGCCTCGCGGGTCTCGAACACGAGCGTCGTGTAGCCGGTGTCGGGGTCGTCGATGTCGCGCATCAGTCGATGCGCCACCATCCCGTCCGGGGTCCCGGCATCGCCCGCGCCCTTGCGGTATGCGGCCTCGTACTCATCCCATTTGCCGGGTTCGACTCGGCCCCAGGCCACTCTCATGTACATGTCTCTCCTCTGTCGGTGTGGTCGTGCTGGCGCTGCAACTAGCCGGCCCTGAGCCGCTCACGCAGCTCCGAGCGTCTGATCTTTCCGCTCACCGTCTTCGGGAGCTCGGTCACGAAGTGGATCTCTCGTGGGTACTTGTATGGAGCGGTGATGGTCCGCGCGTGGTCCTGCAGCTCGCGCGCGAGCTCGTCGCCGGGCTCAAAGCCGGCGGTCAGGACGCAGAAGGCGGTGACGATCTGCGTGCGCTCCGGATCGTCCTTGCCGACGACGGCCGCCTCGGCGACCGCCGGGTGCTCGATCAGCGCCGACTCGACCTCGAACGGACCGATCCGGTACGCCGACGACGTGATCACGTCGTCGTCGCGGCCCTCAAACCAGAGATAGCCGTCGCCGTCGCGCCAAGCCTTGTCGCCGGTGTAGTACCAGCCTCCTCTGAACGAGCGCGTGTTCGCCTCGGGATCGCGGAGGTACTCCTGGAAGAGACCGACCGGGCGCGGATCGGTCACCCGCACGGCGATGTTGCCGACGGTGTCGTCGGGAGCGCGCTGCCCTGAATCGTCGAGCACCTCGACGTCCCAGCCGGGCACCGGCTTGCCCATCGACCCGGGGCGCACCGGCATCGCGCGGTAGTTGGCGACCAGCACCGTCGTCTCGGACTGCCCATAGCCGTCATAGACCGTGAGCCCGCCGCTGCCCTCCTTCCAAGCGCGGATCACCTCCGGGTTGAGCGGCTCGCCGGCGCTCGTGCAATGGCGCAGCCCCGACAGATCGTGCTGGCCGAAGTCGGCTTGCACGAGCAGCCGGTAGAGCGTCGGCGGGGCACAGAACGAGGTGATCCCGGCCCGCTCGATGATCGACAGGATCGTGTCCGCGTCGGGCTTTCCGAGCGCCACCTGTACGACCGTCGCGCGTTCGTGGAACTGGCCGAACAGGCCGCCCCAGGCCGCCTTTGCCCAGCCCGTGTCAGACACGGTCCAGTGACGATCACCCGGCCGCAGGTCGTGCCAGAACCGGGCGGTCGAAATATGTCCGGCGCCGTACGAAGCGCCGTGCAGGACCATCTTCGGATAGCTGACGGTGCCACTGGTGAAGAACAGGATCACCGGGTCGTCCTTGCTCGTCGGTGCGTCGGGCAGTTCGCCGTCTCCCGCGCGTTCCATCAGCTCGTCGAAATCAAGCCATCCGTCGGAGTCGGCGGGCTGCCAGGCAATCCGGTGGCGGAGCGATGCGAGTGGCTCGTCGATCGCGTCGATCTTGGCCTGACCGGTCGAATCGGTGATCGCGGCCACCGCCCCGGCGCTCGAGATCCGGTAGGCGATGTCCTTCGACGTCAGCTGGTTGGTGCCCGGCATCGCGATCGCGCCGATCCTGATGACGCCGAGCATCGCGGCGTACCAGGCCGGCACGCGCGGCAGCATGATGAACACGGGATCACCGGGCTTGACCCCGACCTCGAGCAGGGCGCGAGCGGCCTGCCGAGCCTCGCGGGCCAGATCGGCGGTGGTGTGCTCGGCCACCACTTCGCCGACGCCGTCGAGCGAGATCAGCGCCACGTCGTCCGGTACCTCCTGCGCCCACTGCTCGACGATGTCGACGACCGGGTTGTAGGCGTCGGGTAGTTCGGGGCGATAGCCGGCGCGTTCCTCCTCGTAGGAGGTCAGGCGCGGCGGCGTGCAACGGTCGGGAATGGCCTGCGTGGGCATCGTTTCTTCTCGGACGAAGGTCTGTCTCGGCGCGCGGGCGCGGCGGTTCGCCTCACCACTCCATCAGCTGGGTCAGGTCCTGCCGCAACCCGATCGCGCCAAATCTGTTCCAGGCCAGCCGGAAGTCGGTCGACCGCCCCTGGGCGTACATCCAGATGCCCATGTAGTGCGTCGACAGCAGCATCATGATCCCCAGCACAGAGAACGTCCGGACGACTTCGCGGTCGACCTCGCGCCCGGCCAGGCGGGCGTACTCGTCGAAGAACCAGTCGTCTTCGGCGAACGCGTTCAGTAGCGACGTCACCGGCCGCAAGTGCTTGCCGGCGAGTCGCTCGAGGCTCAGGTAGCCCAAGTCAAAACGGACGTCGCCGACGTACGCGAGCTCCCAGTCCAGCAGCGCTGTCAGCCGGCCTCGGTCGACCAGCGCGTTCCCGATCCGGTAGTCGCCGTGGACGATGCCGCGCTGCTCGTCGGCGGGGACGCGCCCCCGCAGCCACTCAAAGCCCTCCTCAGTGACCGGATCGCGGACCAGGCGGCGCTCCTCATAGACCGTCTGCCAGCGGTCCACCACGTCGAGATAGCCAAGCTCGGGGACGGTGCCGGCGGGGAGTTTTTCCGCGGGCAGACAGTGCAGGCGCGCGAGGTTCTCGACCATGTCGGTGGCGATCCCGCGCGCCCCGTTCCAATCGGCCTCGAGCCACTCGCGGTCGCCTCGCCGGAAGGTGTTGGCCGCATCGCCGTCGACGTGCTCCATCACCATGAAGCGGTTGCCGAACGCGTT
Organism: Solirubrobacteraceae bacterium; assembly: GCA_036490775.1. Taxonomy (GTDB): domain Bacteria; phylum Actinomycetota; class Thermoleophilia; order Solirubrobacterales; family Solirubrobacteraceae; genus Palsa-465. The sequence continues at coordinate 5,078 of DASXDD010000201.1, read as the reverse complement.
GTCGGTCGAGCCGTCGAAGTGGTACACGCGCGGGGTCCGGATCTCAGGCTCGGCGTCAAGCGCGTGATACAGCGCATATTCGGCGGCGATGTCGGTCTCGAGCACGCCGCCGGGCGCCTCGACGCGGACGATGAAGCGCCGGCTCTCGCCGGAGCCCAGGCGCGCGTTCGCGGTGAACGAGTGGCGCGACCAGCCGCCGGAGAGCTGTGCGACCTCGTCGACGCGATCGTCGGCGCGCAGCGCCCCCGCGTCGCGCAGGACGGCCGTCAGCTCCTGCGCGCGTTGCTCGGTTGCGGCCGGAGCCGGGGTCGTGCCTGAGCTCTGAATCTGGCTCATCGCTGCGCTGTCAGCTCAACGCGTCGGCCAGCAGGTCGACCTCGCGGTCGGCCAGCAAGCGAAGTTGGACGTGGATCGAAGTGCGCAGGGCCTGCGTCTGCGGCGAGGGCGTGCGACGGAGCAGTTCGAACAGCTCGCACAGAGTTTTGCCGATCTCACTGGGATCGCGTGATTGCCCGATCCGGTCTGAGAGCGAGGCGAGCTCACGCTCAAGACCGGGCACCTCCGCGGTGCGAATCTGATCCGACACCGACGCGGTGAAACTTCCAAGCTCGGGTTCGTATGCGGCGAGTTCGACGGCGAGGTGCCGAGTCGCGCTGTATGCCGACATCAGCTGGTCGCGCCCGAAGTCGCTCGCCTGTCCCTCGCCACGCGCGGCGCCGCGCAGGGTCGCTCCGATCGCCGTCACCACTTCCGACGGGGTCAGCTGATTGAACATCTGGCCGTGCGCGTTTTCATTTTCCACCAGACGATTGGTTGAATCGCGAATGTACCAGCGATCGCGGGCCCAGTCCAGTAGCGGGTCCGACAGTCCTCGACACCCGCAAATGCTCCTCGCCCATGCGTGCGCACGCGGATCATGCATCATGGGCCGCGTGGGCGAGCCCCCAGCCGACAACGCCGCCAGCGGCCTGCGCAACCTCCGCGACGTCGGCGGAATCCCGGCCGCTGGCGGACGCCAGGTGGCCCGCGGTCGCCTGTATCGCAGCGATGCGCCGATCGTCGGCGATCCCGAACCAGAGCTGCGTCCGTGGCCACCCCGTGCCGTCGTCGACCTGCGGTCGCCGGGTGAGGCTCGCAGCGACGACCACCCGCTGGCGTCCGAGCAAACGCGGATCGTGAACATCCCGCTGTTCCGTCAGCTCGAACCCGGCCGACCGGCCGGCGTCGACGCGACCGACCCGCCAGGGCTGCCGGCGATCTACCGACGGCTGATGCGCGCTTCGGCGGTCAACCTCGTGGCCGTGGTGCGGGTGATCGCCGACAGCCCGTCGCCGGTGCTGGTGCATTGCGCGGCAGGCAAGGATCGAACCGGCGTGGTGACGGCCGTCGCGCTGGCCGCCGTCGGCGCGTCGCCCGACGCGATCGTCGCCGACTACCTGCGCACCGAGGCGAGTCTCGACGGGTTGCTGGAGCGGCTGGCGCTCGGCTGGTCCGATGAGCATCGCGACGCGAGGGTTCAGCGCCTGACCCTGCAACGACCCGACCTGATGCTCGCTCCGGCGGCCGCGATCGAGGCGGTGCTCGAGACTCTGCACGCCTGGCCGGGAGCGACGCCCGGATGGCTGCTCGAGCATGGGCTCGAGGAATCCGAGCTCGGTGCGCTGGTCGAGCGCCTCACCGTCGCAGCGGCGGTCTGAGCGAAACCGCGCGCCCGATTCGGTGTAAGTTCCGGGCCGACCGAAATTCGAACGACCGTTTGATTTATGCTGTTACGATGAAGCCCGTCCGGAAATGCATGCCGGCCCCGCTTGGAAAGGAGTCGCAGTGAGCGCCAATCGATATGCGTCCGCCGTCATGCGCCCGATGTCGGTCCCGTGGAGGACCCCCGACCCGTGGTGGCTGCTGGCGCGCTTGGAAGCCGCCATCGCACTGATGCTGTCCAGCCCGCCGACCGCCGACGCGTCGATCGGTCTGGCGCGGATGCTCCCGGTCTGGATCCGCTGGCGCGAGCACCCCGTAGGTGCGCTTGTCGCCGCGGCGGCCCGCCACCCTGGGCGGACGGCGATCATCGACGACGAGGGATCGCTGACGTTTGCCGAGCTCGACCGGCGCAGCAACGCGCTCGCGCGGACGTGGCGCGCGGAAGGGATCGGCCCGGGTACGACCGTCGGCCTGCTGTGCCGGGACGGCCGCCTGTTCATGGATGTCGCCCTCGCGACACAGAAGCTGGGCGCGAACCTCGTGTACCTGAATGCCGCGTTCTCGCCGCCGCAGGTGGCGGGAGTGGTGACTGACGAGGCGATCGACGTGCTGGTACACGACGACGCGCTCGCGGCATCGGCGACCGAGGCGCAACCTGACAAGGTCGTCGGTGAGCAGGAGTTGCGCAATGCGGTCGCCGGCGACGACACCGGTCCGCTGCGGCCGCCCGAGCGCTCGGGCCGGACTGTCGTGCTGACCTCTGGTACCACCGGACGCCCAAAGGGGGCAGTGCGGCAGGGGACCACCCCTCCGATCGATGGCGCCGCGCTGCTGGCCAGCCTGCCGGTGATGTCGGGCGACACGACTGTGATCGCGGCGCCGCTGTTTCACGGCTTCGGGCTGTTCGGCGCCAACCTCGCGCTGGCGCTCAACTCCGCCGTCGTGCTGCGCCCGCGATTTGACCCAGAGCGCGTGCTGAGCGACATCGCCGAGCACCGGGCCGCCACGCTGGTGGTGGTGCCCGTGATGCTCTCGCGCCTGCTGGCGCTGCCCAGGCGCCAGACCGAGTGTTACGACACGTCCTCGCTGCGCGTGGTGCTGTGCGGCGGCGCCGCGCTCTCTGGCGCGCTGGCCAACGAGTTCATGGACCGCTTCGGCGACGTTCTCTACAACGTCTACGGATCCACCGAATCCGGGTTTGCGACGGTCGCCGGTCCGCGTGATCTTCGCAAGGCGCCCGGCACGGCCGGTCGCCCGACCCCGGGCGTGACCGTCCGAATTGCCGACGAGGACGGCAGACGCGTGCCAGCGGGCGTCACCGGCAAGGTGCTCGTCGGCAGCAACCTTCGGATGGACGGCTACACCGGCGGCGGTGGCAAGGAGATCATCGACGGCCTCGTCGTCACCGGCGACCTCGGACACCTGGACCGTCAGGGGCGCCTATACATCGACGGTCGCGAGGACGACATGATCATCTCCGGCGGCGAGAACGTGTTCCCGGGCGAAGTCGAGGACACGCTGATCACGCACGGGGGAGTCGCCGACGCCGCGGTGATCGGCGTCGAGGATCCGGAGTTCGGGCAGCGGCTGAAGGCGTTCGTCGTCCGCTCACAACACTCAGATGTCACCGAGGATGAACTCAAGACGTTCGTGCACGATCGACTGGCGCGCTTTAAGACTCCGCGCGAGGTCGTGTTCCTGGATGAGTTGCCTCGCACCGCGACCGGCAAGATCATCCGAAGGGAGCTGAAAAACCTATGACCGACGGCGCTACGACCTCGCAGAGGAGAAACGGAAACAGCACCATGAGCAATCCAACCAAGCCCGGAACGCCGTGGTGGCGCCCACTCATCAATCAGGTGGACCAGCGCATCACCCCACCCGCCAACCGGCTCGTCCGGACCAACGTGTTCGCCGACAGCGTCGCAATGATGACCCGCCTCGAGGTCCGCCTGCGCCGCCGCGTCGAGCGTCAGAGCACCTGGCTGCTGCACCAGTACAACCTCCCGGCGGCAGAGGACATCCGCAAGGTCAGAGCGCAGCTCGCCGCGGTCGAGGCACGTCTGCGCGATGTCTCCGAGCGCCTCGAGGATCAGCAGCGAGAGGCCGCGCCGAAGCGGTCTCGCACGAAAACCAGCACCGCTGTCCCAGACTCGAAGTGACATGGAGGCGTCGACATCCAGCGCGCCGCTCGATGCGATTCGCCGTGAGGCGCAACGATCGCTGTTTCGGGCGCGCAACGGGATTCAACTGATCGCCGGCACCCGGCAACCAGTCGTCGGCGCCACCCCGAAGGACGTCGTCTGGAGACGTGGCAAGGCCCAGCTGTATCGCTACCGCAGCGACAAGCGCACGCGCCGTCCGCCGCTGATGATCGTCTGGAGCGTCGTCAGCCGCGCCTACATCCTGGACCTGCGGCCCGGGCACAGCTTCGTCGAGCAGCTGCTCGACGACGGGATCGACGTGTTCATGATCGATTGGGGGGTTCCCGACGCGGTCGACGCCGGCAACACGCTCGAGCTGTACGTCGACAACTACCTGCCGCTCGCGCTTGAACGGGCGATGGAGGAGTCAGACAGCAGCGAGATCGACCTGCTCGGCTATTGCTTTGGCGGCGTGCTGTCGTGCCTCGCGGTGGCCGCCTATCCCGAGATCCCGGTGCGGAACCTGGCCGTGATGGCCACGCCGGTCGACCTGAAGCCGATCGAAGGACTGATCCGGGCGTTCGACCGAGGCGCGTTGGAGGTCGACGACCTCCTCGACGAAACCGGGAATCTGCCCGCGGACGCGGTCTACCGTGGCTTCGCCAGCCTCCGTCCGACGACCGACATCTTCAAGTACGCCAACCTCTGGGAGCGGCTCTGGAACGACGAATTCGTCGACGGCTATCAGGCGATGGCCGGCTGGATCCGCGACCAGACGCCGCTGCCGGGCGCACTCGCTCACCAGATGGTCGACCTGCTGCTCCGGCGCAACATCCTGACCACTGGCGAGATCCCGCTCGGAGGGCGCACCGTGCGGTTGGCCGACATCAAGTGCCCGTTGCTCAACGTGATGGCCGAAACCGATCACATGGTTCCACCGGCCTCTTCGGAGATGCTCGGACAGCTCGTCGGCAGCTCAGACGTCACCGACCTGCGGATCCCCGCCGGTCACATCGGCTTGGCCGCCGGACGCGACGCCAAGCGCAATACCGTCCCAAGGATCCTCGAATGGCTGAACGCACACAGCAGTTGACAGATCTCCGACCCCTGACCCTCGCCGACGCTCCCGCCGTGGCGCGGTTTTTGCAAGACCTCCCGGAGGGTGATTTGACCTTCCTCAAGGAGGACGTCGACACCGACACGGTCGCGCGCTGGTGCAGCGACGAGCGGGTC
>DASXDD010000200.1:0-3066 GCA_036490775.1 Solirubrobacteraceae bacterium | reverse complement strand
ATCGTCAGCCGCCCGGGCGCCAACAACGACCTGATCGAACTCACCAAACTCGGCGTCCCGCTCGCGGCCGCGACCGTCAACACCATCAAGGCCGACGGCAAGACGCGGCGAGGCGCGTTCCCGATCTCCACGCTCGCTCTCAACGAGTCGACGCCCGAGCTCGCGAATTTCCGCCCCTACTCGGTCGACCTCACCGGCTGGTTCGAGGACTACAGCCACCCGGGCACGATCGACGCCAACGGCTCCGACAACCGCGCCGCGCTCGTGCTCGGACTCGAGTCGCTGGAGTCGGGCCAGCAGCTGCCGATCGCTCCGGTGCTCACATTGCTCCAGAACCTCGGGCTGAGCAAGGCCAACGGCGGGCTGCTCCACACGGGCATCGGCGATCGCTGCCCGGGGTCGATGGAGCGCGGCGCCCTCTTCTACCCGGAGTCCGGATACCCCTGTAACCCGAGCGAAACGCCGACGGGCCCATGAGGCGCCTGATCTACGGCGGAGCGCTCGCACTCCTGATCGGCGCCTTCGCGCTCGCGACGATCGGCGCGTCGAGCTCGGGCAGCGCCGCCGGCACCTACAAGATCGAGTTCGACAACGCGTTCGGCCTCGTGACGGGCGCCGACTTCCGCGTCGCGGGCGTCAACGCCGGGACGATCACCGGGATCGACCTCAACCAGAAGGACCTCCACGCGGTCGTCACCGTCCAGGTCAGCCAGAGCGGCTTTGGTCAGTTCCACCAGAACGCGACGTGCGAGTCGCGGCCGCAGTCGCTGATCGGTGAGTACTTCGTCGAATGCGATCCTGGCACCAGCGGCTCGCCGGTCCTGAAGCCCGGCTCAACCCTCTCGGTCACCCACACTCAGTCGACGATCCCCGCCGACCTGCTGGCGGACATCATGCGGCTGCCCTACCGCCAGCGCCTGACACTGATCGTCAATGAGCTCGGCGCGGGTCTCGCCGGCCGCTCCGGCGACCTGCAGGCGGCGCTCCGGCGCGCTGTTCCCGCGATCGATCAGACCGACCGCCTGCTCAACCTGCTCGGCAACGACTCCGCGACGCTCCAGGACCTCACCCACAACGCGAACACAGTGATCACCGCGCTCGCGAACAACGGCGCCAACGTCGCGCGGTTCATCACGCTCGCCAACAACGCTGCCACCGACACCGCGACCCAGCAGCAGAACCTCCGGCAGACATTCCAGAACCTGCCGGGCTTTCTCGAGCAGCTGAGGCCGGCGCTCCGCAAGCTCGGCGAGGCGACCGACGCCAACGAGCCGGTCCTGCGGAACCTCAACGCCGCCGCGCCGGAGTTCAACCGGCTCCTCACCGACCTGCCTGCGTTCAGCCACTCGGCGCTGCCGGCGATCCGCTCTCTCGGTCAGGCGTCGGTGACGGGGAAGACGGCCGTGATCGCAGCGCGGCCGACGATCCACGATCTCAACCAGTTCTCCACTCACGCCCCGGAGCTCGCGCAGAACCTCGCGATCGTCCTCCACGACCTCGATGACCGTGGCCGCGCCGTGGAGAAGGATCCGCGGAGCCCCGGCGGCCAGGGCTACACCGGGCTCGAGGCGCTGCTCCAGTACGCGTTCATCCAGCCGCTTGCGATCAACACGTTCGGCCCGCTCGGCCACTTGCTCGCCGTCGACGCGTTCGTCAGCCCGACCTGCACCCCGTACGCGACGCCGCAGACGATCGCCAACACGATCGCTCAGCAAGGCGCCGCCGCCGCGCGCTCTTGCTACTCGATGCTCGGCCCCAACCAGCCGGGTGTGACGACGACTGACCCGAGCAACCCGAAGGCCTGCGTGCCAGACCCGGGTGGCGCGCCCACTGGCAAACAGGGCATCGCGACCAGCGCCTGCAAGCTATCTGCGGCGCCATCGAGCCCCAACGCGGCGCGCGCCAAGGGCGGCAACAACTCGGGCAACGGCTCGGGCAACGGGTCGGCGAGCACCGGCGCGAGCAATCCGCTGGCGAGCGCGGTGCCATCGGGCGGCGGCTCGGGCGGTGGCGGCGGGTCGCCGCTGCCGGCGGTGCCGACGCCCAACCCCGCCGCGAGCATCCAGAGCACGCTCGGTGAGATCGGTGCCGCGCTCGGCGGCGGCTCGTCGAGCTCGTCGAGTTCCTCGGCGACCAGCAGCCCGTCGTCGACGTCGTCCGGCGGGCAGACCCAACAGCTCCTCAACTACCTGCTCGCGCCGTGAACGCGCGACGTCAGGCATCTGCGTTTGGGAACCCCGTCCTGATCGGGGCGGTGACCGTGCTGATCGTGCTGATCGCGGTGTTCCTCGCCTACAACGCCAACACAGGCCTGCCGTTCGTGCCAACTCGCGAGTTGAAGGTCGACGTCTCCAATGGCTCGAACCTGGTGGTCGGCAACGACGTGCGCGAGGGCGGCTTTCGGGTCGGGGTCGTCTCCGGGATCAAGCCAATTGCGCTGGCCAACGGCGAGGCGGGCGCGCAGCTGACCCTGAACCTCGACCAGGCGCACGGAAAGGTCCCGACGGACTCGAGCGTGTCGATCGTGCCTCAGTCGGTGCTCGGCACCAAGTACGTGGTCATCAACAGCGGCTCGGGCGGTCGCGACTTCGCCGACGGTGGCACGCTGCCGCTTGGGCAGACGACCGTGCCGGTGCAGTTCGATGACGTGTTCAAGACGTTTGACGAGAAGACGCGCGGCGCGATCCAGGAGAGCCTGGTGGGTGCGGGTGACACGTTGACGGCGCGGGGGTCAGATCTCAACGACACGATCTCGAGTCTGCCCGAGCTGCTGGGACATTTGCAGCCGGTCGCGACGTATCTGTCAGATCCCAAGAGTCAGCTGATCCCGTTCTTTAACAACCTTGATCGGTTTATGGAGACGGTGTCGCCGGTCGCGGCGCAGAACGCTGACCTGTTTAGGCAGATGGCGACGACGTTCGCGGCGATCGACAAGGATCCGAACAGCCTGAAGGCGACGATCGCGAAGTCACCGTCGACGTTGGCGGCCTCGACTGAGTCGCTGAAGGTCCAGCAGCCGTTCTTGGTCGATCTGACGTCGCTTGGTCAGGATCTGACGCCGGCGAC
>DASXDD010000199.1:0-16104 GCA_036490775.1 Solirubrobacteraceae bacterium | reverse complement strand
CCTGCCAGATGACCGTTCCACAAGTGCTCCACCCATTCGCCGCGCCGGCCCGTCAGGCCGGCGACTTCCTCGAGATCGTGCGCGGCGAGGGATGTCGGCTGTGGGACTCCGAGGGCCGCACGTACCTCGATGGAACCGCGTCGCTGTGGTACTGCGCCGCGGGCCACGGGCGACGCGAGATCGCCGATGCGGTCGCCGCACAGATGGAGAAGGTCGCGGCGTACCACACGTTTGCGAGCTTCACCAACACACCGCAGCGCCGGCTCGCCGAGATGCTCACCGAGCTCGAGCCGATTCCCGACGCCCGGGTCCTGTTCACCTGCACCGGGTCAGAAGCGGTCGACAGCGCGATGAAGCTCGCGCGCGCCGGACACCGCGCCAACGGCGATGCGGGCCGCACGGTGTTCATCAGCCGCCAGTACGGGTACCACGGCGTGATGTTCGGCGGCACCTCGGTCAGCGGCCTACCGCCGAACCGCAGGCCGTTCGGGCCGATGCTCGGCGACTGCATCCAGGTCGAGCGCGACTCGCTGGAGGCGATGCGGGCTGCGGTCGCGTTTCAGGGACCGGAGCGGATCGCCGCGATCATCACCGAGCCGGTGCAGGGAGCCGGGGGCGTGTTCCCGCCGCCGCCCGGCTACCTGGAGGGCCTGCGCGAGCTGTGCGACGAATCCGGTGCGCTGCTGATCTTCGACGAGGTGATCACGGCGTTCGGGCGCCTGGGCTCGTGGTTCGGCTCACATCATTACGGCGTGACGCCCGACGCGATCACCTTCGCCAAGGCGATCACCAGTGGCTACCTGCCGCTCGGCGGCGTGATCGTCGGCCCCCGGCTGCGCGGCTGGCTAGAAGCCGACGATGACTACCTTCTTACGCACGGCGGGACGTACGCGGGTCACCCGAGCTGCTGTGCCGCCGGCGTCGCCAACCTCGAGATCCTGCGCTCCGAGGGACTGCCCGAACGCGCCCGCGCCGCCGGCCGGCGCCTGCGCGACGGCCTCGATCAGCTCGTTGGACGTCCCGGCGTCGCCGGGATCCGTGGCGAGGGCCTGATGCAGGCGGTGGCACTCGAGCCGCCGCTGACCGCGGGGGCGATGGTGTCCGCGCTGCTCTCGCGCGGCGTCATCTCCCGGGGCCTGCCCTACGCCAACTCGATCGCCTTCTCGCCGCCGCTGATCATCAGCGACGGCGAGATCGACGAGATCCTCGACGCGGTGCAAGCTGCGCTGGCCGACGTTGCTGCGGTCGTCTGAGCGGATCACGCGGCTTCCTCGGCGTACTCGAACTCGGCCACTGACAGCTCGTGCTCGTCGGGGACCGCCTGTAGGTCTCCGGCAGGCGCGACCGAGCGCAACCCGAACACCGCCAGACCGACCGCGATCGTCGCCAGCACCGCGCCGATCGTGAACGCCAGGTGGTAGCCGCTGGTCAGCGCTGACGCGGTCGAGTCGCCGTTGGCCAGCAGCGTGCTCGAGTGGGTGCTCGACAGCGTCGCGAGCACTGCCAGCCCCAGCGCTCCTCCGACCTGCTGTGTGGTGTTGACCAGCCCGGACGCGATCCCCGCGTCCTCGGGCGTCGCCGATGACATCGCGATCGTCATCAGCGAAGGGAACGCGAGCCCGGCGCCGACGCCGATCAGCACCATCACCGGCAGTAGGTCGGTGAGGTAGCTGGCGTGAACGGGGGCGCTGCGGAACAGCAGCAGCGCGACCGCCGCGAGCACGGTTCCCGCGACGAGCGTCGGCTTGGCGCCGAAGCGCATGATCAGCCGCACCGCGAACCCGAGCGACATCGCCGCGATCCCCAGCGCCACCGGCAGGAACGCGAGCCCTACCTCGACCGCGTCGTAGTGCAGCACCCGCTGCATCTCGAGCGCCCCGAGGAAGAACATCCCGAACAGCCCGGCGACGAACAGCATCTGGATCACATTGGCGATAGTTACGTCGCGCGAGCGGAACACGCGCAACGGAATCAGCGGGTTGGCCGCACGCGACTGGCGCGCGACGAAGCCCGCCAGCATCGCGACCGCGACCGCACCGAAGCCGAGCGTGTGCGCCGAGCCCCACCCGAAGTGGCCGGCCTCGACGATCGTGTAGACCGCGAGCATCAGCGCGCCGACGAGCAGTACCGCGCCGGGCAGGTCGGCGCCCTTGTCGAGGCCGATCCCGCGGTCGTCGGGCAGCAGACGGATAGCGAAGAACGCCGTCGCGATCCCGATCGGGAGGTTGACGAAGAAGATCCAGTGCCAGTTGATCGCCTGGGTCAGGACGCCGCCCATCAGCAGGCCGACGGCGCCGCCGGCGGCGGCGACAAAGCTGTAGACGCCAATCGCCTTGGCCTGCTCGGACGGCTTGGGGAACATCGTCACGATCATCCCGAGGATCACCGCGGCGGTCATCGCGCCGCCGATCCCCTGGACGAAGCGGGCGCCGATCAGCAGCGCCTGGCTATCGGCCAGACCGCACAGCAGCGACGCCGCCGTGAACAGCGTCAGGCCGGCGAGGAAGATCCGCCGGCGCCCGATCAGGTCGCCCAGGCGCCCGACCAGCAGCAGCAGACCGCCGAACGCGATCAGGTATGCGTTGACGACCCACGCGAGGTTCGACTGCGAAAAGTGCAGGTCGTTCTGGATCGACGGCAGCGCCACGTTCACGATCGTCTGGTCGAGGATGATCATCAAGAAGCCGGCGCACAGGACCACCAGCGCCACCCAGCGCCGGCGGTCGTCGCTGGCTTGCGGTTCGGTCACAGTTGTTTGGCTCACAAGCTTCTCCTCCAGGCACGTTTCACGAGGTCAATGGTCAGCTCAAGACGGAACCGTAGCAGATCGTCTGTTACGAGACGATCTCGCTCGGACTCATCAATGACGCGGCACTCCATACGTGCAGGCTGAACTGCGACGGCATTCCGCACATCGGCAACAAGGAGCCGATCTGCGCCAAGCCGGCCTTAGTGGCCGACCGGGGAGGCCTTACGCGCGAGCTACGCCGAGGAGGGGCTCAGAGGCCTGACGCCGACGACGATGTCGGCGGGCGCGTCAGGCGCTTGGTCAGCGATCCTCGCCGTCTGCTGACCGCGACGGCGAGGCCGCCAGACACGCAGGTACTGCGCCCCGAAGTAGGACCCGACGACGAGCGCGACCGCGAAGAACTGGCCGGCGAACGTCTCCCAGTTGTTGAACAGGCTGAACCAGGTGCCCATCCAGCCCGGGATCTGGAGCCAGCTGATCTGGGTCGTACCGATCCAGCCGGCGAGCTGCATCTCGTTGACCTCCTCGCCGACCGCGACGATCAGCACGAACAGCAGCATCACGCCCGTGATCACCAGCAGCCGCTTGTACGGCAGGCGCTGATGGAGCGCGAACGTGAGCACGCCGACCGCGGCCGTGAACATCAGCCCGATCGTCACACCCTCGAGCACGACGCCGGCGCCGTAGATCTCGCGGAGATTCTGAAGGAAGATCACGACCTCGAAGCACTCGCGGTACACCGAGGTGAAGCCGAGCAGTGCAAGCCCGAACAGCATGCGACGGCGGTTGGTGTCGGGATCGGCGGACAGGAGCCCGCGGCGGCGCTTGTTGTGGTGCGAGATCCAGCCGGTCCAGTAGACCTTGTGGAAGAACCAGTTCATCACCAGCAGCAGCACGATCAGCGCCGGGATCCCGGTCGCGGCCTGAATCGAGAGCTCGGAGCCGTGGAAGCGGCCGATCAGCCAGATCACCGCAAACCAAGTGGCGACACCGGCGGCGATCGCCAACCCGCTGCCGGCGGCCACCGGCCTGCGGTAGATGCGATTGCCGTGCCGGAAGCTCGCGATGATCGCGGCGAGCACGAGCACGGTCTCGAGACCCTCGCGGAACACGAGGATCGCGCTGTCGAGCACGACCGTCGTGTGGCTGAGCTGATGGCCCGGCGCCGCGTCGGTCGGATCGGCGGTGCCGCCCTTGGCGTGCCAGCTGACGATCACGACACCAACCGCGACCGCGAGTGCGACCGCGGTCCACAGGTACATGCCGTAGCGCTCACGCAGCCCCTCAGGGGCGGCGCTCGCGGAGCTCTGAGTGCTGACTTCGGGCGCTGCAGTCATCCGCAGTCCCGGAAGCTAGCACAGATTAGGCCTCCCTAATTAGGAGGCCCTAACCAGTCCAGTGCCCCGACGCTAGTTGCGGCGCCGCACCGGCTGGGCGCACGCGACCGGCGAGGACAACCTACTGCAGGCCAGCCGCCCGAGCGAGCGCAGGAACACGTCGCGCTCGTCCTCCGGCAGCACCGCAAGCACGTCCTCGCGGACGCGGTCGAGAACCTTCTCGGCAGCCCGCAGCTTGCGCGCGCCTGCGGCGGTGACGCCGATCACGCGCGCACGGCGGTCAGTCTTGGACGGCTGGCGCTCGGCCAGGCCGGCCGCTTCGAGCTCGTCGACAGTGACGACCATCGTCGTCTTGTCCAGACCGATCATCCGAGCGAGCTCAGTCTGCGTGTAGGAGCCGGTCATCGCCGTCACCAGCACGGAATGCTCGCGCGGGGAGATCCCGGACTGCTCAAGTGCGGCGGTCAGCTCGGTCATCAGCGCGTGGCTCGCGCGCGAGAGCAGCCAACAGAGATCTGAGGCGAGCGGGGCCGGCGGGACAGGCGGGGCGAGGACTGGCGCGGTCGTTGACATGCCCATGATCTTAGCGGCGATAGTTCAAGAAGTAGAAGATCTCTCGGCAGACGATCGATGGCGCGCCTGACGCTATCTTTTCGGGATCGCGATCGGACCCCACAACCTGGCACGGCTCGCCGAGGATTCCTTCGAGCGGCGCGGCGATTATCGGGCACTGCTGTTCGAGGGCCGATGGCATCGTTCGGGCGAGCTGTTCGAGCGCTCGCGCCGGATCGCCGCCGGCGTCGCGGAGCTCGGCATCGGTCCGGGCGAACGAGTCGTCGTGACGATGGCCAACAGCCCGGACGTGAGCGTGCTCTACCAGGCGCTGTGGCGGGCCGGCGCGGTTGTGACGCCCGCGACGTTCCTGCTGCCGCCCGAGGACCTTCGTCACGTCGTCGAGAACGCGCAGGCATCGGCGGTCGTCACGAGCCCCGAGTTCGTCGGCAAGGTCCGCGAGGCGGTCGCGGGGATCGACAGCGTCCGTCACGTGATCTGCAGCGGCGAGGTCGACGGCGAAGTACTCGCGCTCGCCGCGCTCGAGCGGGCCGATCCGGCGCCGATCGTGCAACGCGCCGACTCCGACCTCGCCGCGCTGCTCTACACCGGCGGTACGACCGGGCGCGCGAAGGGCGTGATGCTCTCGCACGACAACCTGTACTTCAGCGGCCACGCCGGCTACGAGGCCGGCTACGTGCCCGGGGTCAACCGCTCGCTCGGGACGTTGCCGCTTTCGCATGCCTACGGGCTGCTGGTGACGATCGTCGGGCTGCACTCCGTCGAGCAGGGGGTCACAGCGCTGCTGCGGTGGTTCGATCCCGATGCGTTCCTGTCATTGATCGAGGAGCACCGGCTCCAGGTCAGCGCGGTCGTCCCGTCGATGCTGCAGATCCTGCTCTCGCAGCCGCTCGAGGAGCGCGACCTGTCGTCGCTTCTGTACCTGTCGTGCGGCGCTGCCCCGCTCGCCCACGAGGTCGAGGAGGAGATCTGCCGCAGGGTCCCCTCGGTCACGATCCGCCAGGGGTACGGGCTGACCGAGACAGCGGCGCTGATCGCGACCAACCCCGCGGGACGGCAGAAGTCTGGGTCGGTCGGGATCCCGGTGCCAGGCACGACCGTGCGGATCGTCGACGACGAGGGGCGCGCCCAGCCGCCAGGCGAGGTCGGCGAGATCTGCGCGCGCTCGCCGGGCGTGATGAGCGGCTATTGGCGCTCGCCCGAGGTCACCGGCGAGGCGCTGCGCGACGGCTGGCTGTACACGGGCGACATCGGCTACCTCGACGACGAGGGTTACCTGTTCATCGTCGACCGCAAGAAGGACCTGATCATCCGCGGCGGCTTCAACGTCTACCCCCGTGACGTCGAGGACGGGCTGCTCGAGCACCCGGCGGTCGAGCTGGCCGGCGTGGTTGGCAAGCCCGATCCGCTTCACGGCGAGGAGGTCGTCGCGTTCGTGTCGTTGCGCGGCGGCGAGGAACTGACGCCCGAGCAGCTGATCGACTGGGCCCGCACCCGAATCGGCGGCTATAAGTACCCGCGGGAGGTGCGGATCGTGGACTCGATCCCGCTCACCCCCGTGGGCAAGATCGACCGCAAGCTGCTGCGCTCGCGCGTCAGCGAGAAGGAGTCCGAGCGACCGACCAGTGCCGCTCGAACCGCCCTCTCACACGGCGCGTAATTCTAGACACCGTCGCATTACGTATCAAATGCCGAGAAGCGCGGCCTGAACGTCGCGGAGGCGGTCGACGTCGCCGCGGATGTCGCTCGAGGCGTCGTTGTAAAGGAACGATTCGGCCAGCCTGACGATCGCGAACGCCAGGGTGCCGGGATCGATCCCGCCGATGCCCGCCTCCTCGCCGAGCTCGGCCCTGATCGCGCGCTCGATGCTCGCGACCATCCTCGGGTGCACGGCACCGTTGCTGGCGGTCAGGACCCGGAGTGCGCCGAGGCCCTCGCGGCGCAGATAGGAGCGCAGCGCTGAGGACTCGGCGACGTCGCGGTTGACGCGGCCGAACAGCTCGAGCAGGCCGTGGCGGCCGCGCTCGCGTGTGTTCGCGGTCGCGGTCAGCACCAGGCCCTCGCCGAGCTGGGCGAGCACCTCGCCGATCAGACCGTCGCGCGATCCGAACCACCGGTACACGGTCATCCTCGCCAACCCGAGCCGCTGCGCGATGTCCTGAAGCTCGATCCGTTCGCCCCTCAGGAATCGCTCAGTCGCCTCGGCCAGCAGCTGCTCGCGGGTGGCGGCCGCCGGACGACCGACCGGCTTGCGCGCAGCGGCTTTCATGCAGGAGACGATAACCGTGTGCCGGATGCGGCACGACCCGTGGCCCACCGATCCATCAGCTCGTCCTCGAGCCAGCGCGTATGGACCGCTCCCGACAGAAAGTCCGGATGCCTGAGCAGCTCGCGTGCGAACGCCGCCGTGGTCGCGACGCCGTCGATCCGTAGGTGACCAAGCGCGTGCACGAGCCGCGCGATCGCCTCGGGGCGATCGTCGCCGACCGCGATCACCTTGGCGACGATCGAGTCGTAGTGCGGCGGAATCGTCGCGCCCGCAAAGCAGGCCGTATCGACGCGGACATAGGTCCCGACCGGGGCCGCCCAGCGCGTGATCGTCCCGGGCGACGGCGCAAACCCGCGCTCCGGGCTCTCGGCATTGATTCGCGCCTCGACCGCGTGCCCCGTGAACACGACCTCGTCCTGGGACACCGACAGCCGCTCGCCGGCGGCGATCCGCAGCTGCTCGCGGACGATGTCGACTCCGGTCACCATCTCGGTGACCGGGTGCTCGACCTGGAGCCGGGCGTTGACCTCGAGGAACGCGTACTGCTCGCGCTCGGAGTCGACGAGGAACTCGCACGTCGCGGCGCCCTGGTAGTGCAGCGATCCGATCAGCCTCGTCGCCGCGGCCAGGATCTCCTGATGGAGCGCCTCGGGCAGGCTCGGGGCGGGAGCCTCCTCGATCAGCTTCTGGTACCGGCGCTGGACCGAACAGTCGCGGTGACCGAGATGTACGACGTTGCCGTGACGATCGGCGAGCACCTGGACCTCGACGTGCCGCGCGCGGCGCACGAAGCGCTCGACGAACAGACGCCCGTCGCCGAACGCCTGACGCGCCTCGGCGCTCGCGGCCGCGAACGCCGGGCCGAGCTCGCCGGCGTCGTGCACCATGCGCATGCCGCGACCGCCTCCGCCCGCGGCGGCCTTCAGCAGCAGCGGCAGGCCGATCCGATCGGCGATCGAGCGAAGTTCAGCCTCCGAGGCGATTGCGTCCGAGCCCTCGCCGGTCGCGATCCCAAGCTCGTTCGCGGTTGCGCGGGCGAGCAGCTTGTCGCCGCTGCGGCGCATCGCCTCGGCTGAGGGGCCGACGAACACGATCCCCGCGTTCGCGCACGCCTCGGCGAGCTCGGGGCGCTCGGACACGAACCCGTAGCCGGGATGCAGTGCGTCGCAGCCCGTCAGCGTCGCCGCATTCACGAGCCGGTCGATGTCGAGATAGCTCTCGCTCGGACTGGCCGGGCCGATGCAGATCACGCGGTCGGCGAGCTGCGCCCCGAGGCTCTCCCGATCGATGTCGGATACCGCCAGTACCGCCTCGAGCCCCTCGTCGAAGCACGCGCGGATGATCCGCACCGCGATCTCGCCTCGGTTAGCGACCAGCACACGCTTGAGCGTCTGCCCCACCGGCCGGATGGTCGCACGCGCGAGGACCTGCGGGGTGGCAGGCCCGGCGGGGCGGTCTAGATCAGACCGTCGCCGTCGCTGGGGCCGCCGTTGTTGTCGCCATCGGCGTCGCCGCCGTTGTGCTGCGGGATCCCGTTGGACGGTGGCGGCGCAGCGGTGGTCGTGGGCGGCGGGGGCGGGGGCGGCGCCGACGTGGTCGTGGGCGGCGGCGGTGCCGGCGTGGGTGAAGAGGTAGTGGTCGGCGGCGGCGCTGACTGCGTGACCGTCGGCGGCGGCGGCGGAGCGGTGACGACGAACGTCTCGCTCGCGCGCACGTGACCGTTGGAGGCCAGGATCACTGTCAGGCGATGCTTGCCTGCGGCGACACCGTGGAAAGTGATCGCGGCGGATCCCTGGCGCTTGACCGAGCCGAGCACGTAGCGGAACCGGGGCTTGGCGCCCTGCGCGCCGCTCAGCTTGACGCGGATGGTCAGCGTCTGATGCGTGTGGGCGCCAGCCTTCGGGGAGACGATCGCCAGGTGCGGATGCGCCTTGGGCGTGCTCGCCGGCGTGCTGCTGGTGTTCGCGGCCGGGGTCGCGTTACTGGTCGAGGTGGTGCTGCTACTCGACGAGCCACTGCCCCCACAGGCGGTCGCAATCATCGCGACCGTGATGGCAGCCGTTGCAAGCAGCCCTGTACGTCGTGCGCCAACCGTTCTCATCGTCATTCAGAAGGACGCCCGGCCCGACGCCTTCCTTCCCGGCGCTGGTGCGACTCGAAGTCAGGTGCCGATCGCCTCGCGCGCGTCGTGCAGCCGGGCCGCGAGCGACTCGCCGGTGCGGTCTGTGTACGCGGGTCCGGTGCCGTCGGTCAGCAGCCTCCGCAGGATCGCGATGCCCGGCGCACGCACAGCGGACGGACCACGCAACCGGATCGCGAGCGCCCGCAGCTCGGTCGCGTTGACCGCGACCGACCGCCGGAACGGGACCAGCGTCAGGCGCCTGGCAGGCGTGCTGGTGGCGAGCCGTTCGAGCCCGTCGGCGACCTCGCGGCGCATCGCGCTTGAAGTCAGCCTCGCGGCCCGCGCCGCCAGGTCAGTGCTGACGCCCGGGTCGGCACCCGCAATCAGCGAGTCGTCGAGCGACCGGCTCCGCAGTCGCATCGCAATGGTTGGGTGCATCAGCATCTCGACACCTCCAAAAGCCTTTTGCTGGTGTCGCATAACCTACTACATCGTTTTGCCGGTTTCAAGCTCGCTGGGGCGTGCCGCCGTCGTCCCGCGCGAGCGCGGCCGACGGCGGCGGCTTCCCGGCCTGCTCAGTCCTTGGGCGTCAGCGTGTAGCGGACGGTCTGAACCGCGATCTGCCCGTCGCGGAACACGAACGTGTCGATCCCGTCGTCGGCCTTGACCTTGTCGGACTCGGCCTTCCACTCGAGCAACAGGATGTCGCCCTCGAACAGCATCGTCGGCAGCTCCCACTTGGCGCCCGGCAGATCGCCGGTCAGCTTCTCAAACGCCTGGCGCACTCCATCCTTGCCGCGGAGCACGCCGGCCGGGCTAATGAACACGGCATCGTCGGCGTAGTCCTCGACGATCCCGTCGATGTCCTCCGCCATCAGCGCCTCGCCGTGGTGCTGGAAGATCTCCTGCGGGGTACGCGCCATCGCTTCCTCTCTCTCGTCGGCTTATAGGTGGACCGATGCCATGCCGGCCTCGTCGTAGCGGTCGCCCGCGGCAGCCGGCAACTCGGCGTCGATCCGCTTGAGCTCATCATCGCTGAGCTCGACATCCACTGCTCCCGCATTGTCCTCGAGGTACTTGCGCCGCTTGGTGCCGGGGATCGGCACCACATCCTCGCCCTGGGCGAGCACCCAGGCGAGCGCGAGCTGGGCGGGCGTGATCCCCTTCTCGCCGGCGATCTCCGCGACCTTGGCGGCGAGCGCCAGGTTGGCGTCGAGGTTCTCGCCGGTGAACCGCGGGCCATGGCGCCGGAAGTCGCCCTCGTCGAGGTCATCGGGCGATTTGAAGCGTCCCGACAAGAAGCCGCGCCCGAGTGGCGAGTAGGGCACGAACCCGATTCCGAGCTCGCGGCAGGTCGGCAGCACCTCGGCTTCGACGTCGCGCGTCCACAGCGAGTACTCAGTCTGAAGCGCCGCGATCGGGTGGACTGCCTGCGCGCGCCTGATCGTCTCCGGCGCCGCCTCGCTGAGTCCGATGTGGCGGATCTTGCCCTGCTGCACTAGTTCGGCCATCGCCCCGACGGTCTCCTCGATCGGGACGTTGGGGTCGACGCGGTGCTGGTAGTAGAGGTCGATGTGGTCGACCCCGAGGCGCTCGAGCGATCCCTCGACCGACGTCTTGACGTGCTCGGCTGACCCGTCGAGAGCGCCGATCGTCGACATCTCGCCGGGTGTCGCGCTGTCCATCCGCCGGGCGAACTTCGTCGCGATCACGTACTCGTCGCGGTGGCCCTTGATCGCGCGGCCGACGAGCTCCTCGTTGGTCAGCGGGCCGTAGAGCTGCGCGGTGTCGAGGAAGTTGATCCCGAGCTCCAGCGCCCGCTGGATCGTCGCGATCGCCTCACCCTCGTCCGTCGAACCGTAGAAGGCCGACATCCCCATACATCCGAGCCCGAGAGCGGATACCTCGAGCGATCCAAGCTTGCGGGTTTCCATGTGCTGCTCCAGTCGTCGACTTAGTTGTGCGCTCCACGATACGACTCCGATGACTTCTGCGCGTGCGCCCGGTCCTACACCTGACCAGCACCGGCCAAGCGACCACAAGGAGATTCACGATGAGCTCGAGACAGCCCCTTAGTGCTTAGCGATCCCGCCCCACTCCTCGGGCGCAACGTCGCGCAGCGTCTCGGAGAACGTCCATTGGTGCCCGGCGAAGTCCTCGACCTGGTACTGGCGCTCGCCGTACTCGAAGTCCGTCGCCTCCATCAGAATCCGCGCGCCCTCCGCGCGGGCGTGCTCGCAGTGCGCGCGAGCATCGTCGACGCGCACGACCACCGAGTGCGTGGACTCGCCCGCACGCGGCGGACGGCGGTCGCTGCGCACGTCGCCGACAATCACCGCGCCGTCGCCGAAGCTCAGCTGCGAACGATGGTTCTCGCCGATCTGCACGCGCTCGGAGAATCCGAACACACGCTCGAGCCACTGCACCGCCTCGCGCACGTCCGGATAGATCAGGACCGGAATCACGGTTGCGGACGGGATCGAGCGATTGCGCTGCACGCCTTAAGCAGCCTAGTCGCGTGTGTCAGAATTAAGCTTGCAGCATCGGGGACAAAGTGACGCTGACGGAACACAAGCAGCAGGACTTGCAGCGCATTCGCCCGATCCGGGTGATCGTCGCCGAGGATTCCTACGTCGTGCGCGAGTTCCTGACGTCGGTGCTCGACGCCGCGCCCGAGGTCGAGCTTGCCGAGGTGTGCGCCAACCGCAAGGAGCTCGACGCGGCGATCGAGACGACGAACCCGGACGTGTTGATCACCGACATCCGGATGCCGCCGTCGGGTGGCGACGAAGGGATCCTCGTCGCGACTCGTCTGCGCGAGACCCATCCCGAAGTCGGCGTCGTGGTGCTAAGCCAGTACGCCGAGCCCGCATACGCGCTCGCGCTGCTCGAGTCCGGTTCGGGGCGTCGCGCGTATCTGCTCAAGGAGCGGATCCGCAACCGCGAGGAGCTGATCGGGGCGATCGAGGCCGTCGCCCGCGGTGGCTCGGTGATCGACTCGAAGATCGTCGACGTGCTGATCGAGGCCCGTGCCCGTCGCGCCCGATCCCCGCTCGCCGATCTCACACCCCGCGAGCGGCAGCTCCTCGGTGAGATCGCGTCGGGCAAGAGCAACGGCGCGATCGCCGAATCGCTGGTGCTGACCAAGCGCGCCGTGGAGAAGCACGTCAACTCGATCTTCTCCAAGTTGGGGTTGCCCGACGACCAAGAGGTCAGCCGGCGGGTGAAGGCGACGCTGATCTACCTGTCGGAGGACTAGCGCCGGACTCCGGCTCGCCGCGCAGCGCCGCGAGCTCTGCGCGCAGGCTCTCGTTCTCGCGCTTGAGCACCATCACGCGCCGCTTCTCGGCCGCAAGGTCGGCCGCGAGCGCCCGCAGCGCGCGGCCGATTCGTTCGCGCTGCTCGCCCTCGGTCACGGTGGGGCAGCGTGGCAGGCGCCGGTCCGCCCGGCAACTGGGCAGGCCTGCGTATACCGAGGATGCCGTCACCACCTCGGCGGCGATGGGCGCGCACCCTCGCTACACACCGGTACACCCCCTTGCCCGCCACCCCGGCCGATGCGACAGTCGCAGCGTGGCTCGATGGCTGGCTTGGCATGGGCAGCCCTTCGCGATCGAGGAGCTGCTGTCCCGGGTCGGTCGCCCGGAGGAGTGGGCGGTGGGCTGGTACGGCCAGGACACGCATCCAACGCTGGGGCAGGCTGCCGGCGCGGAATCGAAGCTGTTCCTCGCGCAGGCCGGCTCGACGCCGCTGCGCCACGGCCGCTGGCTGTTCGCCGGAGACGTTGCGATCACCCGCTTCGACGAGTTCGAGCACGAGCTGATCGCCGCCGTCGACCCCGGCCTGATCGCCGCGTTCGGAGGCGCGACCGCCGCCGAGGCGTTGTTCTGCCTGGCACTGACGTTCGGGCTGACCGAGGATCCGGCCGCAAGCCTCGAACGCGCGATCGGGTTTGCCGGGCGTGTCGCCACGCGACACGGAGCGGAGATCAGGGCGAGCATCGGGCTCACTGACGGCGAGGCCCTGTGGGCGCTTCGCTACGCCTCGCGGCCACCGGCGCCGCCGCTGTTCGCGACGGCTGACGTGCACGCGGCGCGAATGCTGTACCCGAACAGGCCATTGATTCAGCAGCTCACCGACGACGACCACATCGTTGTGTCCGAGCGCC
Source organism: Solirubrobacteraceae bacterium (assembly GCA_036490775.1). GTDB lineage: Bacteria > Actinomycetota > Thermoleophilia > Solirubrobacterales > Solirubrobacteraceae > Palsa-465. Next base: position 2,886 of record DASXDD010000199.1, on the reverse strand, counting down.
TCGTCGAGCTGCAAGGTGCCTGGGACGAGGTGTCGGAGTCGACCTTGCTCGCGATTCGCGGCGGGCGGTCAGAAGGACAGCTGTTCAGGCCCGAACACAGCTGGGAGCCGGGAGCACCGGTTGGGCACTAACAACTCGGGCTGGTCCTCGCTGTTCTGGCAGGCGTTCAAGCAGTCGCGAAACGCGATGGTGCTGCTCGACGAGCGCCGCTGCTACGTCGAGGTCAACGGCGCCTACCTCAAGCTCGTCGACCACGGCCGGCGCGAGCTGATCGGGCGGCCGGCCCGCGAGTTCGTCCGCAACGGCCCACTGCTCACCGAGGCGCAATGGCAGCAGATGCTCTCGCAGCCGCACTTCGGGGGATCAGCCGAGCTGCTGCGCGACGACGGCGCACGGATTGTGGTCGAGTTCGCGGGCCATCCGGAGGTGGTTACTGGCAAGCGGCTGGTGCTGCTCGTCGCGCTGCGCGTCGCTCGCGGCGGCCGCCGCTCGGTCGACCACGACGGTCCGCCGGACCGCAAGGCGACGCTGACAGCGCGCGAGCGCGACGTCGTGCATCTGCTGACGCTCGGCGCTAACGGCCCGGAGATCGCCGACGAACTTCAGGTCGCGCACAACACCGTCCGCACGCACGTGCGCAACGCGATGACCAAGCTCGGAGCGCGATCTCGCGCGCAGCTCGTTGCGATGTCGCTGGCCGACGGCGACGCGCTCACCTGACGCTAACCAAAGCTCACGCAGCTGAGGGATGACGGATCGTCGGATTCGCGCCAGCCTCAGGTATGGCCTCCGGTACAAGTGTTCTGATCGTCGACGACGCACAGTGTTTTCGCAGAGTCGCGCGCGAACTGCTCGAGCGCCGCGGATACACGGTCGTCGGTGAGGCCGACAGCGCGGCGACCGCGCTCGCGCTCGCCGAGTGCCTGGCGCCCGACGCGGTACTGATGGACGTGCTGCTGCCTGACTGCAACGGGTTCGCGCTGTCGGCGGCGCTCACCGGATGCTCGCAGCCGCCGGCGGTGCTGCTGGTCACCGCCGAGCCGGATCTCGGCAGCTATGCCCTGATCGAGCAGAGCGGCGCGCGCGGGCTCGTCGCCAAGCAGGCGCTGGCTGCAACCGACCTCAGCTCGTTCTGGCCCGCTCCGTAACGCCGCGTTCTCACCCCATATGGGCGATGCGCCCGCAGCGCGCTCGCACGACCATCACACGATCCCAGCGGAGCGCGACATCACCACCCTGATCGCCGATGACCAGCCGGCGCGCGAACTGCTTCGCCGGTTGACGGCCGACGACCAGGAGTGCGCGCGGACCGTCCTTGCGCTGCGACCGGAGCCCGGAACCGGGTGGTTCGACGCCGAGCTGACGCCGCAGGTGCTGACGCTGGTACGGCTCGCGGCGCTCGTCGCCGACGATGCGTCGACGACGTCGTTGCGGTGGGCGGTCGAACTGGCGTGGAACGCCGGAATCGACGACGATGAGATCGTCGGGGTGCTGATCGCCGTCGGCAGCGAGATCGGCGCTCAGCGCGTGGTCGACACCGCTCCTAGGCTGGCGGCCGCGATCGGATACGACGTCGACTTCGACGGGTTATGACCCGAGCAGGCCGGCGCGCGATGCACACGCGACGGCCTCGGAACGATTGGCTGCGTCGAGCTTTCGGTAGATCGCGTGGGCCTGTGTCTTGACCGTGTTGACCGACACGTCGAGGCGCTCGGCGATCTCCCTAAACGAGCGATGGCTGGGCAGGAACCGCAGGATCCGCAGCTCGGCGATCGTCAGCGACGACGGCCCCGCAAGTGCGGTCTCGGCGAGCGTGTCGATCTGTGCCCACGCCTGCTCAAAGCAACGCTGGAAGATGACGGCGTCGGTGGTGCGCCTCGCAAGCCTCGAGGCCTCGGCCAGCAGCGTGCGCGCGCGGACCGTGTCGGCCAGCCCCAGCGCAGCGCGTGCGAGCAGGATCCGGGTCTCGGCGCCGTACCAGGGGACGAACTCCCCGAGCTCGGTAAGCAGGTCCGAAGCGTGGCGCAGGTCGCGCTTGGCCTCGTCGGCACGCCCCTCGTGTGCGCGCGCCGCGGCGGCGGCCGCGAACACGAGCGCACAGAGCGGCGATGCTGCGAGGGCCGGCGCCTGTACGAGCGCGGTGGCCCGGTCCGTCGCCTCGGCAGCCGCGTCCCAGTCCTCGCGCTCGATCGCGATCAGCGCGAGCTGCGCATGGCACAGCGCCGCGATCACCGGCGCGGTCACAGCTGCCAGCGCGGCGCCGTCGTCGAGTTCGCCCGCCGCGATCTCGTGATGGCCGGCGAGGTGCTCGGCGACGCCCACGATCAGCCTGCAGTACGGGCGCCATTGGCCGTGCTCGGGGTCCAGCGCGCAGGCACGCGCTGCCGCACGCTTGGTCTGCGCGAGACCCCAACCCGCCGCGATTGCGTCGAACACCGCGATTCCGGCCTCGAGCGAGCGCGTGTCGGTGCCGGGCTCGAGCGCGGCGCTCGCGGCCAGTCGCCAATGGCGACCCTGATCGACGTTGCCCGCCGCCAGCCAGCTGTGCGCCGCCGATAGGGCCAACGGCGCGCAGCCGGCGAGCTGGTCGGGGGTGAAACGCGTCAGCCACCGCCGGACGGTGTCGTTGCGTCCGTGAGCGACGTAGGCGACGATGTTGTTCGACAGGAGCTCGCCGGCGCGCCCGGTGTCGCCGCCGGCGACCGCGTGGCCGATCGCGCCGTCGAGGTCGCCGTTGCGCTCGAGCCACGAGCTCGCCCGGTCGTGCAACCCGGCCTCCGCCGCCGGCTCGGTGCGGCGCAGCTCTGAGCGGAGCATCGCCTTGAACAGGCCGTGCCAGCGAAATCGCTCGTGGCTGGGATCGAGTGGCACGAGCATCAGGTTGGA
>DASXDD010000198.1:0-18767 GCA_036490775.1 Solirubrobacteraceae bacterium | reverse complement strand
ATCGCCAGCCGTGCGGGAGCGCCCACGTCTGCAGGTAAGCCGGGCCATTTACAGGACCGTGCAAGGTTCCCTTGCCAGACAGGAAGTCGCGCAGCACGCTGCCTGCCGGTCACGTCGGTAGAAGTGGTGTAGCGAGCGCCGCGTAGTGTTCCGACCACCGTGGCGTCCAAGCTCGTCGGTCTGTTCCCGCAGCCCGATGAGAAGGAGCACCACGATGGCCGAAGACCGAAGGATGACCACTGCTGATGTCGCTGCCCAGGTGATGGCTGGCGAGCACGGGGATTTTGTGCGCGAGGCGGTCGCGCTCGTCGCTCGCGAGCTGATGGAGGCGGAGGTCGCTGTTGAGGTCGGCGCCGAGCTCGGGGAGGTGTCTGAGACGCGCGTGACGCATCGCAATGGGTATCGCCCGCGGGCGTGGGAGACGCGGGTCGGTGAGATCGAGCTGTTGATCCCGCGCAAGCGTCAGGGCCCCGCGTATTTCCCAAGCTTTCTGGAGCCGCGCCGGCGCTCTGAGCAGGCGATCGTCGCGGTCGTGCTGGAGGCGTATGTCAACGGCGTGAGCACCCGCAAGGTCGATCGGCTGGTGGAGCAGTTGGGGATTGGTGGGATGACCAAGGATCGCGTCAGCGCGTTGTGCCGCGGGCTTGATGAGCAGGTCGAGGTGTTTCGCCAGCGGCCGTTGGAGGGCGCCTATCCGTATCTGTGGCTTGACGCCAAGCACGTCAAGGTTCGCTCTGGCGGCCATGTGCGCTCCAAAGCGCTGGTGGTCGCCTATGCGGTGCACAAAACCGGGGTGCGCGAGGTGATCGGCCTAGACATCGGCGAGGTCGAGTCCGGCGGCTTCTGGATCGAGTTCCTCAGATCGCTCAGAGCTCGAGGCCTTGATGGTGTCCAGCTGGCTGTCTCTGATCATCACGAGGGGCTCAAGCACGCGATCGCACAGGTGCTCGCCTGTCCGTGGCAGCGGTGCACTGTGCACTTCGTGCGCAACATGCACGCCCACTGCCGCCGCCACCAGCGCGGGCTCGTGTCGGCCGCGCTGCGAGAGGTGTTCAACGCCGAGGACCACGACCAGGCGCGCGAACGCGTCGGTCACGTGATCGAACGCCTGCAGCCACTGGCGCCGAAGGTCTGCCAGCTGCTCGAAGACGCCGAAGAAGACCTGGTCGCGTTCTACCGGTTCCCGCGCGAGCACTGGACCAAGCTCAGAAGCACCAACCCGCTGGAGCGCGTCAACAAAGAGATCGGCCGGCGCACCGACGTCGTCGGGATCTTCCCCAACGACGCCTCGACGATCCGGCTCGTCGGCGCGCTGCTGATCGAACAAAACGACGAGTGGATCGTCGCCCGCCGCTACCTCTCCGTCGAATCCATGACGCTGATCCTCGACGCTGGGCGGTTCGAGGAAAGCTCGCTCGAAGAACAACTACAAAAGGAGGTCGCCACCCTCAACACCGCCTGACCGACGACCCCCCAACGACGAGCTACAGCGTTACACCACATCACACGCTCCTCGGGCGGCGCCTGGCTTCGTCCTCGGACCTCGCTGTAGCTCCGCTACAGCTTCGCTCCTGCGTCCTCGCCAGTCATCCACCCGCGACGCCTCTCGGTACGACCGTATTCACGGCGGGAAGCGCTACGGTCCCGTCCATCGCCTCGTTCGCCGTCAAGTTCCTCGGCTGCAAGGTCTCTCAGGCCGACGCGATGCTCGCGCGCACCGCGTTGCTCGAGGCCGGGCACACGGAGGTCCCGGAGGACGAGGCCGAGCTGCACGTGATCAACACGTGCTGCATCACGAGCGAGGCTGAAGCGAAGTCGCGCCAATCGGTTAGACGCTCGTTGCGCGCCGGTCCGGCCGGGACGGCGCGCAACGTGTTCGTCGCCGGCTGCGCCGTGAACCTGCGCCCGGCGCAGTTCGCCGAGATCGACCCGGCTGTCCGCCCGTTTGTCGGCGTCGCCGAGGACGTCGCGAACTCGATCGCCGGCGAACTGGGAGCGTGCGTCGACCTCGAGCACGACGTGCTCGCGCGCGCCTCCCTGGCCCCGGCGGCGAGGACCCGCGGCTTCGTCAAGGTCCAGGACGGGTGTGACTGCCACTGCGCCTACTGCATCATCCCGACCGTCCGCGGCGAGGCACGGTCGCGACCGGCGGGGGCGGTGCTCAACGAGGTCCGCCGGCGCGTGGCTCAAGGACAGCCGGAGATGGTGATGACCGGGATCAGCGTCGGCGACTACCGCGATCCCGAGCGCGGGCTCGAGCTCGGCGAGCTGATGATCGCCGTGGCAAAGGTCCCGGGCGTGCAGCGAGTGCGGCTGTCGAGCGTCGAGGTGATCCACGTCAAGGACTCGCTGCTCGAGGCGCTCGCGACCGAGCCGAAGGTCTGTCCGCACCTGCACGTGCCGATGCAGTCGGGCGACGACTGCGTCCTGCGCGACATGGGGCGTCACTACACCGCCGCCGAGTACGTCGATCAGATCGCCGCCCTGCGTGCGGCCGTGCCCGACGTGAACGTGACGACGGACGTGATCGTCGGGTTCCCCAGCGAGGACGAGCCCGCGTTCGGGCGGACGCTCGAGGCGATCGACGCCGCCGGGATCACGCGTGTGCACGCGTTCTCCTATTCGCCGCGGCCCGGGACCGTCGCCGCGGCGCTCGGCGACCTGGTCTCGCCCGACGACAAGAAGCGCCGCTCGCGTGAGCTTCGCGGCCACGCCGAGGTGCGCTCGCGCCACCACCGCACCCGCAAGCTCGGGCTTCGCGAACGGGTGCTGGTCGACAAGGTCGCCGACACGCAATGCTCGGGCTACACGGCCGACTACACGCGCTGCTACCTGCCTGCGGGCGCGGGCTCCCGGGGCGAGGTGGTCGAGGTCAGGTGCGTCGAGCTGCACGCTGACGGAATTCGTTGTGAGCCGACGCCCGCGACGGGGCTATCCTCACTGGTGTGAGCGTTGCAGAGCAGGTTCGCGCTGACATGACGAGCGCGATGAAGGCCAAGGAGAAGGATCGCGTGGGCGCGCTGCGCCTCGTGCTCTCGGAGTTGCAGAAGGCGGCCAAGGACGGCGACGCCGACGAGCAGGCGGTCCTGCGACGCGAGCGCAAGCGGCGCCTTGAGGCCGCCACCCAGTTTCGCGACGGCGGCCGTCCCGAGCTCGCCGAGCAGGAGGAGTCCGAGGCCGAGCTGATCGCCGGCTACCTTCCCGCCGAACTCGGCGACGAGGAGCTTGATGCGATCGTCGCGGCGGCGATCGCCGAGACCGGAGCGAGCTCGCCGAAGGACATGGGACAGGTGATGAAGGTCGTGATCGCAAACTCGCAGGGCCGCGCCGACGGCAAGCGCGCCTCCGCCCGAGTACGAGAGGCACTGAGCTAGCGAATTGCGCCGGCAGCTCGAGCTCGACAACGCAGTTGCCGCCGAGTTGGCGGGTAGCGAGGACGCCGTTCTGCGTGCGCTCGAAGGGCATCTCGACTGCGACGTGTTCCTGCGAGGCAACGTGCTCACACTCGAGGGCGACGAGCAGGCGGTCGACGCCGCCACCGCTGTTGTCCGCGAGCTCTCAGAGCTGATCTCCCAGGGCCACGAGATTGCGGCCGGGACAATCGAAGCGGTGACCAACGCGCTCGATCAGCACGAGTCCGCCTCGCGGATCCTCGAGGATGTCGTCTGGCGCCACCGCACGACCAAGGTCGCGCCGAAGACCGTCAACCAGAAGCGCTACGTCGACTCGATCCGCAATAACACGATCACCTTCGGGATCGGTCCGGCCGGCACCGGCAAGACGTTCCTCGCCGTCGCGCTCGCGGCCGCTGCGCTCAGCCGTCGCGAGGTAAACCGGATCATCCTCACGCGCCCCGCGGTAGAGGCCGGCGAGCGCCTCGGCTTCCTGCCCGGAGACCTGATGGCGAAGGTCGACCCGTACCTGCGCCCGCTGTTCGACGCGCTGCACGACATGCTTGAGCCCGAGAAGGTCTCCCAGCACCTGGAGCGCGGCGTGATCGAGGTGGCGCCGCTGGCTTTCATGCGCGGCCGCGCGCAACCGCTCTCGACTCCGGTGCTGACCCCGTCTGGCTTCCGGCCGATCGGGAGCCTGCGCGTCGGGGATCTTGTGACAGGCTCAAATGGCCAGCCTACGCCGGTGCTGGGCGTCTATCCCCAGGGCCGCAAGGAGGTCTTCCGGCTGAGCGCGCAGGACGGCGCGTCGACTCTGTGCTGCGCGGAGCACCTGTGGCACGTGTCCACCGCTTCGGACCGCCGACGCGGGAAGCCGGGCCGCGTGCTCGAGACGCGGGAGATGATCGGCCGCCTGCGGAGCTTCCACCAGCACCGGTACGAGCTGCCACTTCTCTCAGAGCCGGTCGAATTCGAGCCTCGCGACGTCCCGATCGATCCGTACGCGCTGGGTCTGCTGCTCGGCGACGGCTGTCTGACCACGAGCACGACGCCGACGTTTGCGACCGCTGATCCGGAGCTGGCGCATGCGCTCGAGGATGCGCTCGATGGGATCGAGCTGCGCAGGAAGGGCACTTTCGACTACACGCTTCGCCACGAGCATGGCCATCGCGGCGGGGTGATCGTGGCCAACCCGGTCACGCACAAGCTGCGTGAGCTCGGCCTTGCAGGAACGAAATCGAGCACGAAGTTCGTTCCCGAGGCCTACCTGCACAACGCCTCGGCCGTACGGATCGCCGTGCTCCAGGGACTGCTCGACACCGACGGGGGCTCGGTGACGCAGGCGGGGCGGACCTGCCGGATCCAGTACACGACCTGCTCAGAGATGCTCCGCGACGATGTTGTCTACCTCGTCCGCTCGCTTGGGGGCGTCGCTTACTGGCGCCGGCGCAAGGCCGAGGGGCGGCGACCGGGCTTTGCCCGTGGCCGGCCGGTGCCGTATCGCTCCGACGCGTTCGTCCTCGACATCCGCCTGCCCGCCGGGACCGAGCCATTCCGCCTGCGGCGCAAGCGCGAGCTCTACGACCGCTCCGGCGGCGGCCGCCCGATGCGGTTCATCGATTCGATCGAGCCGGCCGGCGACGCGGAGTGCGTCTGCATCCAGGTCGCGGCAGCCGACTCGCTCTACGTCACCGACGACTTTCTGGTGACGCACAACACGCTCAACGACAGTTTCATCATCCTCGACGAGGCGCAGAACACGAGCCCCGAGCAGATGAAGATGTTCCTGACGCGCCTGGGGTTCAACTCGAAGATGGTCGTGACTGGCGACATCACCCAGATCGACCTGCCGCGCGAGAACGACTCCGGGCTCGTGGTCGTAGCCGACATCCTCGACGAAGTCGAGGGCATCGAGTTCGTCCGCTTCGGCGGCGAGGACGTCGTGCGCCACAAGCTCGTGCAGCGGATCGTCGCTGCCTACAACGAGCACACGACGCGGCTGGCGCCCGAGCTCCGACCGCGCAAGCGGGCCTAGACCGTGCTCGAGATCGAGGTGATCGGGATCGAGTCGATCGCTCCCGCGGAGCCGAGCGTTGCCGAGATCGAGGAACTGTGCTCGCTGGCGATGTCGTCGGCCGGGATCGCCGAAGGCCACGTCGCGATCGAGTTCGTCTCAGAGGAGCGGATCCGGGATCTCAACCGCGACTATCGCCGGCTCGACGAGCCGACAGACGTGCTGTCGTTCGGCGTCGACGAGGACGGGGTCTCGGCGGGGCCGAGGGAGCTCGGCGACATCGTGATCTGCCCCGCCCAGACGGCAGATCTGCGCGAAGCGATCGTCCACGGGGCGCTACACCTGAGCGGCATGGACCACGAGACCGATGACGGCGAGATGCTCGCGCTCCAAGCCGAGCTGATGCGTTGGGTCCATTGAGTGCCGACCCCAACACCCGGTCGGGCTTCGTCGCACTCGCGGGGCGACCGAACGTCGGCAAGTCGACGCTCGCAAACTCGATCGTCGGGGCGAAGATCGCGATCGTGTCCGACAAGCCACAGACGACCCGGCGCGCGATTCGCGGCGTCGCTACCGGTAGCGACTGGCAGCTCGTGCTGGTCGACTTGCCCGGGATCCAGCGCCCCCGCGACGCCCTGACCGAGCGCATGCAGCGGCGGGTCGAGTCAGAGCTGGCCGACGCCGATGGGTGCCTGCTCGTGCTCAACGCCCAACAGGGCCTCGGTCCGGGCGACCGGTTCATCGCCGGGCTGCTCGCGTCGGCACCGGTCCCAGTCGTGATCGCGCTGAACAAGGTCGACCTCGCCGACCGCGCGAAGACCGTGAGCACGCTTCACGATGCCGCCGGCCTCGACCTCGGCGGCGAGATCTTCCCGGTCTCGGCCCGCACCGGCGCGGGCGTGCGGCCGCTCGTGGACCATCTCGTCTCGCTGCTGCCGCCCGGGCCGTTCTACTTCGAGCCGGCGCAGCGCTCTGACCAGGCCGAGACTGTGGTGCTCGGCGAGCTCGTGCGCGAGCAGGTACTCGCCCGCACACGCGAGGAGGTGCCGCACGCGGTCGAAGTTGAGATCGAGGACATCGACCGTCGACGCGACGAGCTGGTCCGGATCGAGGCAGTGATCCTGGTCGAGACCGAGTCCCAGAAGGGCATCCTGATCGGGGCGCGCGGTCAGATGGTCAAGTCGATCGGAACCGCGGCGCGCCGCGTGATCGAGCGCGAGCTCGGCGCACACGTGCACCTGGAGCTGTCGGTGCGCGTGCGCCGCCACTGGCGCGGCGACGAGCGGCTGCTCGATCGCCTCGGGATCGAATAGCCGCAGCGCCCGGCTGCGGACCCCCTCCTAGAATCGTCATCCCTGTGGACGATTCCCAGATCGCTTACGACGAGCGCGGGCTCGTGCCGTGCATCGTCCAGGACTGGCGCAGCGGCGAGGTGCTGACGCTCGCCTACATGAACGCCGAGTCGCTCTCGCTCACCCGCGAGACCGGCGAGATGCACTTCTTCAGTCGCTCGCGCCAAGAGCTATGGCACAAGGGCGCGACCTCGGGTAACACCCAGACGGTCAAGTCGATCCGCTACGACTGCGACTCAGACGCGCTGCTGGCGATCGTCGAGCCGGCCGGCCCCGCGTGCCACACGGGCGAGCGCACCTGCTTTCACCGTGGCGAGCTCGAGACCGCCGCGCCGCACGAAACGCTGCCGGCGCTCGAGCGCACGATCGCGCAGCGGGCTCAGGAGCGGCCCGAGGGCTCCTACACAGCGACGCTGCTCGCTGACCCGGGCCTTGCCGGGGCCAAGGTTCAGGAGGAGGCCGAAGAGGTGGTGCGCGCCGCTCGCGAGGAGTCCGACGAGCGCGTCGCCGAGGAGGCCGCTGACGTCGTCTACCACCTGGCGGTGCTATTGCGAGGGCGTGGACTGTCGCTCGCCGATGCCGAACGTGTGCTCGATGGCCGTCGCAAGCCCTGACACCGCGTTCGCCGGGATCACGCCGACGCTCGAGGAGGCGCGCGAGCTTGCGCGCGACCACAACCTGATCCCACTGCAGCAGACGTTCATCGACGACTGCCAGACGCCGGTCTCGGCATATCTGAAGCTCCGCCACCAACCCGACAATTGGCGGGCCACGCGATCGGGCGAAGGCGGGGGACAGGTGCGCGGTACGCGCAAGCCGTCGTTTCTGCTCGAATCGGCCGAGCACGGGCGGGTGGGCCGCTACTCCTTCATCGGCGTGCACCCGCGCAAGGTGCTGCGCTGGTCACTTGGCGACCCGGGCGACCCGTACGCGCTCGCGGCGGCCGAGCTGAGCCGCTACTCGCCGGCGCCGCTGCCCGATCTGCCGCCGTTCGCGGGCGGTGCGGTCGGCGTATTCGCATACGACCTGGTGCGCACCGTCGAGTCGCTCGGCGAGCCCAACCCGGACCCGATCGGAGTCCCAGACCTCGCGCTGATGCTGACCGACGCGCTGGTCGTGTTCGACCACCTCAAGCACACCGTGACGATCCTTGCCAACGCCCACGCCGACGATGACCTCGACGCCTCGTACGCGGCGGCCGCGCAGACGATCTCCGATATTCGCTGGCACCTGGCCGGGCCGCTTCCGCGCCCGGCGCAGCCGCCCGAGCGTGACCGACGGCCGCCGTCGTTTGAGTCGAACATGTCGCGTGAGCAGTTCGAGGGCAACGTCGCGCGGATCATCGAGTACATCTACGCCGGAGACGCCTACCAGGTCGTCCCCTCGCAGAGGTGGTCGGCGCCAGTCCCGGTCGAGGCGTTCTCGATCTACCGCGGCCTGCGTGCGGTCAACCCGAGCCCGTACATGTACTTCCTGGACTTCGGCGACTTCGAGATCGCCGGCGCGAGCCCGGAGCCGCTGATCACCGTGAGCGGGCGCAAGGTCGCGACCCGCCCGATCGCCGGCACACGGCCGCGCGGCGCCAACGCCGACGAGGACCACCGCATCGCGCAGGAGCTGCTGGCCGATCCCAAGGAGCGCGCCGAGCACGTGATGCTCGTCGACCTCGGCCGCAACGACCTCGGGCGCGTCTGCTCATACGGAAGCGTCGAGGTTGAGAACTTCATGGTCGTCGAGAACTACAGCCACGTGATGCACATCGTCTCGAGCGTCACGGGGATGCTGCGCGACGAGGTCGGCGCGCTTGATGCACTGCGCTCGGTGCTGCCTGCCGGCACGCTGTCGGGCGCACCGAAGGTCCGGGCGATGGAGATCATCGATGAGCTCGAGCCCGTCAAGCGGGGTGGCTACGGCGGCGCGATCGGCTATGTCAGCTACACCGGTGACCTCGACACCTGCATCCACATCCGCACGGTCGTCGTCAAGGACGGGGTCGCGCACGTGCAGGCGGGCGGTGGCACCGTCGCCGATGCCAAGCCCGACTATGAGTTCCGCGAGTCCGAGGCGAAGGCGAGAGCGGTGCTGCAAGCGATTGCCCTCGCCGTCGCCCAGCCGGACTGGCCGTAGCCGCGAGTGGGAGCTGATCAGCTCCCACTCCACGTCACCGGCGAGCTGACGTACGCCTCAGTCCCCGTGTAGGCGACCTTCGTGATCCCGCCCGGGACCAGGAACGTGAGGCAGTTGTCGTAGCTCGATCCGGGCCCCATCGGCGTCGTCGAGGCGTGGTCGGGGCAGGGCGGGAAGTCGCCGATGAAGGTGACGCTCTGCTCCGTGTTGCCGGTGTTGTCGAGGCCTTGGATCGCCGCCGAGGTTCCGTCGACGTCGATTGGGCTGGGCCCGAGGTTGGTGACCTTGACCTTCACGTAGGTCGGGAGCGACGCCTTCTGGGTCGCGTCGAGCTGGATCCCCTTGAAGTCCCCGAGCGTGCCCTGGTCGAGCGACTCGACTGTCACCTTCAGCGTCGAGGGCTTGGCGCCCGGCGCGCCGAGCGGCGTGTATCGGACCATCGCCGAGCTGCCGACGGCCAGCTTGGTGCCCGGCGCCGCCGAGCCCTTGGACGCCGTCGCGGGCGTCGCCGTCGCGGGCGAGGCCGTTGCCGGTGAGGCCGCAGCCGCTGAGCTCGAAGTCGAATTGCTGCTGCTGCTGCCGCCGCAGGCTGCCAGTGCAACGGTCATAGCCGCGGCCGCAACCGCCGCGCTGGTGTATCGATTGATCCTGTTCATGTCACGCACCTTTTTTGCGGTGCAGACTGACCGATCGCCTCCGGTCGCACAATCGGGAGGGTGCCCTGGACTTTCGTCGCACGTACCCTGACGTTTGGCGCGGATGACGGCCTGGGGCGGTGCGGGCGGCTGCGGCGTTACCGTTTGGGTGGTGCGAGTACTGGTCGTCGACAACTACGACAGCTTCACCTACAACCTCGTGCAGTACCTAGGGGAGCTCGGCTGCGAGATCGAGGTCGTGCGCAACGACCGCGCGACGGTCGACGAGCTGCTGATCCGCGGATATGACCGCGTGATCGTGTCGCCGGGGCCGTGCACCCCCGACGAGGCCGGGATCTCGCTCGAGGCCGTGCGTCGCTTCCCGATCGCGTCGGTCCCGACGCTAGGCGTATGCCTAGGCCACCAGGCGCTGGTCCAGGCGTGGGGCGGGCGCGTCGTGCGCCACCAGCCGGTTCACGGCCGCACGACCAAGATCGACCACGACGGTAAGACGATCTTCCGCGGGCTGCGCGCGCCGCTCGAGGTCGGCCGCTACCACTCGCTGATCGCCGACGCGGCGCTGCCCGATGTGCTCGAGCGAAGCGCCGCGGCGGGCGACGTGGTGATGGCCGTGCGCCACCGCGAGCTTCCGGCAGAGGGCATCCAGTTTCATCCGGAGTCGGTCCTGACCGAACAGGGACGCGAGCTGCTGGGCAACTTCCTCGCACGTACACGCTGAGCTGCGCGCGATGGATCTGCTGACACGATCGATCGACGCGCTCGCCTCCGGCCGCGACCTGACGCTCGATGACGCGGCCGCGGTCCTCTCGGAGATCATGGACGGCAACGCGTCGGAGGTTCAGATCGCGGCGTTCCTGATCGCGCTGCGGACCAAGGGGGAGACGGTCGACGAGCTTGCCGGCCTCGCCCGGACGATGCGCGCGCACGCGGTCCGCGTCACCGCGTCGCGCGACGAGTTGCTCGACACCGCCGGGACCGGCGGCGGGCGGCGGACATTCAACGTCTCGACCACCGCCGCATTGATCGCCGCCGGCGCGGGCTGCGCGGTCGCCAAGCACGGCAACCGGTCAGCGACCGGGCTGTCGGGTTCCGCCGACGTGCTCGAGGCGCTCGGAGCGCGGATCGACCTGACGCCGGCGGCGGTCGCGCAATGCATCGACGAGGTCGGGTTCGGGTTCATGTTCGCCCCGGCCCACCACCAGGCCACCCGCTACGTGATCCCGGTCCGCCGCGAGCTCGCGGTGCGCACGATCTTCAACTTCCTTGGCCCGCTGACGAATCCCGCGGGCGCCACGCGCCAACTCGTCGGCGTCTCGGACCCGTCCTACCTCGAGACGATGGCGGGCGCGCTCGCGCGCCTGGACACTCGGCACGCGCTGCTTGTCAGCGGCGAGGACGGCGTCGACGAGTTCAGCATCAGCGCGCCGACGCTGGTCGTCGAAGTCGTCGGCGGCGAGTTGCGCAAGTACAGCGTCACGCCCGAGGAGGTCGGTCTCGAGCGCGCGCACGCCGACGCGGTTCCGGGCGGCAACCCTGAGCAGAATGCCGACACCGCGCGCAGTATCTTCGCGGGCGAGCCCGGCGTCGCGCGCGACCTCGCCGTGCTCAACGCCGGTGCTGCGATCTACGCCGGCGGGCGCGCGGAGTCGCTCGAGCAGGGCGTTCGCGTCGCCGAGCGGGCGGTCGACGATGGTGCAGCGACCGCTGCGCTGCAGCGGTTCGTAACCCGCACTCGGGAGCTTGCGCCGGCGTGAACGCGCTCGATCCGATCGTCGCGGCGACCCGCGAGGAGCTCGTCCGGCGCAAGGCGAAGCTGCCCGGCCCAGAGCTCGAGCGTGATGCGACCGCACTGACCGGCGGCGTGCGCCCGTTCGCGCAGGCGCTCGCGCGGCCCGGGCTGTCGGTGATCGCCGAGCACAAGCGCCGCTCGCCGTCTGCCGGGCTGATCCGCGGCGACCTCGAGCTCGAAGACGTCGTCAGCGCCTATGAGCGCGGCGGCGCTGCGGCGCTGTCGGTCCTGACGGAAGGGCCGAGCTTCGGAGGGTCGCTCGACGACCTGCGCGCCGCTCGGGCCGTATCGGCGCTGCCGATCCTGCGAAAGGACTTCGTCGTCGACCCCTACCAGCTCTACGAGGCACTCGCTGCGGGCGCCGACGCTGTGCTGCTGATCGTCGCTGCGCTCACCCCTGACGAGCTCACGCAGCTGCACGAGTTGGCGGAGTCGCTCGGGCTGGCGGTACTGGTCGAGGTTCACGACGGGACCGAGCTCGAGCGGGCGGCTGCCTGCGGCGCGAAGCTGATCGGGATCAACAACCGCGACCTGACGACGCTCGAGGTCGACATCCGCCGCACGTTCGAGTTGCTGCCGGGCGTTCCGGCGGGCACGACGATCGTCGCCGAGTCGGGGCTGCGAACCGCCGGTGACCTCGTTGAGCTCGCCGAGGCCGGGGTCGACGCGGTCCTGATCGGCGAGGCGCTGATGCGATCAACCGACATCGAGAACGCGCTGCGGGGATTGCTCGCGCCCACCCACGCCAAAAGCTGGCTTTAACTGCACTTCACCGCGGGGCCCACACTGGACAGCGTATGAAGTGGCCGATCCGCTCGCATTTTGCGGCATCCGTGCTGGGCGGGGTCGTGGTCGCGGGAGCGTTCCTGGCGCTCGGAATCACCGGGCACCGCACGACCCAGACGATCATCCAGGAGGCGCCTGTCGACACGCAGCCCGCGTCAAACGGCGCCGCGAGCCTGACCCCGCATGACATCTACGAGCGCGACGCTCCCGGTGTCGTGTTCGTCCGCGCGCAGATCATCCAGCAGGTCGAGGACCCGTTCGACCTGTTCCCGGCTCAGGAGCGAAGCATCTCGACCGGGTCGGGCTTCCTGATCGACACGGCCGGCGACATCGTCACCAACTATCACGTGATCGAGGGCGCCAACCGCACCGACGGCGTCTCGGTCCAGTTCGAGGACAACGTCACGCGCACGGCCGCGGTCGTCGCCCAGGACCCCAACAACGACCTCGCGCTGCTGAAGGTCAACCTCGCCGGCGTACCCGCGGTCCATCCGCTCGCACTCGGCGACTCGACGACGGTCCAGGTCGGCGACCCGACGCTCGCGATTGGCAACCCGTTCGGACTCGACCGCACGCTGACGAGCGGGATCGTGTCGGCGCTCCAGCGCCAGATCCAGGCGCCGAGCGGATTCAGCATCGACAACGTGATTCAGACCGACGCGCCGATCAATCCCGGCAACTCGGGCGGCCCGCTGCTCGACGCCGCCGGTCGTGTGATCGGGATCAACTCGCAGATCGAGACCGGCGGCGGCGCCGGCCAGGGCGGCCTCGGGATCGGCTTCGCGATTCCGGTCAACACGGCGAAGGAGTTCATGCCGCGCCTCAAGCACGACGGCAAGGTCGAGATCGCCGACATCGGCGCCAACGGCGTCGCCGCGCTTGGCTCCAAGCACGGCGTCGTCGTGCGCACTGCTCAACCCGGCGGTCCCGCGGCCGACGCCGGCCTCACCCCGGGCGACAAGATCCTGTCGGTGTCGGGCCGGCGGGTCGCGGCGATGAGCGACGTGCTGCAGATTGTCGAGGCGCACCTGCCGGGACAGACCGTGGCGATCCGCGCTCGCCATGAGGGACACGTGAAGACGTTCACGGTCAAGCTCGGCAGCCGGACCGAAGCCGCGCCGCAGTAGCGCCCTACGATTGTCGGAGTGCTCCCGCCCCCGAAGATCAAGTTCTGCGGCCTGACCTCGCTGCCCGACGCTGAGCTGGCGGCCGACGCGGGCGCTTGGGCAGTCGGGCTGATCTTCTGGCCGGGATCGCCTCGGCGCTGCGAGCTCGACGACGCAGCTGAGATCGCTGCGGCGCTCAAGCGGCGCACTGAGATCGTCGGCGTGTTCGTAAACCCGACGCTCGACGAGGTCGCCGCGACGGCCGACGCGGTCGGGCTCACGATCCTCCAGCTGCACGGTGACGAAGGCCCGGTGTTCTGCGGCGAGGCGGCGCGGCGAACCGGCTGCAAGGTGATCAAGGCTGCGCGCGTGCGAAGCCGCGCCGATATCCAATCGCTGTCCTCGTTTCACACCGACTACCACCTGCTCGACAGTTACACGCGGGGGATTCCGGGCGGCACCGGCGCGACATTCGCCTGGGAGATCGCTCGTGGCCATCGCGGCCGCGTGCCCGTGATCCTCAGCGGTGGCCTCAACGCCGACAACGTGGCTGAAGCGATCGGCGTGGTGGCGCCGTTCGCGGTCGACGTCGCCAGCGGCATCGAAGCGAGCCCCGGACGCAAGGACCCCAACAAGCTCCGCGCGTTCGCGGCCGCCGTCGCCGCGACCGCCGCCCCGGAGCTGAGCGCCCGATGAGCGCCGTCGAGCACCGGTTCGGCCCCTACGGGGGCCAGTACGTGCCCGAGACGCTGATGCCGGCGCTGTTCGAGCTCGAGGACGCGTGGGTGCAGGCGCGCGCCGACGCCGCGTTTCAATCAGAGCTCGACGCGCTGCTGCGCGATTACGTCGGCCGGCCGTCCCCGCTTTACCTGGCGCCGCGACTGAGCGCGGCCGCCGGGCACACGATCTATCTCAAGCGCGAGGACCTCAACCACACCGGTGCGCACAAGATCAACAACGCGCTCGGCCAGGCGCTGCTGGCCAGGCGGATGGGAAAGTCGCGGATCATCGCCGAGACCGGCGCCGGCCAGCACGGCGTCGCGTCGGCGACCGCGTGCGCGCTGCTCGACCTCGAATGCGTGGTTTACATGGGCACGGAGGACATGCGCCGCCAGAAGCCCAACGTCGAGCGGATGCGGCTGCTCGGAGCGACGGTCGAGCCGGTCGACGCCGGCGCCCGGACGCTCAAGGAGGCTGTCTCGGCGGCGATCCGCGACTGGGTGACGAACGTAGCGACGACCCACTACATCATCGGCTCGTGCGTCGGCCCGGCACCGTATCCGGCGCTTGTGCGCGACCTGCAGCGCGTGATCGGCGACGAGGCTCGGGCACAGATCCTCGAACGCGAGGGGCGGCTGCCCCAGCGCGTGATCGCATGCGTCGGCGGCGGCTCCAACTCGATTGGGATCTTCGTGCCGTTCGTCGACGACGCGGGCGTCGAGCTCGTTGGGATCGAGGCGGCCGGCGAGGGAATCGACACCGGCCGCCACGGCGCGCCGCTGACGGCCGGTGGCCTGCCCGGCGTGCTGCACGGCGCCTACTCGGCGATCATGCAGGACGAGGACGGCCAGATTCTCGAGGCGCACTCGATCTCTGCGGGCCTCGACTACCCCGGCAGCGGGCCTGAGCACGCGTGGCTGCGCGACTCCGGCCGGGCGCGCTACGTGGCGATCACAGACGCGAAGGCGCTCGAGGCGTTCGAGCGCACCGCCCGGCTCGAGGGGATCGTGCCGGCGCTCGAAAGCGCCCACGCGATCGCCTGGGCGCTCGCCAACGGGCCAAGCGAGCTCGATCTGGTGTGCCTGTCGGGGCGCGGCGACAAGGACCTCGCCGAGGTGCTGTCGATGATCGATCTGCGATGACCGCGGTCCCGAGCCCGCAGGCCGTCACCGGGGTCGAGCGGATCGCCGAGGCGTTCGCCTCGGCTCACGCCAGCGGGCGCCGCGCCGCGCTGATGCCCTACCTGATGGGCGGCTATCCGGATCTCGAGACCTCGCGGCGGATCGGAGTCGCGTACGCCGAGTCGGGCGCCGACCTCGTCGAGCTCGGGGTTCCGTTCTCGGACCCGCTCGCCGACGGTCCGGTGATCCACGCCGCCGGCACCGAGGCGCTGCGCGCCGGCGCGACCCTCCCCGACGTGCTCTCGGTCGGCAGCCGGATCGCCGAGCTCGTCCCGGTGATCGTCATGTGCTACTCGAATGTGATCCTCGCCCGGGGCCTCGAGCGCTTTGCCGATGCGCTCGTCGGGAGCGCGATCAGCGGGCTGATCGTTCCCGACCTCCCGCTCGAGGAGGCAGCCGACACGCTTGCGGCCTGCGATGCGCGCGGGATCGCGCTCGTTCCGCTGGTCGCGCCGACAACCCCTGAGCCGCGGCTGGCGCAGATCGGCTCCCGCGCAAGGGGCTTTGTCTACGCCGTGTCAGTGACCGGTACGACCGGCGAGCGTGCGGCGCTCGACGGCGCGCTCGAGGCGATCGTCGCGCGCGCCCGAGCCCACACCGATGTGCCGGTTGCGGTCGGCTTCGGGATCGGGACGCCCGAGCAGGCAGCGGCGGCGGCCGCCGCCGGCGCCGAGGGCGTGATCGTCGGCACCCGCCTTGTGCGGGCCGCGGGCGAGCGGCCGGATCCGGTGGCGGGCGTCGCCGAGCTCGTCGCGCAGTTCGCCGCTGCCCTGCGCTGACGGCGGTTGGGCGTGCCGTAGGCGGATTGTTTGCGGCGGATTGACGTTGGTCGCGCGCCGGCCTCGCCGGGGGCGGCTCGGTTAGGATGCCAGGCGATGGGCCTGATTCTCACCGCCACTGCCGGCCTCTGCCTGTGGATCGTGCTGTGGGCGCTCGGCGTCTCGGGGTTTGATGCGATTCTGATCGCGATCGTGATGGTGCTGGTCACCATCGGGATCCGTAACCTGCTCCCGTTCCTGCCCGGCCGGCAGGAATAGCAGCGCCGCCTATGCGACGCATCGTGCTCGCACGGCGACGGGTGTTGCATGCCTGCGTCGCTTTCGCCGCGGTGATGTCGATCGCCGCGGGCTGCGCAAGGACCGGCTCGAACGTGACTGCGTCCGGCACCACGCTGACGCTGTACGCGAGCGCGCCGCCGGGCGTGGCGGGCAGTCAGGCGGCCGCCGACGTGCTCGCCGCCGAGCAGCTCGCGTTCAATCAGCAGGCGGGCTCCAAACTCGGCAGCTTCAAGCTGCGGTTCATCAAGCTCACGGGGTCGAAGGTCTCCGACAACGCACGCACCGCGATCAAAGACACGAGCTCGATCGCGTACCTCGGTGAGCTGGACCCGGGTCTGTCGGCCGATTCGCTCGGCATCACCAACGCCCAGGACCTGCTCCAGGTCACCCCGACCGACACCGCGGCGGCGCTGACGCAGGCCAGCTCGACTGTCCCGGGCGCCCCGAACCGCTATTACGAGTCGCTAAGCACCTACGGGCAGACGTTCGCGAGGGTGGTCCCGACGACCTTCCTGGAAGCCAAGGCGCAGGTGCAGGAGATGCAGGCGCT
This sequence comes from Solirubrobacteraceae bacterium, assembly GCA_036490775.1. Taxonomy (GTDB): domain Bacteria; phylum Actinomycetota; class Thermoleophilia; order Solirubrobacterales; family Solirubrobacteraceae; genus Palsa-465. Next base: position 2,036 of record DASXDD010000198.1, on the reverse strand, counting down.
CAACGTCTCCAAGCTGTACGTCGCAAGCGACGGCAGCCAGTACGGCCGGACGATCGCCCAGGCCGTAAGGACCGATGCGGCGAAGGCGTCGATCACGGTTGTCCCGTCGATGTCGGGCGCCGACGCGGCGTTCATCGGTGCGAGCTCAGACGCCGGCGGCGCGCGCATGTTCAACTCCGCCGCCTCGAGCGGCCCGACGCTGAAGCTGTTCGGGCCCTCAGCGCTGGACGACGCCGCGTTCGCATCGCAGCTGTCGTCGGCGCGCAACGTTTTTGTCTCCTCGCCCGGCTTCCTGACCAAGGACCTGACCGCGACGGCCCAGAGCCAGTTCCTGAAGCCGTTCCAGGACGCCTACCACCGTACGCCCGCGCCGCAGGCGATCTTCGGCTACGAAGCGATGGCGGCGGTGATCTCGGTGCTGCACACGGCGGGCACTGCCGCGAACGATCGCGACACAGTCGTCAAGGGCTTCCTCGCGATCCGCAACCGCGACTCCGTGCTCGGCACCTACTCGATCAATGCCAACGGCGACACGAGCATCGCCCCGTTCGTTTTCAGCCACCTGGCGGGCGGCAAGCTCGTGCCCTTCAAGTTCCTCCAAGTGCAGGGGTGAGGTCCGGACTCGGCGAGCATCCGGCAGCGAGGGGGGGCAAGCTCCTTGCGATGCTGGTAGGGCTGGTCGTGGGGCTTGCGGGCTGCGGCTCAAAGCACGTCGTCACCAACCAGATCCCTGGCGAAACGCTGACGATCTACTCCAGCGTGCCGCTGCACGGCGCCTCGAGCGTCAGCGGCAACGCGGTGCTCAACGCCGAGCGACTGGCGCTTGACCAGTTCGGGGAGCGGATCGGCCGCTACCGGATCGTTTTGCGGCCGATGGACGACTCCAACCCAAAGCGCGGCTCCTGGGATCCGGGGCAGACGACGATCAACGCGCACCAGGCGATCAAGGACACGACCACGATCGGCTACATCGGTGAGTTCAACTCGGGCGCGAGCGCGATCTCGATTCCGCTGCTCAACCGTGTCGGGATCCCTCAGATCAGCCCGGCAAGCACGGCCGTCGGGCTCACGTCAGGCGCGATCGGCGCCGCCCCAGGCGAGCCGGAGAAGTACTACCCGACGGGCGTTCGCACGTTCGCGCGGGTCGTTCCCTCCGACGCGGTCGAAGCGTCGGTCCAGGTGCAGCTTCAGCAGGAGTCCGGATGCATGAACACCTACATCCTCGACGACGGCGAGTTCGACGGCGACGATGCCGAGGCGAGCTTCCAGCTCGCGGCCAGGGCCGACCACCTGCATCTCGCCGGCGTCCAGACGTTCGACCCGAGGGTCAAGGACTACCGGCCGCTCGCGGCCGCCGTCGCCAAGACCGGCGCCGACTGCGTGTTGATCTCGGCGATCACCGACGACAATGCGGTGCTGCTGACGCGCCAGATCGCAGCGGCGATGCCGACCGCGAAGCTGTTTGGCACCGCCGGGCTGGCCGAGAGCACGTTCGCCAACCCCGAGCAGGGCGGGATCCCGCGTTCGATCGCCCCTCGGATCCTGATCACGGCCGCGCCGCTCGGCCCCGCGGTGTCGCCGCTCGCCGGTCAGGCGTTCTACGCGAAGTACCGGGCGCGATTCGGCGATCCCGAGCCGTACGCGATCTTCGGGTACGAGGCGATGAACGTGATGCTGAGCGCGATCGTGCGGGCGACCGACGACGGCACCCTGCCGGCCCGGCGATCGAAGGTGGCGGCGGCGATCTTTGCGACCCGGGGGCGGCGCGGCGCCGTCGGCACCTACAGCATCCAGCGCGACGGCGACACGACCCTAAAGCGCTACGGCGTATACCGGATCATCAATGGTCAGTTGCGGTTCTGGAAGGAGATCGACGCCTGACTTGCGGCGGGTTGGGGTTGCGTTAGGGGAGGGCGTCAAGCGGGCGGGGCGCCTTGCTGCGGTCCGGCGCCCACACTAGGCTGCGCTTCTTTGTGGGCCAACTGGGGGCCCGGCAACACATTTCAGAGGAGGAGTATGCGAAACCTCGGCAAGGC
>DASXDD010000197.1:0-1695 GCA_036490775.1 Solirubrobacteraceae bacterium | reverse complement strand
GCGATCCGCCGCGGCGGACGCGAGGCCTACCGCAGACTGCTCGAGGTGCTCCGCGAGCTCAAGACGCTCGAGGCCGGCACCGCGCTGTTCAAGCAAGCACTGGTCGAGCTCTCACGAGCCCAGGGCGTCGTGCTCGGCAATGTCGGGGTGTACGTCGATGCCAGCGTCGACCCCGAGACGCTGACGCATTCGCAGGCGGCGCTCGCCAAGGCGCTCGTCCGCCAGGGGACCGTCGCCGACGCGATGCGCGGCGGCGGCGACGGCCTGCCGCTGCTGCGCGGGATCACCGCGCAAACGCTCGCTGGCGTCGCCGCGGAGGAGCAGGTGATCGTGTTCGCCGAGCGCGTCTGGTGCCTGCGCCAGCTCGCTCGCACGCTCGCCGAACGTCACGGGGTGCAAGCGCACGTCGCCGACGGCGGGGTCAAGCCGCACGAATTCGAGGTGCTCAAGCACCGGTTCACCGGCGGCGAGTTCCCGGTCCTGTGTCTGTCCAGAATCGGGGCCGAGGGCCACAACCTCCAAAACGCGGCGGTGATCGTGCACCTGAATCTCCCGTGGCTGCCGGCAGGCCTCGAGCAGCGGGTCGGCCGCGCCGCCCGGCCGGGTGCAGACCTACATCCCCTACATCCGCGGCGCCGGCGTCGAGCACATCGTCCAGGTCCTCTCCCCTCGCGGCGCCGAGCACCACGCCGTCCTTGACTCCTTCGAGGGCGTCGCCGCCAACCAGTCAACGGTCGCCACACAGCTCGGCGAGATCACCGGCCAAGTCGCCGACGCCAAACAAGACGCCGGGTTCGCCGCCACCGCCGCACGCCTGCGAGTCGCGGCAAACGTGTTCGGCGTCTGACCGGGCGGTCCCGATCCGACGGCAACCCCGTCGCCCGCACGCATCCCAGAAGCGAGAGGAGGTCGCGCATGAGCGCGATCGATCAAGCCCTGTCCACCATCGACCAGGTCGCCACCGAGGGCGACCTCGCCCCCGAGGCGTCAACGAACCTGCTCGGGCTCGAGTCGCTGACCGATCCGATCGTCCTCCCGGACGGCAAGCGGATCTACCCGCCGCGGCTGCACGGCCAGCCGATCGACGAACTCGCTGCGCGCTGATCGACACGCACACTCCCGGCGACTCGACGTTCCTGCGGCTGATCGGCCCGCCCGGAGCCGGCAAGAGCCAGATCGCCCGCGCGATCGCCCACCGCCTGTGGCGAGAACGCGGCCGGGAGGTCGAGCACCGCCGCGGCGTCCCGTTCTACGGGTTCGTGGAGATCAGCGGCGGTCCCTCTAGCGACGAATATCTGTTCCGCCACGAGTTCGTCCCCGCCGCCGACGACAGCGGCACGGTCCGGCTCGTCGACTCCGCGTTCGTGCAGGCGATGCGCGCGGGATGGGTGGTGATGATCGACGAGCTCAACACGATCCGCGACGTCGCGCTGCTCAGCATCAACTCGTGCCTGGACGGACGCCTGTCGCTGTACCTGCCCGCAACCGGGGAGGTGGTGCTCGCGCAGCCCGGGTTCGCATGCCTGCTCGCCTACAACCCGGGCCTGGTCGGCGCCACCGACATTCCCGACGCGTGGCACTCGCGGTTCCCCGCGACGCTCGAGGTCACGAGCAACTGGCCCGCGCTCGCCGAGCTCGGCGCACCGCAGGCCCTGGTGAGAGAGGCGATGGCGCTCGACCGCAGACGGATCGCCG
>DASXDD010000196.1:0-62034 GCA_036490775.1 Solirubrobacteraceae bacterium | reverse complement strand
TCGTAGAGCACGACCGGGCTGGTGGTGTCGGCCACGACGCGGTCCCCGGCACGTACAACCAGGTGGCGCGAGCTGTGGCGGATGTCGATCCGGTGATACGGGTCGGCGGCGTGGCCGAAGATGCGATCGTCCTCCTCGTAGAAGCCGTCCATCGCACGCCATGCGAGCGCGACCTTGCCCTCGAGGATCGCCGCGTGCTCGGGCAGCGCGGCGTGCTGCCATGCCCCCCGGTCCGCGCTGCGAGAGTCGCCGACGACCTCAAACCAAGCCGTGTCGCCGAGCTCGGGGTGCGTGCTGCGGTGATCGGCCGGCCTGAGCGCGCCGTCAGCGAAGTCGGCGATCGGGAAGTACGCGACCGGGTAACGGCCAGGCTCGAACAGTAGGACGGCGTCGTCGCTGCTCACCACCGTGCGCCCGCCGAGCTCAGCGCGCATCCGGCGCCGCAGCGGCTCGGCGTACAGCACGCGCTGCGGCATGCCGGGGACGAGGAACTGTCCGTTGGGATTACGGCCGAGTGGTCCTTGCTGCCATGAGAGACCCATCTTGCGCTCCAGTCTTTGCCTCGGGGGACTGTCACGAAGATTGGTTGCGTGGCGCACGGCGCTCTTACCGTGCGACCGATCACCGCGACGACGCGAGCGTGGTTACGATCACCCAGTGAGCGTCGAACGCCCGCCCGAGCGACGAGTGGTGCCGGGCGACCTGGCCTCGCGGCGATGGGTGGCGCAGCTGCATGCCGAGCATCCACGCCACGAGCAGGCGGTCGCAAGGCTCCACGACGTGCTTCGACGTGCCGCAAGGCACGAGCTTCACCGCCGCCGTGCGCAGCTTCCGGCCCTCACCGGCCCGGAGTTCGACGATGTCGCCCAGCAGTGCGCCGACGACGCGCTCTTGAACATCCTCGCGAAGGTCGACAACTTCAAGGGCCTCAGCCGGTTCACGACCTGGGCCTACAAGTTTGCGATCTTCGAGGTGTCGAGCAAGCTCGCGCGACACGCGTGGCAGCGCCATCCGCCCAGCCGCGAGGACCTCGAGCTGGCGGAGCTTCCCGACCGGGTGGCTGCCCGACCAAGCGAGCAGGCCGAGGGCCGCGAGCAGCTGATCGTTCTGCGCAGAGCGATCGAAGCAGACCTGACGCCGCGCCAGCGGGAGGTGTTCGTCGCGATTGCCCTCAACGAGGTGCCAATCGACGTGCTCGCGCTTCAACTGGGCTCGAACCGCAACGCGATCTACAAGAACCTGTTCGACGCCCGGCGCAGGCTGCGTGCGAGCCTGGCCGCGGCAGGCCACGCGCTCACCTGGGAGGAGGCGCGAGCGTGACCGAGCCCCACGCGCTCGACGAGCTGCTACGTGCTCAGGACGGCGACGCCGGCTGCGACGCGGGCGTTCCGATCATGGATCAGTACGTCGAGATCGAGCTGCGCGGTGAGGATCCAAGCGAGCGCTTCCCGGGGACGGCGATCCACCTGCGGATCTGCCCCGGCTGCCGCGCAGATCACGACGGGGTACTCGAGGCAGCCCGGCGCTTTGGCGACGTCGATCCGGACTAGCGGTAAGACACGCCGGCGGCGAGGGCACAGATCTCATTGACGGCGCCGCTCCGATGCGCCGGACCCGACAGGAGCCCAACCATGACCCGCCACCGGTATCCCACACTCACCAGCCTCGTCCACCGCCTGCGTCCCTCACCGGCGAGCTTTGCCGCGGCGGCCGCGGTGTACGAGCCGCGGCTGCTGCTGACGCTGCAGGCCGCGCAGCGTCGGCGGGCGACCGCGGCACCACGCCCGCTGCGATGACCGGACGCCTGGTCTCACTCAACGTCGGCGGACCGCGAGAGGTGCAGTGGGAGGGTAAGACCGTCCGGACGGCAATCTGGAAGGAGCCGGTCGACGGTCCGCGGATGGTTCGGCGGATCAACATCGACGGCGACGACCAGGCCGACCGGCTCGCGCACGGCGGTGAGCATCGCGCTGTATTCGTCTACCAGATCGACTCCTACCGGTACTGGGAGCGCGAGCTTGGACGCGACGACTTCACCTACGGCCAGTTCGGCGAGAACTTCACGATCGAGGGCCTCCCCGACGACCAGGTCTGCATCGGGGACCGGTATCGCATCGGCGAGGCGACGTTCGAGGTCACCCAACCGCGCGTCACGTGCTACCGCGTCGGCATTCGTATGAACGACCCTTCGATGCCGACGCTGCTTGTCGCCCACCACCGTCCCGGGTTCTACTTCCGGGTCCTCGCGGAGGGAGTCGTGCAGGCCGGTGACCAGATCGAGAAGGTGGCCGACGGGCCCGAGCAGGTGACCGTCGCAGACATCGACGGGCTGCTGTATCTGCCCAACAAGTCGCACGCACTGCTCCAACGCGCGCTGCGCGTGCCGGCGCTCAGCGAAGGCTGGAAGGGAAGCATGCGCGAGCTCCTGGCGAAGGCCGATCGCGGCGCGCCGAGCGCTCCGGCCTGGAGTGGTTTTCAGCCGTTGCGCGTCGCCAAGATCCGTCGCGAGAGCTCGACGATCACCTCGCTTCTGCTCGCGCCGCCCGACGACGCCGCGCCGACGCCCGTCGCGGCGCCCGGCCAGTACATCACCGTGCGGGTGCGACCGCACGCCGACAAGCAACTGATCCGCAACTACTCGCTGTCGGACCTCCCCGACGAGCGTGGGTACCGGATCAGCGTCAAGCGCGAGGGCGCGGTCAGCCACTACCTGCACGACCGCGTGAGCGTTGGCGACCTGTTAGACGTCGCCGCTCCACGCGGAGAGTTCGTGCTGCGCGACGGGACAGGTCCGGTCGTGCTGGTCAGCGCCGGCGTGGGGGCCACGCCGGTGCTCGCGATGCTGCACGCGTTGGCCGGCGAGCACAGCGCACGGCCGGTGTGGTGGCTTCATGGCGCGCGCAACCACGAGGAGCATGCCTTTGCAGCCGAAGCCGACGAGCTGCTTGCGGCACTCCGCGACAATCACCGCCTCGTCGCCTACAGCAAGCCCGCCAAATCAGACACACCCGGCACCGGCTACGACCTCTCAGGCCGGCTTGATCTGCAGGTCCTTGAGCAGGCGGGTGTCCCGAGGGACGCCGACTTCTATGTATGCGGACCCGACGGCTTCATGCGTGCGATCGGCGCCGCGCTCGCCGCCCGCGGCGTCGCCCCGGAACGGATCGCGACCGAGATCTTCGGTGCCATAGCCACCCACGCGTCCGGGATCGTGAAGCCCGGCGACCGCGCACCGCACGTCCCCGACGGTCCACCGGGCGCAGGACCGATCGTGACCTTCTCGCGCAGCAGCCTCGCGGTGCCGTGGGACGAGCAATACCCGAGCCTTCTCGACTTCGCCGAGGCCTGTGACGTGCCGGTGAACTTCGGCTGCCGCAACGGGACCTGTCACAACTGCGAGAGCGGCCTGCTCGCAGGCGACGTCATCTACTACATCGAGCCGCTCGAACCGCCGCCGGACGGCCGCGTGCTTGTGTGCAGCACCCGGCCGAGCTCCGAGCTGACGCTCGATCTGTGATCGCCAATCACATCTGCGCGTCGTCGATCGACAGGATCGACAGCTCGTCACCCGAGCGCGGCGGGTCAAGCACCATCACCAGCGCCGCTCCCGCCGGCGGGTCGGCCGCGGCGAGCACCTGCCAAGACGTGGTCGCGGCAATCGCGAGCTGCCCGGGAGCGAGCTCGTCGAACGGTCCCGCCGGGCGCGTCGTCACGTGCCTGCCGCCGATCCGGGCCGCGAGCTCGGCCGCGACCTCGCCGGCAATGTCGCGCTGGCCGTCGATCTGTCGCCGGCTGTCGATTAGCACGACCTCGCGGATGTTCGGCGCATCGCCGATCACGATCGCCACCGGCGAAGCGATCGAAGCGGCGACCGCTTCGCCAGGGCCGCCGAGCGCCGGGGTCGCGGACGCGCTGCGCTGACCCACCAGCACGAACGAGGGCTCCCGCTCGGCGACCGCGTTGACGATCCCCTCGGCGAACGACCCATGCATCACCGTTGGGTCGGTGTCGAGCCCGACCATCGCTCCCGCTCGGCGCAGCTGCGCGAGAGCCGAATCACGAGCACGCTTGTCGGCAGGTGGAGAGCCGAGCAGCCCGGTCACGACGCCGCTGTCCGGTTCTGCCACGCGCGCGCCGATCGCGAACCCGATCTGCGCTTGGCCGGGATCCTCGAGCGCGACGAGCACGCGCTTGCCGAGCGCGTGGCCGTCCTCCTTTGGCACCGGCACGTCGCCCATCACCCGCTCGACCATCAACGTCGCAACGATGATCGAGACGAGAATCAAGACGAGCACCGCGTTGACGACCGACTGATCGAACAGACCGATGTTGAAGCCGACGACGGTCGCCGCCAACGTCGCCGCCGCCTGTGGCAGCGTCATCCCGAGCATCAACACGGTTTCCCTCGTGGACAGCGCGAGCGCGCCTCGCGTCAGGAACGAGGCGACCGCCTTGCCGCCGATCGCGGCGAGGATGAACAGCGCCGCCAGCTTCAACGTCTCCGGCTCGATCATCACGCTCGGCTTCAGGAGGAAGCCGACCGACACCAGGAAGATCGGGACGAACACGGCCGACCCGAAGAAATCGATTCGGTCCATCAGCGGCCCCTCGTTGGGAACGAGCCGGTTGACGCCGAGGCCCGCGAAGAACGCCCCCACGATCCCTTCGATGCCGAGGCTGTGCGCGAGCGTCGCCGCGGCCAGGAACGAGGCCACAGCGAGCAGGTAGCGGATGATCCGATCGGTACCGAGGTATTTGAACGCGAGCCGCACGAGCCGTGGCAGGACCACAAGCGAGAAGACGACGAGCACAGCCAAACCGAACCCGACCTGCAACGCGATCGATGCCGGTGAGCCGCCGTCCTCCTGCGTGCCGGAGACCGCCGCGAGCACGATCAGCGAGAGCGTGTCGGTCAGGACAGTTGCGCCGACGGCCGTCGCGACGGCGCGATGCGACGCGAGGCCGGCATTTCGCACCGTCGGATACACAAGCAGCGTGTGCGACGCCATCAGTGAGCCGAGCAGCAGCGCCGCGGGCGCTTCCCAATGCATCGAGAATCCGATCGCCGATCCGAACAGCATCGGGATCGCGAACGCTGCCAGCCCAAAGGTGATCACGGCCCGGCGGTGGACTCTGATCAGACCCAGGTCGAGCTCGACGCCGGCGACAAACATCAGGTACAGCAACCCGAGCTGTCCGAGCTCGGGCACCGTCGTATTGCCGGCGCCGATCAGGTTGAGCCCGTTGGGCCCGATCACGAAGCCTCCGAGCAACAGGCCGATGATCCCCGGCAGCTTCGCGTGCTCGAGCAGCGGCGGGCCGACGATCACGACCACGAACAGGACCAGGAACTCCCACGTCGCCCCGGTCGGCGAATGGACCGCGATGTCGGCCAGCGGCAGCGATATCGAATGCGAGCCGATCACAGCGTCGTCTCGAGCAGCGGAATCGAGTGCTCGGCGTCCGCCGCCTGCGGCCCGACCCAGACGCGCAGCAGATGGTCGATCGTCCCGTCGGCGATGAACGCCCGGAACGCCGAATCGACGGCCTGCGTGTTGCGCGACCCCTTCGGCAGCGCCGCAGCGATTATCTCCGAGTCGGGTAGCTGCGCGGCGGTGCGCAGGCGTCCCCGCGACCGGTCGGCGGTGGCCACGGCGAGCGGGAGGTCGAACAGTACGGCGTCGAGTTCGCCCCGCTCTAGGGCGGCGACCATGTCCGCGTTGTTGTCGTAGATGCGCACCGCGCCGTCGGGTTTGATCATGCTCCCGATCACTCCGACGAACGTCGTGGCCCGGACGGCTCCCCATCGCAACGCCTGCGCGGTGTGGAGATCGGGAACCGACGTACCCGCGCGAACCACGATCGTCGGCGGGGCATCCAGGTACGGAGAGGAGAACGCAAGCGATTGCTCGCGCTCGGTCGTCGGCGTGATCAGATCCAGCGCGAGGTCTGCGCCGTCGAGCTGCCCGGCCACGATCCGGTGGAAGCGTTCGAGCTTGATCCGCACCGCGCTCAGCCCAAGGCGGCGCGCGAGATCCTTGGCCAGCTCGAACTCAAACCCGCCGGTGACGTGATCGGGTGCGCCCTCCCAGAAACCGGGGTTCGGCACGTCGGCCGTGACGATCGTGAGCACACCCGGCGTCCCCGACGTGAATATCCCAGCTGCGGGCGACGTAGTTTCTGCTCCGCACCCCGACAGGAATGCAGTGACCAGGAACGCAACCAGCGCACCGCTCTGTCTTGACCAGTTCATTGCGTTCCGCCCGTCACGACGGCGCCCAGGTCGCGCCCGTCTTCGCTCGAAACGCGTCGACCGCGGCGTCGAGAGTCGAGAAGAAGTGGTCGGGGTCGAGCGGGCCGATCAGCTCGTAGCGCTCGAGCTTGGTCCGGACCGGGGCCTTGAGCTCGGCGAATACCAGCGAGGTGCCGTTCGCGTTGAGCGCCTCGTCGAGGGCGGCCAGCATGTCCGCGGCGGTGGTGTCGATGTCGGTGATCGGCTCGGCGGCGATCACGATCCACTCCGGTCGCGGATCGGCTGCCGCCAGCGCGCGGATCTGATCGCGGAAGGTTCTGGCGTTCGCAAAGAACAGCGGTGCGTCGAACCGGAAGATCACGAGTCCCGGCAGGCCCTCGGCGTCAGGATGCAGCTGGCGGTCGTGCTGCCCCGACATTCCCGGGACTCGACCGAGCGTCGTCTGGTACGGCCACCAGGCGCGGCGAAAGACGTTGAGGATCGACAGGCCGACCGCCACGGCGATGCCCTCGAGCACCCCGAGCAACGCGACACCGAGGAACGCCGTGATCGACAGCATGCACTCGACCCGGCGTTGCTTCCACAGTCTCACGGTCCCCGGGATGTCGGCGAGCGACAGCGACGCGGCGATCACAACGGCGGCGAGCGTCGGGTTCGGAAGGCTCTTCAGCAGCCCCGGAACCAGCACGAGCATCAGCACAATCAGCGCCGCTCCGACGAGGCCCGTGAGCTGCGTCTTGGCGCCTGCCTGCTCGGCGACGGCTGTGCGCGAGCCGCTCGTGCTCACGGGGAACCCCTGAAACAACCCGGCGGCCACGTTCGCAGCGCCGATCCCGATCATCTCCCCGTTGCCATTGACCTCCTGGCCGCTGCGCGCGGCGAACGCGGACGCTGTCGAGATCGTGTCGGTGAGTGCGACGAGCACGATCCCCAGTGCCCCGGCGACCAGCAGCGGAAGGTCGGAAACCGGGTTGGGGACGGTGAGCGGTGGAAAACCCTTCGGAAGGGTTCCCACCAGCGACACGCCGTGGCTGGCGAGGTCGAAGGCGGCGCTCGCTGCGATCGCGACGATGACCGCCACCAGCACGCCCGGGACGCGCGGCAGCCATCGCGAGATTGCGAGGATCAGGGCCAGGCTCACCAGACCGATCACTACGGCCGCCCCAACCACGTCGCCCGAGGCAAGCCCGTGGATGAATGCGTGGGCCTCGTCGATCAGGCCGTTGGCGTCGGTCGAGAACCCAAACAGCTTGGGCAGCTGCCCAACCAGGATCGTGAGCGCGAGGCCGTTCATGTAGCCGATCTGGGTCGGCTTGGAAAGCAGGTCTGCGACGAATCCGAGCTTCGCGACCCCGGCGACGATCATCATCGCGCCTGTGATCAGCGCCAGCATCGACGCCAACGCGATCGCGCGCGCCGGGCTGCCGTCCGAGCCGATAATCGGCAGAATCGTGGCCGCGATCATCGGACCCAGCGACGAGTCTGGTCCGAGCACGAGGATCCGCGATGGACCGAACATCGCGTAGCCGACCAGGCATAGGATCGACGTGTACAGGCCGGTGATCGGGGGCAGGCCCGCAAGCTCGGCATAGGCCATGCCCTGTGGCACCAACAGCGTCGTCAGCACGATGCCGGCGATCAGGTCGCTGCGCAGCCAGACCCTGCGATAGGTCGTCAGCGATCGGATCCCGGGGATCGATGGCGAGGGCATCGCCGGCTGGCACGCAGTTCAGGAGCGCCGGGCGATCAGCTTGCCGATCTCCCATATGACGAGTAGCAGCGCCGCCGAGCCGACCGCCAGCCCGAACTGCGGAGCGGTGAGCGGCGTCGTCTGGAGCAAGCGGTTGAACAGGTCCGTCTGGGTGATCATCACGGCGAGCCCGAGTTCCGCCACCGCGGTCCAGTTCATCTTGGCGTTGTCGAACGTCTCGCGCGCGAGTGCCGAACCGGCAACGCTTCGGCACTCGTAGGCGGAGACGATCAACATCAGCGCGAACGCGCTGAGCCCGATCGACGACCCGACGATCGCGCTGTGGTAGTGCTGCTTGCCGAAATAGATCAACAGGTCCAGACAGAACGCCATATAGAGGCCGACCAGCCCGGCCGTGAGCTGCACTCCCCTGTTGACGATCGATTCGGTGCTCGGCCTAGGGAGTCGCTCCATCAGGCCGGGCGTCGCCTGGTCGAGGCCGAGCGCGACGCCGAACGGAGCGCTGACGAAGAAGTGGATGTAGAGGACCTGCGACGGCGAGAACGGCTGACCGCTGGCGATGTTCAGGATCGTCGCGCCGAGGAAGGTCAGTACGAACGCGACGAGCGAGATCAGCACGAAGCGGACGTACTTGCTGAGGTTGTCGTAGAGCTTTCGGCCCTGCGCAATCGCTCGCACGATCGTCGCGAAGTTGTCGTCGGTGAGGATCATCCGCGCGGCGCTCTTGGACACCTCGGTCCCGCTGCCCATCGCCACGCCGATATGAGCGGCCTTGATCGACGGCGCGTCATTGACGCCGTCGCCCGTCATCGCGACCACGTGGCCCCGCTTCTTGAGCGTCTCGACCAGCAGCACCTTGTGCTCGGGGGCAACGCGGCCGACGACGCCGATCTGGTCGATCCGGGCCAGCCGTTCTGCCTCGTCGAGCGCGGCGAACTCCGCGCCGAGCATCGCCTCCCCCTCGATCCCGAGCTGCTTGGCGATCGCCGCGCCGGTGACCACGTCGTCACCGGTGACCATGCGCACCCGGATGTGCGCGTCCTGCGCATCCTGCACAGCCACCTTGGACTCGGCACGCGGCGGGTCGACCATCCCCACGAGACTGGTCATCTCGAGGCCCTCGATGTAGGACAGCAGATCCCCCTCCGCGTCGAACGACGCAGGCGCGATATCGCGAAACGCCGCGGCCATCACCCGCAAACCGCCCTCCCCCATCCGCTGCATGTTCGCCTCTGCGCGGGTGCGCAGCTCCTCGTCCCAGGGAACGCTATGCCCCGCCGACAGTGCAGTCGACGCGTGGCTCATCACCGCGGGCGCTGCACCCTTCACGTAGCAGCGCACGACGTCTTGTCCCGCAGGGTCGGTTGCGTTCGTGAACGCGGCCATCAGCTTGTAGGTGGGATCGAACGGCAGCGTCGCCAGCCGCGGGTGCTCCGCTCGCGTGCCGTCGATGTCGAGGCCCGACTTGTGCGCGAGCACGAGCAGTGCCCCCTCGGTCGGATCGCCCACCACCTTGCCGTCGACCAGCCGGGCGTCGTTGGCGATGACGTAGGGCAGGATCGCGTCGTCGATCGTGTCCGACGAGCCCGCGGCGTGGTGGACCATCCCCTCGAGCTCGTAGCCCGAACCCGAGATCGTGTACTTGTCGGTCGGGTCGACCACCTCGACCGCGGTCATCTGATTCATCGTCAGCGTCCCGGTCTTATCCGAGTTGATCACCGACGTCGAGCCGAGCGTTTCGACCGAGGCGAGATCCGTGAGTACCGCGCCGTGCCGGGCCAGATCCGCTGCGCCGACGGACATCACGACCTGAAGCACCGTCGGCATCGCCTCGGGGATCGCGGCGATCGCGAGCGCCACCGCGGTCGTGAACACCACGGTCGAGGACAGACCCCGCTGCGCCCCGAGCACGAACATGATCACCATCGTCACGCCCGCCGCTGCCGCGATCCACAGCGTCAGCGTGTTGAGCTGCTTGGTCAGCGGCGTCTGCTCGCGAACCGTCGTCGCCAGCATGCCGGCGATCTTGCCGACCTGCGTGTCGGCGCCGGTCGCCGTCACGACCATCACCCCGCTGCCGTGCGTGACCGGCGTGTGCATGAACGCCATGTCGGTCTGGTCGCCCGGGGACAGATCGGTGCCATCGGGCACGTCAACGCCCTTGGACGCGGGCACGCTCTCTCCCGTCAGCGCCGACTCGTCGATCTGCAGGGAGCTCGCGTCGATGATCCGTCCGTCCGCGGGCACACTGTCTCCCGCCGACAACAGGACTACGTCGCCCATCACGACCTCTTCGGCTGCGATCTCCGCCTCGGACCCATCGCGGCGCACTCGCGCGGTTGCCTTCACCATCGCCTTGAGCGCGTTCATCGCGCTCTGCGCCTTGCCCTCCTGGCGAATGCCGACGCCGGCGTTGAGGACGGTGATCAGCAGCAGCAGAACCCCGGTGCTCCACTCTTTGATGGCCAGCGACACGATCGCCGCGGCAACCAGGATGATCTGCATGTAGCTGCGGTACTGGTCGAGAAACCGCCGCCAGCCGGGCACCGGCTTCTCTGCCGGCAGCGCATTCGGGCCGTTGCGCTCGAGCATCTCGGCCGCCCGCTGGGTGGACAGCCCGACAGACGGGTCGACGCCAAGCCTGGTCGTGACGTCGTCAGGGGACGCGCTGTACCAGCCGTTTGCGCCGGTCGCGTGGTCGGGCTCTGAGCTCGTTGTGGTGGCCATCGCGCCGCCCCTACTCGGAGCCTGACGGCTCGGCGGCCGCGACGGCCTGCGCTTCGGCCTCGTCCCCGTTGCGGCCGTCGCTCGCGGTCATCCGTGCCTGCTCGAACGGATCGGCCGCCGCGCCCTCCGGTGCCTGTGCCTCGAGCTTGCGCTTGGCCTCGTGCAGCCCTTCGCGCTGCTCCTCGCTGACCGTCGGGAACCGCGGGTCGAGCTGCATCAGCGCGTGCACGAGCACCGCTCCGGCGGCTATCCGCGCGAACCACTTGCGGTCGGCGGGGATCACATACCACGGAGCCCACTCCGTGCTCGTGTGCGACAGCATCTCCGAGAACGCCTTCTGGTAGTCCTCCCAACGCTCGCGCTCGCGGACGTCTGCGGCCGAGAACTTCCAGTTGTGGTCCGGCAGATCCACCCGCCGCAGGAAGCGAACCCGCTGTTCCTCCTTCGAAAGGTTCAGAAACAGCTTCACGACCAGGAAGCCGTTCTCGGTCAGGTACCGCTCCCAGTCGTTGATCTGGCGGTAGCGCCGCTTCCAGACGTCGCGCTTCCTAGCCGCGGTCGGGAGTTTCTGGTGATCGAGGATCTCGGGGTGCACCCGGACGACGAGTACCTCCTCGTAATGCGAGCGGTTGAAGATCCCGATCTCGCCGCGGGAGGGCAGATGTCTGGCGTAACGCCAGAGATAGTCGTGGTCGAGCTCCTCCGATGAGGGCTGCTTGAACGGGTGCACCGAGACGCCCTGAGGGTTCACGCCGCTCATCACGTGTTTGATCGTCCCGTCCTTGCCCGCCGCGTCGAGCGCCTGCAGCGCGACCAGCACGCCCCAACTGTCCTGGGCCGCGAGCCGTGCCTGGTACTCCTCCAGCAGCCGCACACCTTCCTTGAGCAGCGCTTCGCCCTCCTTCTTCTTATGCACGCCGGCCTTAAACGCCGGATCGAAGTCCTTACCGAGCTTGACCTTGGACCCGGGCTTGACCCGGAACGGCTCGATGAACTCCGCCACCCTCTTCTGCCTCTTGTCAGCCATCCTCTGCTCCGTTCGGTTGCGGCCAGGCAGACCCGGCACGGCGATCCGTTTCGACGGCCAACGCTAAGCGAGCCGATCGCCGCCTGGTTGCGGCGGCCGGCCGTTCACCCAGGTGAACGTGATCGGTGCGATCGAGCAGTGCCGCGGCCGGAGCGCGGCTCAGTATCCGCCGACGTTGTTGCTCTCGGTCGTCAGCACGCCGCTGTTGAACACGAGGAGCCAGATCACCCCAGCGACGAGGCTGATCGCGATGATCCAGATCGCGTGGCGCGAGTACGCCTTGAGGCGGACCGCCACGATGATCCCGAGGATGAAGCCGACCGGCGGGATCGCGAACGCGGTCACGTAGGCGAGCACGAGCAGTCGGCGACTGGTGTCGTCACGAACGTCCATTGGGCGCCCCAGAGCGTAGAGATGGCAAGCTCCGTCGCGACATGGCGTTCAGCGACAGACAGCCAGGGGTGAGTAGCGTCGCGCTGGTGCTGCGCCCTGAGCGAGACCTGCGCGATGCGCTTGAGCAGGTGCGGGCCTGGGCGACGAGGTCCAAAGTCGCACTGGTAGCGACCGAAGGTGACGCGCGCCTGCCCGGCGAGGTCGCGCGCAGACCCGAAGCTTCGCTCGCCGACGGCTGTGACGTCGTCGTGGCGCTCGGCGGCGACGGCACGATGCTCGGGGCGATGCGGCTCGCGGCGCCGCAGGGGGTTCCGGTCCTCGGCGTCAACCTCGGGACCCTCGGATACCTGACCGAGGTCGACGCGACGCACCTCGAGCCCGCACTCGAGGCGCTGGCGAGCGGCAACTTCGCCGTCGAGAAGCGATCGGGGCTGACCCTGGCGCGGCAGGGCGCCGATGAGCAGCACGTCGCCTACAACGATCTCGTGCTCACCCGTGTCCCGGGCCGCGGCCAGGCTGCATTGGCACTGCGGATCGACGGCGAGTTGCTCGTGCGCTACGCGAGCGACGGCGTGATCGCCGCGACGCCGCAGGGCTCGACCGCGTACGCGTTTGCGGCCGGCGGCCCGCTCGTGTCCCCGCGTGCGCAGGGGATCGTCGTGATGCCCGACGCCCCGCACGGCCTGTTCAACCGCGCCGTCGTGCTGTCAGAGGGAGAGCGGCTCGGGATCGAGATCTTGTCCACCAGCGCGCCCGTCTCCTTCGAGCGAGACGGTCAGCTGCTCGGACACGCCGAGGCCGGCGCCCGGTTCGAGATCTGTGCGCTCCCAGACGCCGCGAGCATCGTCCGCGTCGGCCCCGGCGGCTTCGCCGAGCGCGCCCGGCGAAAGCTCGGGATCACCGATCCCGCCGCGCTCGCCGACTTCGACCTCGCCGGCCACGACCGCTGATCCCCGCGGGTCGGCGTCCACGCGAGCCTGCGCGCGAGATGCGCGCTCGCCGCAACGCGGGCAGCAGCCCACATCGCTCGCAAGCGAGTAGGCGCAACCACAAAAGCAGACCACGTTGAGCATCATCAAGGAACCCCGGTTACCCGCGTCTGCTGGACGGTACGCAGCGGCTCGACCAGCGTTTCGTGATGTTTGTCACGGCGAAACTCTCGCCGACCGATGAGAACCAGCCCCGGCTTCCGTCTAAGGGTTCGTGAGCCCGCTTACGATTGAGCCGATGGCCGTCGTGTGCGTTCGGGGACCGCTGCGCAAGCTTGCGGATGGGTGTGCCGAGCACGAGCTCCAGGGCGCGACCGTGGTCGCGCTGCTGCAGGCGCTCGAGCAACGCCATCCGGCGACTGACGGCTGGATCCTCGACGAGCGTGGCCGGATTCGGCGCCACATCAACGTGTTCGTCAATGGCGAGCGCGGCGGCGAGGAGACGGCGGTGCGATCCGGGGATCGCGTCGAAGTGGTACCGGCGATAACAGGAGGCTGAGAGTGACCGAGCTGGTTGTGGGGACGAAGAAGGGTCTGTTTTTGCTCGAAGGCGAGCCGCAGTCGGGCTTTGCGATCGGGGCGCGTGCGTTCGCCGGCGAGCCGATCGACTTCGCGACTCGCGATCGGCGCACCAAGCGCCTGCTCGCCACCGTCACGTCGCCGTTCTACGGCCCGAAGATCTTCTACACCGACGGCGATCCCGACGACGAATGGAAGCAGGCAGAAGGCGTCAGCCTGCCCGAGGGCGGCGATCAGGCGCTCGAGCGGATCTGGGTGATCGCCTGCGGCGAGGCCGACGGGACGCTGTACGCGGGCGGTGATCCAGGCGTGCTCTTCGAGAGCCACGACGGAGGCGCGAGCTGGGAGCTCAACTCGGGGCTGTGGGAGCAGCCGTCGCGCCCACATTGGCAGCCTGGTGGCGGCGGGCTGTGCCTGCACTCGATCTGCACCTGGCCCGAGGACCCGGACAGGCTCGCGGTCGCCGTCTCGGCCGCCGGGATATGGCTGACCGAGGACGCCGGCCGCACTTGGCGGCGCGGCAATCAGGGGCTCAACCCCGGCTACCTGCCCGAAGAGGCGCTTAGAGACGAGAACGCCGGCCGCTGTGTGCATCACGTCGAACGCGCCCCAGGGCAGCCGGAGCGGCTGTTCATGCAGTTCCACGGCGGCGTCTATCGCTCCGACGACGCCGGCGAGAGCTGGTCGGACATCGGCGGCGGCGGGCTCCCGTCGAACTTCGGCTTCCCGTTGATGGTCGACCCGGCCGACCCCGAGAGCGCCTACGTGATCCCGCTCGTCGCCGACATCGACCGCGTCACGCCCGACGGCCGCGTGCGCGTGTATGAGACCCGCGACGGAGGGTCGAGCTGGACACCGCGTGGCGACGGGCTCCCGGCCGAGCACGCCTACCTGACGGTCCTGCGCCAGGCGTTCACCCGCGCGAGCGAGGGCGAGGAGCTCGAGCTCTACTTCGGCGCCACCTCCGGCGACGTGTTCGGGTCCGGCGACGCCGGAGCCACCTGGTCGGCGGCCGCCACCCGGCTGCCGCCGGTGTACTCGGTGGTAGCCGTGTGATGTGCAGGCTACGATCCGGCCGGTGACCGATCTGCGTCGGTTGCAGTACTTCGTCGCGGTCGCGCGGGAGCGCAACTTCACTCGGGCCGCCGAGCGGCTTCACATCGCGCAACCCGCGCTCAGCCGGCAGGTGCGACTGCTCGAGCAGGAACTCGGGGTCGAGCTGCTGCACCGGACCACGCACGAATTCAGCGGCGAGCGTGGTGAGGTGGTGATCGGATATGCGGCCAGCGCCAGCTATGAGACCGGACCGCGGCTGCTGCACCGGCTCGCCGAGCCTCATCCACGAATCCGAGGACAACAAGACGACACTCGGCCGCTACGTCGCGGCGCTGCAATCCGGCGACGAGCAGGCGATCCGCTCGTTCTTCGCCGAGGGTGCGAGCTGGACGCTGCAGGCCGGACAGATGCCGATCTCGGGCACCTGGACCGGACGCGACGAGATCATCGACGGATTCTTCGCGACTGCGATGGCCCACTATCAGCCGGGCTCGGTGCGGATCGAAGTCACGGCGATGATCGCCGAGCAGGATCAGGTCGTGATCCAAGCAGTCCGCGAATACATGGACACGCTGTACGCGTGCGACGCGTTCTGGCGCACCGGCAGCTCGACAAGCGTCGTCGCAGGGGGTGTCTGAGATGCGGATCTTCCTTGCAGGCGCCAGCGGCGTGATCGGCGTCCGGTTGCTGCCGCTGCTCGCGAACTCGGGCCACGCGGTCGCGGGCATGACCCGCTCTCCCGGGAAGGCCTCAGAGCTCGAGGCACTCGGCGCCGAGGCGGTCGTCTGCGACGTCTATGACGCGCGGGCGCTGCGTGCGGCCGTCGTGCAGTTCGAACCTGATGCGGTGATGCACCAGCTCACCGATCTCCCAGACGACGCGTCGAAGATCCCCGAGTTCGGGGAGCGCAACGACCGCATCCGGCGCGAGGGAACAGAGAACCTGCTCGCCGCCGCAGCGGCGGCGAAGGTCGAACGGTTCTACGCCCAGAGCATCGCCTGGGAGCTGCCCGGAGAGCGCGGTGCAGCCAACCGCGCGTTCGAGCGCACGGTGCTCGACGCGGGCGGCGTTGTGATCCGCTACGGCCAGCTCTACGGCCCAGGCACCTACTACGAGACCGGGCCGCCGCCTCCGCCGCGGATCGAGGTCGATGAGGCTGCGCGCCGCACGATGCCGGTTCTCGACTCGAACTCGGGCGTCGTCGAGCTCGTGGAGTGACCCAATGCGGCGGTTGCGGATGCCGCACGCGACATCGATGCGGTGCTCCATCTGGCGAGCGGCATCCAGCCGCTCGAGCAGCTTGGCAACCCCGAGGCCTGGCGCGACAACGACCGCCTCCGGCCGGACGCCTTGAGGAGTACATGCGAATCGCTCCGCAGTTCGAGGTTGGCGCCGGGCGCTACGCGTGGCTAGCCGAGAGCCTGTTCCTCGGGCGCGGCCGGCTCGCCGGCCCAAACGCGATCGCCTACGAGCTTTATCGCGTTCTCTGAGTCAACGCAGCTCCGCGCGCACGAGCTGCGCCGCCTGCACCATCGCACGCAGCTTCCCGAACGCGGTGTCGCGGGGCAGGTACTTCATGCCGCAGTCGGGCGCCACCACCAATCGGCTCGGCTCGACGTGCTCGAGCGCCGCGTGGATCCGCGCGACGATCACGCTGACCGGCTCGACCTCGGGATCGTGAAGGTCGAGCACTCCGACGGCGATCCGCTTGCTCGGCAGCGCCCGCAGGACCGACAGATCGAGGTTCGGCTGGGCAGCCTCGATCGAGACCTGACCGACCGATGACGCGTCGAGCTCGCCGAGGAACGCGTAACGATCGGACTTCTCGTGCACGACCGCGGCGTAGCCGTGGCAGATGTGCAGGGCCGTTTGTGCCGCGACGCCGTCGAGCGCCCGGTCGATCGCCTCGACGCCGAACTCTCGCGCCTGCTCCGGTCGCGCCTGCAGCCACGGTTCGTCTAGCTGCACGATGTCCGCGCCCGCCGCCGCCAGGTCGCGAAGCTCCTCGTTGACCGCGTCGGCGAACGCCAGCGCCAGCGACCTGCTGTCGCCGTAGTGCTCGTCCTGCGCCTGCTGGGACATCGTGAACGGGCCTGGCACGGTCGCCTTGATCCTCCGATCTGTGATCCGGCGCAGGAACGCTACGTCGCGATCCTCGACCGGCCGCACGCGCCTGATCGGGCCGACGACGCGCGGCACCGCGACCTCCTGGCCGCTGCGCCCGAGGGTCCGCCCGGGCTCGTCGACGTCGAGGCCCTCGAGCGCGGTGGCGAAATGGTTTGAGTAGCTCTCGCGGCGGATCTCGCCGTCGGTGACGACGTCGACGCCCGCGCGCTCCATCGCGCGCACGGCAAGCTCGGTCGCGTCGTCCTGCGCCTGATCGAGCCGCTCGGGGTCGATCAGCCAGAGCTCGCGCGCGCGTACGCGAGGAACCTGGCTTGCCAGCGCGGCGCGGTCGATCAGCCACTCGGGCTGTGGGTAGCTGCCGACGACCTCGGTCGGTAGAAGCTGCTCGGCGATGGTCCCCATTGTCGGGGATGCGCCGCCGGGACCATCTACTCCTTCAGCGCGGCGTGAAAGCTCTCAGCGTCCTCGACCAGCCTTTGCACGTCCTCGGTCGGCAACGACTCCGCGTCGACCATCCGCAGCGCGAGGTCGACGTATGCCTCCGCGACAGCGCCGACCGTCAACCGTCCGCCGGGCCGGTACCAGGTCCCGACGTGGCTTGAGTGGGCGATGATCGCGTAGGCCGTCAGCTTGGTATCGATCAACGAGAACGTGCTGTCGGCGGCGCCGCCCTCGAGCACCTCGACGACCAGCCGCTCGTACTCGTCGCGGTGCCGGACGTTGGCTCGCAGGTGCTTCTGGGTCAGGCTGCGCAGCTCGGAGTCCCCGAGCGTCGACTCCTTCGGACGCATCGCGTGCAACACGACGTGGTTGACGACGAGACTCGCCAGCCGCTGCTCGTGCGTGCGCTCGTTGTCGACCAGGTGCCGCGCCCCGAGCACGAGCTGCTTGACGACCGACTCGATCAGATCGAACAGGATCTGCTCTTTGTTGGGGAAGAAGTAGTAGAGGCTGGCGGTCTTGATGTCGATCGCGGCGGCCAGCTCCCGCATCGTCGTCGCCTCATAGCCGCGCTCGAAGAACATCTCGGCGGCCAGCCGCCGGATCTGTGTCCGTCGATCGCCGGCGTTTACATCCGACTGCTGATTTACACCCACTTGACGCTCACCCTCACCTGTCAGTTTGACATCCCGACGTTTAGTGACACTCTGCCTAACTGGCGCTCGTTACGGTAGCAAGCGCCTCTGATCACACCGGCGACGGCTCGGTAAGCGCATCGCTTCCAGCCGGTCGGTGGCCGGCCGGCACCAGCTCGAGCGTGTCGCTCCCGGCCGCGCGCGAATTCGCCGCGATCTTGTCGCCGCTGTTGAGCGCCAGCGAGCGGTGGCGCACGAACCCCACCACGGCGGCGCCCAGCAGAATCCACAACGCCGTGCGCACATCGCTCCACGACTGCTTGACGAGCCCGAGGACGCTGAACGCGATCACGATCGCGGGCACCATCGGGAACCACCGAAACGCGCCCATCCGCAGTCCGGCTCGGCGGCCGACGCGCAGGTAGAAGTAGGACGCTGTCAGAGACATCGAGATGTAGGCGAACAGCAGCATCACCGCCGAGAACACAAACAGCTCCTGAAGCTTGGTCGACAGCACGAACGCGACCGTCGGGATCAGCCAGATCGCGCACGCGACGACAGGGGCACCGCCGCTGTTGACGTACGACAGCGGCTTGCCGATCGTCGCTCCGAACTCGCCCTCGCGCCCGGCGTCGAACACCAGCCGCGAGGCCTGCAGGAAGTTCGACATCGCCGCATTCCACGATGAGAACGCCACATAGACGATCAGCACCGGCGCGAGCGCCGGCGCGACGTCCTTGAGCACCTGGGCGCCCGGGACCAACGCCGTCAGCACGCGCTGGTAGTGAGGGTCGGCGACGAACAGCAGCGGCATCAGGATCGCGCAGACAGTTACCGACGCAAGCGCCGCCATTACCAGCGCCCGGCGGACGCTGTGGAAGTCCTTCGACTCCTCGGTGTAGCTCGAGCCCCATTCGTAGCCGCTGAGCGCGAAGATTGCGATCGGGATCGTGGCGATGAACGCGCTCAGCGAGATGTTCTCGCCGAGGTGGCCGTTGACTCCCAACGCCTGCGGCGGCAGCCGGACCATGTCGCCGATCGAGTGGGCGTTGAGTAGCGCGATCACCAGCCAGATGAGTGCGAACACGCCCTCGAGGATCAGGAAGGCGAGCGACACGCGCCCGGCTTCGACGATGTGCGTCAGCGCCAGCGCGAAGATCGACGCGATCAGCACCAGCTCGGTCGGCCGTTCGGGCAACCCGGAGAACTGGCTGTGCAGAAACGCGGCCGCGAGCGACACCACCGTCGCGCTGACCGCCGCCCAGTAGACGACCTGGATCACGAGGTAGATGAAGCCCCAGCAATTGCCGGCCGTCGAGCGGACGATCGAGTAGCCGCCGCCCGCGCGCGGGAACAGCGACGACATGTGGGCGAAGATGTTCGCGTTGGCGACGTGCAGGACGCCGACGAGCGCGATCAGGTACAGCACGCCCGTGCCGACGCCGCTGGCGATCGGACCGTAGAAGCCGAAGATCACGATGAACGGACCGACGGTCGCGATGCTCAGCGCGAACTGATGGGTCAGCGATAGCTCGCGTCGCAGACGCGGGCGCGCGCCGTCCTTGGATGCTGCCTCGGGCATCTTCCTCTCTCTCTCGATTCGTGCCTAACGAGCGCTAGCTAGGCGCACCCTAGACATGTACTCGTCCGAATGTCAAGCCCGCCTCGTAGGTCGGGGCGCCACCGAAGAGGAGCACCCGAAACCCGTGCTTGACAGTCGTCGGAGCCTGCTGGTAGCGTCACCTATCTAACGCACGCTAGGTAAATCGATGAACGCCCCACAGACCCCATCTCCCCCGTTCGCGACCGTGCCGGATGCGCTCGCCGCGCACGCCGCGCAGCGCCCCGCCGGCCTGGTGTTGAGCGCCGGCGACGAGCAGCTCAGCTACGGCGAGCTCGCCGAGCTCGTGCGGGCGATGGCGTCGAACCTCGCAGGACTCGGCGTGCGCTCCGGAGATCGCGTGGCCATCCTCGGGAGCAACTCGATCGAGTGGGTAGTCGCGTTCCTCGCGACGCTCGAGCTCGGAGCGGTCGTCGTGCCGCTCAACCACCGCCTCGGCCGTGCTGAACTCGCGCACCAGCTCGAGCTCGTCCGTGCGCGCGTCGTCCTCCACGATGCGGCGCTCTCCGAGCAAGCTGCCCGTGCCGCAGGAACAGCCGTCTGCCGCACGCTCGATCGGGCTCCCGGCGACCGGCGCTCGATCTGGATCGCAACGCCGGGGCCCGGACGCAACGCGGCGCTTGCGGCCGACGCTCCGGCGCTGATCAGCTTCACCTCCGGCAGCACCGGCCGGCCGAAGGGCGCGCTGATCTCGCATCGCGCGCTGACCGTCGCAGCCAACGCCTACGCGCACGTGCTCGCAACCACCGAGGCCGACAGCACGCTCGTGCTCGTGCCGCTGTTTCACAACACCGGCTTCTGCGACCAGGTCGCCCACATGCTGCTGGTCGGCGGCTCGATCGACCTGCTGCCCGAGTTCAGCAAGGCAGTCGCCCGCGACGCGCTGGTCCGCCGGCCAGCGAGCTATCTGATCGCGGTTCCCGGAATCCTGCGGCTACTCGCGCTCTCGCCCGACGCCGACCGGATCTTCCGCGACTGCCGGCTCGCCTGCTACGGCGGCTCGCCGATGCCGTCGGCGTGGATCGAGGAGCTGGCGGCGCGGTGGCCCGCCCTCGGGCTCTACAACTGCTACGGGCTGACCGAGTTCACATCGGTCAGCCACATGCTCGAGCCGTCTGACTTGCCCGAGCATCACGGCAGCGTCGGGCGTCCGGTGCCCGGGGTCGAGCAGCAGATCGTCGACGCCGACGGGCGGCCGCTGCCAGCCGGCTCCCCCGGCCAGCTGATGCTCGCCGGCCCCAGCCGGATGTTGCGCTACTGGGCGGCGCCCGACCGGACCCGCGAGACGCTGCGCGGACGGTGGCTGATGACCGGCGACGTCGGCAGTGTCACGGCCGACGGCCACCTGCAGCTGCTCGGGCGCGCCTCGGAGGTGATCAACCGCGGCGGCGAGAAGATCAGTCCGCTCCAGGTCGAGGCGGCGATCAGTCTCGATCCGAGCGTCGCCGACGTCGCCGTGCTCGGCGCGCCGCATCCGATCTTCGGGGAGCGCGTGGTTGCGTTCGTGACGCTCCGCGACCGCGCCGAGCTCGACGAGCCGTCGGTCCGCACGGCGCTGCACGAGTCGATCGCCGACTACGCGATCCCAGAGCGCTTCTTCGTCCTCGACGAGCTCCCGCGCAACGCCGCCGGCAAGGTCGACCGTCACGAGTTGCGCAGCCACGCCGAAGCCGAACTCGCGGCGGTGCGGTCATGAGCGCCGACCTGCACGGCCGCGTCGCGATCGTGACCGGCGCGACGGCGGGCCTCGGCCGGGCGTACGCGCTCGCGCTCGCGCAAGCGGGCGCCGACGTGGTGCTCTCCGCGAGGCGGCCCGAGCCGCTGCGCGAGCTCTCAGCTCAGCTCGGCGGCTTGCCGGCCGTCGCGGGCGATGTCGGCGACGTCACCGTCGCGCAGGAGCTTGTCGACACGGCGATGTCGAGCTACGGCCGTGTCGACGCCGTCGTCAACAACGCCGGCGCGGTCCACGACCGAACGCTGCTGAAGATGTCCGACGAAGAGTTCGACCAGGTGATCCGCGGCCACGTCTACGGAACGTTCTACGTGACGCGCGCGTGTGCGCGCGCGATGCGAGATCAGGGCTCGGGCGCCGTGATCAACATCGGCTCGGACTCGATGGTGGGCGCGTTCGGCCAGTCCAACTACGCGGCCGCCAAGGGAGCGATCCTCGGCCTGACGCTGACCTGGGCGAAGGAGCTAACCCGCTACGGGATCACGTGCAACTGCGTGCTGCCTAACGCGCTGACCGCGATGACCGAGGAGCTCCCCGAGCTGCTAGCCGCCTACCGGTACGGTCCGCCCGAGGCGTTCCCGCGGGCGCTCGGCTCCGCCGCCGAGGTCGCGCCGCTGATCGTCCTGCTCGCCGGCGACCGGGGACGCGCTCTCAACGGGCTGCTGCTGAGCCTCGGCGGCGACAAGCTCTCGATCTGGCAACCGCCCGCCGAGACCAGCGTGGCGTTCCTCAACGGGGGCTGGACCGTGAACGAGCTCGAGCGCTCCTTGGAGTTCGCGCTCGGCATTGACCTCTCAACGACGCAAAGGAGTCTCGATGGCGTTACACACAGCTGACGAACTGACCGAACGGCTCTCGCGCCGGCGCGGCGACTTTCGCTGGCGCGGTCAGGTCCTCGAGAACGTCATCGAGCACCCGGACTTCATGCCAACGCTGCTGTCGTGGGGCGGTTGGCTCTACCAGGCCGCGTTCGACCCCGAGACCGCGGAGACGGTGGTCGCCCGGCCGGACTTCAACGGCGAGGACTGCCACGTCTTCTGGCACATCGCGACCAGCGCCGAGGACCTGCTGCAGAACCTCAAGGCCGCGCAGCTGCTGGCCGAGCGCTCACCGCTGACCGGCTACGCGAGCATCGGGCGTGACGAGCTGCACGCCCTGCTGGTCGCCACCCACGACCTCGATCGCCAGCGCGGGACCGGCTACCACGCGCGCGTCACCGAATACGTCAAGCGCTTCCAGCGCGAGCAGCTGATGACCGCCGCCGCGGTCACCGACCTGAAGGGCAACCGCAGCCTGCGGCCAGGCCAGCAGGACGACCCCGACATGTACCTGCGGGTCGTCGACCGGACCGATCAGGGGATCATCGTCCGCGGCGCGAAGGCGCATACGTCGGGCAGCGTCGGCGCCGAGGAGCTGATCGTGATCCCGACGCGCGCGATGCGCGAGGACGAGGAGCAGTACGCGGTCTCGTTCGCGATCCCCGTGGACGCTCCCGGGATCACGCTCGTCGCCAGGGCACTGAACGCCGGCAGCGACAGCGCTTGGGAGGCGCCGATCTCCTCTCACGACGAGCTCGCGGAGACATTCACGATCTTCAACGACGTGTTCGTCCCCTACGAGCGCGTGTTCCTGCTCGGCGAATGGGAGTACGCGGGCGACGTCGCCAACGCGTTTGCCAGCGTCAACCGGCAGGGGTACCTCGGGACGGAGTCCGGCAAGCTGCGGCTGTTCATCGGTGCGGCGCAGCGGATCGCCGAGCTCAACGGCGTCGCCTCGGTCAGTCACATCCGCGAGAAGATCACCCAGCTGATCCGGATGGAGCGCTCGATCTGGGCGCTCGGCGTCGCCGCTTCACTCGAGAGCCACAGCCGCGAGCCCGGCTACCAGATCCCCGACCCGGTGCTCACCAACGCCGGCAAGCACGTCTGCATGGAGAGCCACTTCACGGCGTGCAGGCTGCTGCTCGAGATCGCCGGTGGCGCTGTCACGACCGCGCCGCTGCTCGAGGACCTACAGGCGCCGGACATCAAGCCGCTGGTCGAGAAGTACTTCCGCGGCGCCGATCCGGACTCGGCCTGGGAGCGGCTGCGCGTGTTCAAGCTGATCCGCGATCTCGCCGCGTCGGAGTACTCGGGCTACTGGAACACGGAGATCATCCACGGGTCAGGCTCGCCCGCGGCCGAGGTCCTGGCGATGTATCGCGAGACCGATCTCGATGCCTGCAAGGCACTGGTGGCACGTGCGCTCCAAGGGCGAGATGCGATCGCACCGGCGGCAACCACGACCGCGTGACCGGCGATGGCATTTAAAATCGCAATCGACACCGGCGGCACGTTCACCGATGTCGTGCTCGCCGACCCCGACGGCCAGTTCAGCCTCAGCAAGGCACCGACTACCCCGCGCAGGATCTTCGAGGGGATCGGCGGCGCGCTGACGGTCGCGGCGCAGCAGCGCTCGCTGAGCATGAGCGAGCTGCTCGCCGACACCGACGTGTTGATCTACGCGACGACGCGATCGACCAACGCGATCCTCACCTCGACGACGGCGCGGACGGCGCTGATCACGACCAAGGGATTTCGCGACACGCTCACGTTCCGCGAGGGAGGCAAGCTCCGGCCGTTTGATTTCCGCAGCCCCTACCCGGACCCATACATCCCGCGCGAGCTGACGTTCGAGGTCGACGAGCGGATCAGCTCCGAGGGCGAGATCCTGCAACCCCTGGATCCCGAGGGCGTCCGCGGCGTGCTCGCGGAGGTCCGCGAGCGCGGGGTCGAGGCGGTCGCCGTCGCGCTGCTGTGGTCGATCGAGAACGCCGCCCACGAGCAGCTGATCGGCGAGTTGATCGAGGCCGAGCTCCCGGGCGTTCCCTACACCCTGTCCTCGCGGCTGAACCCGACCATCCGCGAGTACCGCCGCACGTCGTCGGCGGCGATCGACGCGTCGCTCAAGCCGCTGATGCAGCGCCACCTGTCCGAGATGCACTCCGACCTGCGCGCGAACGGGTTCGACGGCGAGCTGCTGCTGGTCACGTCGTTCGGCGGCGTGCTGCGGCTCGACGACATGGCGCAGCGGCCGCTGTACTCGGTCAACTCGGGGCCGGCGATGGCGCCGGTCGCCGGCCGGGTCGCGGCCAGCCCCGCCCGCAACCTGGTCGTCTGCGACACCGGCGGCACGAGCTTCGACGTCAGCGTCGTGCGCGACGGCGAGGTGCAGCTCACGCGCGAGACGTGGCTGGGCTCGATGTTCACCGGCCACATCACCGGGCTATCGTCGGTCGCGGTCAAGAACGTCGGCGCCGGCGGCGGCAGCATCGCGTGGATTGACTCCGGCGGGCTGCTGCGCGTCGGCCCGCAGAGCGCGGGTGCCGAGCCCGGGCCTGCCTCCTACGGGCTCGGCGGCACCGAGCCGACGGTCACAGACGCGGCCGTGGCGCTCGGCTACATCGATCCTGGGTACTTCCTCGGCGGCCGTCTGAACCTCGACGCAGACGCCGCGGCGAGCGCGATCGAGCGCGTCGTCGCCCAGCCGCTGGGCCTGTCGCTGCAACGGGCTGCGTGGGCGATCCTGGCGGTCGCCAACGAACACATGGTCACGGCCGTGCGCGACATCACGATCAACCAGGGCATCGACCCGCGTGACTCGGTGCTCGTCGCAGGCGGCGGCGCCGCCGGCCTGACGATGGCAAAGCTCGCAGACGAGCTTGGCGCCAGCAGCGTGCTGATTCCGCGCACGGCCGCAGCGCTGTCGGCGATGGGCGGGCTCTACGGCGACATCGTCACCGAGTTCACTGTCAGCCGTCGCACGCACACCGGGCAGTTCGACCACGCCGGGGTCGACGAGGCGCTGGACTCGCTCGACCAGCAGATGGACGAGTTCTTCGCGCGTATGAACATCGCGCCCGAGGCGCAGGTCCGCGACTATGTCGTCGAAGCGCGCTACCCCTACCAGGTGTGGGAGCTCGACGTCCCGCTCCCGGAACGACGGCTCGACGACGTCGCGCCGCTCGAGCAGGCATTTCACGCCACGCATGAGCGGGTGTTTGCGGTCAGCGAGCCGGGTCAGCGCGTCGAGTGCCTGACCTGGAAGGGCCGCGCGTCGGTCGCGTTGCCCAAGCCCGCCGCCCCGCGCGCGGCGACCAACGGTGCCGGACCACGGGCGGTACGCAGCCGGCCCGCCTGGTGGGGAGCCGACGAGCCCCACGACACGCCGGTGCTCGAAGGCGAGCACCTCCCCGCCGGGTCCGGCGTGCGCGGCCCGGCGATCGTCGAACTGCCGACCACGACCGTCGTCGTCTACCCCGATTGGACGCTCGCCGTCAACGAGCACGGGGACTTCGTGATGTCACGGAAAGACACCGCCGGTGACTTCGCCGAGGAGGGCCAATGACACAGGTTGCGCCACCACGCACGGCCGATCCGATCCTGCTCGCGGTGATGGCCAACCGCATGGAGAGCGTCTGCCGGGAGATGATGAACACGCTGTTGCGGTCTGCCCGCTCGGCGGTGATCAACCAGGCTCGCGACTTCTCGTGCTCGATCGTCACGGCCGAGAACGAGCTGCTCGCTTCGGCCGAGGGACTGCCGGTCCACGTGATCGGCTCGGAGTTCCTCGCGGAGGCGATGACCGAGCTGCACCACGACCTCGCCGACGGCGACGCCTACCTCCACAACGATCCGTACCTCGGCAACACGCACTCGGCCGACCACGCGATCCTGGTGCCAGTCTTCGTCGACGGTCAGCACGTGTTCACCGCCGTCGCCAAGGCCCATCAGGCCGACTGCGGCAACGCCCTGCCGAGCACCTACGCACCGACCGCGAAGGACGTCTACGACGAGGGGGCGATCACGTTCCCGTGCGTCCGCGTCCAACGCGACCGCCGCAACATCGACGACGTCGTGCGGATGTGCCGGGCCAGGATCAGAGTCCCCGAGCAGTGGTACGGAGACTTCCTCGCGGCCCTCGGGGCCGCCAGGATCGCCGAGCGCCGGCTCAAGGAGCTGTGCGAGCAGTACGGCCTCGAGACCGTCCGCGCGCTGATCGCCGAGTGGTTTGACTACAGCGAGCGCCGGATGACGCAGGCGATTCGCGAGCTGCCGTCGGGCACGCTCGAGGGCGCGTCGACGCACGACCCGTACCCGGGGCTGCCAGATGGGATCCCGCTGAAGGTCACCGTTCGGATCGACGCGGACGACGGCCGGGTCGAGCTCGACCTGCGCGACAACCCCGACAACTACGCCGGCGGCCTCAACGAGTCACGCGCGTGCGCAACCGCGAACTCGATCATCGGCCTGTTCAACTCGATCGACCCGGACATCCCGCACAACGCCGGGAGCTTCCGCCGGGTCACGGTCCTGCTTCGCGAGGGCTGCATCGCCGGCATCCCCCGGTTTCCGCACTCGTGCTCGATGGCGACGACGAACGTCGCCGATCGCCTCGTGTGCATCACCCAGGCCGCGTTCGCCGAGCTCGGCGACGGCTGGGGTCTGGCGGAGGGCGGGATGGGGATGCCCCCGTACATGGCGGTCATCTCCGGCCTCGACCACCGCCACGACGACATGCCCTACGTCAACCAGGTGTTCATCGGCTCGGGCGGCGGCCCCGGCGGACCCAGCGCCGACGGCTGGCCGACGTACCTGATCCCGGTGTGCGCGTCGCTCGTCTACAAGGACAGCGTCGAGGTCGACGAGCAGCGCTATCCGATCCACGTCTACGAGCAGGCGGTGATCCCTGACTCCGAGGGCGCCGGCCGTCACCGCGGCGGCCTCGGGTGCCGGACGGTCTACGGACCCAAGCGCAACCCGGTATCGGTCGCGTGGGCAGTCGAGGCGCACCACCACCCACCACGCGGGGTCCGCGGCGGCCTGGAGGGAGCCCGGTCCGACGCCTGGATGATCGACGCCGAAGGCAACCGGGTCGACGTCGATCTGGTCGGAAGCGTCGAGCTGGCGGCGGGCGAGCGAATCGTCTCGATCGCCTCGGGCGGGGGCGGCTACGGAAGTCCGCTCGAGCGAGATCCGGCGCTCGTGCTCGCGGACGTGCGGGAGGGCTGGATCAGCCGGGAGCGCGCAAATGATGTCTACGGGGTCGTCGTTGCCGACCTCGACACGACGTCGCCGAGCGTCGATGAGGACGCGACCAAGCGGCGCCGCCAGGAGCTGTCCGAGCGGATCACGCATCCGTAACCCCAGAGCAAAGAGGTTGGAGAGAATGAGACGGATTACCCCGGGGCGCCTCGCGGCCCTGCTAGTCAGCGCGCTTGTGATCGCCGGCTGCGGCAGCAGCGGCAGCTCAAGCTCAAGCTCGTCGTCGGCATCGGCGTCGGCGTCGGCCGCAGCGCCGGCGAAGTCGTCGGGCCCGATCGTGATCGGCGCTGCGATCGCCAAGACCGGCCTGCTGTCGGCCTACGACATGCCGGCGTGGACTGCGTTCCAGATGGAGGTCGCCAACGCCAATGCCCAGGGCGGAATCGACGGCCACAAGATCAAGCTGATCAGCGCGGACACCAAGTCCGTGATTCCCAACGGCGCGACCGTCGCCAAGCAGTTGATCAGCCAGGGCGCCCAGATGCTCGTTGTGTCGTGTGACTACGACTTCGGCAGTCCCGCAGCCGGAATCGCGCAGTCGGCGGGCGACGTCAGCATGTCGCTGTGCGCGCAGTCGCCGCTGTTCGGCGTTCAGGGAATCGGCAACAAGGCCTACACCGTGTCCGAGGACGTCGTCACCGAGGGCGCCGTGGTCGCGACGTTTGCGCGAAAGCAGAAGGGACTGAAGAACGCGTTCCTGATCGTCGACGACACGCTCCAATACAACCGCGGTCTCTGCGACGGCTTCAAGAAAGCGTTCACCGCGCTTGGCGGCAAGATCGCCGGCGTCGCGAGCTGGAGCGGCAAGGACCCGTCGATCGCCACCGAGATCACCCAGCTGCAGAACTCCGGCGCCGACAGTCTGATGCTCTGCTCGATCCCGCCCAACGGCTCCGGGGCACTGCGCCAACTCGGGGCGGCGGGCGTCAAGGTGCCGGTGCTGTCCGGCGGCGGGATGGATGGGACCTACTGGGTGAGCGCGGTTCCGCACATCTCGAACTTCTTCATCACCACGCAGGTGTCGGTGTTCGGCAACGACGCCAACCCTGCGGTCAACGCGTTCGTCAAGGCGTACACGAAGGCGACCGGCAAACCGCCGGCGACGGCGTACGCGGCGGTCGGCTACAGCGCCGCCCAGGCGCTGGTCGCCGCGCTGCACGGGACCGGTGGGAACGCGAACGGCACAGCGGTCCAGGGGATGCTCGACAAGTTCAACAAGCAGCCGCTGCTGATCGGCCCGACCTCGTTCTCGGCGACCGACCACATCCCGCTCGACCGGCCGATGGTCGTAATCCGCTACAGCAACGGCAAGCCACAGTTCCTGTCGCGGCAGGCCCCCGGGATCGCAATCACCCCGCAGGAGTCCTAGTGGGCCTCCCACGAAACTAGCGGGCGTCCGAGATGCTCGAGGCCCGCAGCGTCGACGTCGCGTTTCGCGGCGTGGTCGCCCTTCAGGGCGTGACGATGACCCTCGCTCGCGAGGAGATTCTCGGCCTGATCGGACCCAACGGCGCCGGCAAGACGACGCTGATCAACGTGCTGTCGGGCTTCGTGGCACCGGACCGGGGCGAGGTGCTGCTGGGCGGGCGAGTGATCACCCGCCTGGCAGTGCACCGCCGTCCGGCGCTCGGGCTGGCGAGGACATTTCAGTCCGTTCGACTGTTCGCCCGCCTGACGGTCGCCCAGAACCTCGAGGCGGCGGTGCTCGCAAGCGGGGCGAGCGGCCGCCGCGCCCGGGCGACGGTCAACGAAATGCTCGAGCGGATGGATCTGCTCGAGCACCGCGACGACCCCGCCGCGCAGCTCAGCCACGGCATCGAGCGGCGCGTCGGGATCGCCCGCGCGCTCGCGACCGCCCCGGCATTGCTGCTGCTCGACGAGCCAGCCGCCGGGCTCGACGACGTCGAGACGCGCGAGCTCGGCGTCCTGCTGAAGCGGATCCACGACGAGCTCAACGTCGGGATGCTCGTGGTCGAGCACGACATGACGCTCGTGATGGCGCTGTGCGACCGCCTGCACGTGCTCGTCGACGGCCGCACGCTCGCGGTCGGCACGCCGCGAGAGATGCGCGACGACCCGGCCGTGCGCGACGCGTACCTCGGGATCGAGGAGGAGCACCTCGTTGCTCGCGGTTGAGGACCTGCACGTGCGCTACGGCAAAGTCGCCGCGGTCCGCGGCGTTTCACTGTCGTGCGAGCCGGGCGAGCTCGTGGCGCTGCTCGGCCCCAACGGCGCCGGCAAGTCGAGCACGCTGCTCGGGATCGCCGGCGGCCTGGAGCGGGGCTCGGTGACTGGCGCGATCGCGCTCGACGGCCGATCGCTTCAAGGGCTCGCGCCCGAGGACGTGAGCCGAGCCGGGGTCGTGCTTGTGCCCGAGCGCCGGCGGATCTTTGCCTCGCTGACGGTTCGCGAGAACCTGATCGTCGGGGCGAGCGCGTGGGCCGGCCGCGGTGCAGCGATCGCGCACGCCGCGGAGGTCCTCGCACAGTTTCCAATGCTCGCGTCGATGGCCGAGCGACAGGGCGGCCTGCTGTCGGGCGGCCAGCAGCAGCTGCTGGCGATCGCCCGCGCGCTGATGGCCAAGCCGCGGGTGCTGCTGTTGGACGAGCCCTCGATCGGGCTCGCACGCGAGATGGTCAGGACCGTGTTCGAGACGATCAGCCGGCTGCGCGACGAGGGACTCGCGATCGTGCTCGTCGAACAGAACGTCGGCCACGCGATCGAGCTCGCCGACCGCGCGCTGTTGCTGCGTAAGGGCCGCATCGAGGGCGAGGCTCAGACCGGCGCCGAGCACGTGCTGGGCTCTTACCTGGGGCAGCGCTCGTGACGCGCGCCCTCCAGTACGCGGCGGATGCGCTCAGCACCGGCGGCCTGTATGCGCTGTTCGCATGCGGGCTGTCGCTCGTGCTCAGCGTCGCCCGGATCGCCAATTTCGCCTACGGCAGCGTGCTCGTGGTTGCCTCCTACATGCTGCTGGTCACGCACGCGCTGCCGTGGCCGCTAACGCTCGTGCTCGTGATCGCCAGCGCGGTGGTCCTCAACGTCGCGATCGACCGCGTCGCGTTCGTCCCGCTTCGCCGCGCCGACGGCGTCACGCTGCTCGTCGCCTCGTTCGGAGTCAGCATCCTGATCCAGAACCTGGTCGTGCTGATCGCCGGCGCGCGTCCGGAGAGCGTCAACTTCGGGGCATCGTTCAACCACGCGGTCAGCATCGGCTCGGTGCACATCGCGAAGATCGACATCCTGACGGTGGCGGTGACGATCGCTGTGCTGGGCGGGCTGTGGCTGTTCTTGACCCGCTCGCTGGTCGGTATCCAGCTGCGGGCGGCGTCTGAGGACTTCACGATGAGCCGCCTGGCGGGCGTCCGCGCCAACCGCGTGATCGCGGTCGCATTCGCGATCGGTGGCGCGATCGCGGGCATCTCGGCGACCCTGCTGACGATGCAGAGCGGCTCGCTGTCGACCGACCTAGGTCTGCAGCCGACGCTGATCGCGTTCATCGCTGTCGTCGTCGGCGGGATGGGGAGCGTCGTCGGCGCGACCGTCGGCGGGCTGCTGCTGGGCATCGTCAGCGTCGTGCTGCAGGCGACGCTTCCGTCCAACCTCCTCCCCTACCACGACGCGATCCTGTTCAGCATCGTGATCTTCATGCTGCTGGGCAGGCCGCAGGGCCTGTTCGGCGCGCGCGCCGCCGGGGTGAGAGTGTGAGCGCCTCAGGCGCGTCAGTCGTCCGGGCGCTGTGGACGCCGGTCGCGCTGATCGCCGGGATCGTCGCGCTGGCGCTCGCCGCGGGGCCGATCGACGCGCCGCCGGCGCTGATCAACCTGCTGCTCGTGGTCGGCCTTTACGTGTTCGCCGGCAACTCGGGCGTGCTGTCGTTCGGCCATATCGCGTTCATGGCGCTCGGCGCCTACGCGTGTGCGTTGATCACGATTCCGACGTTCGTCAAGGGCGCGCTGCTGCCGAACCTGCCTGGCTTCCTCGCGCACGCGCACTTCGCCACGACGCCCGCGATCCTGATCGCCGCCGGCTTCGTCGGCGTGCTCGCGTTCGCGGTCTCGGTTCCGCTGATGCGGCTATCCGGCCTCGCCGCCGGGATCGCCACGCTCGCGCTGCTCGTGATCGTCACCGACGTAGTCACCAACGACAGCGCCCTGACGGGCGGCAGCGGCAACGTCAGCGCGATCCCCAGCGACGTGCATGTCGGGCAGCTGCTGCTGTGGGCCGGGATCGCGATAGTCATTGCGTTCGCCTATCAGCAATCGCGCTTCTGCCGACGCCTCGTCGCCTCGCGCGAGGACGAGGCGGCTGCGCGCTCGCTCGGGATCCACGTCGAGCGCGAGCGGCGGATCGCATTCACGCTGAGCGCGATGATCACCGCCGTGGCGGGCGCGCTGTACGCCCACTATCTCGGTTCGATCGGCCCCGGCTCGTTCGACCTCTCGATCACGTTCCTGATCATCGCGATGCTCGTCGTCGGCGGCATGCGCAGCCTCACCGGAGCGGTCGTCGGCGCGGTCGCGATTTCTGCGGTGACGACGATCCTCAACAACTTGGAGCAGGGCCAGTCCGTGCTCGGCGTGTCGCTCTCGCTCCCGGCGGCTACGACCCAGCTGGTCGTCGCGGGTCTGCTGGTGATCGTGCTGGTCGTGCGGCCCGACGGGCTGACCGCCGGGCGCGAGCTGCGATGGCCGCTACCGCGGACGCGTCAGAAGACCGGCGTCTCGCGGTAGTCGCCCCAGACGCTCTGCAGCGCCTCGACGATCTCGCCTTCGGAGACGTGCACGCGCGCGGCGTGCAGCAGTGAGGGCATCAGATTCTCGCGCTCGCGCGACGCGGCGCGAGTGATCTCCGCCAGCGCCGACTCGACTGCAGCGCCGTCGCGACGGGCGCGGACTGCCTGGACGCGGTCGATCTGCTTTTGCTCGAGCGCCGGGTCGATGCGCAGGAGCGGCGTCTTTCCATCGCTATCGTCGGCGAACGCGTTGACGCCGACGACAATCCGGTCCCCCGCGTCGATCTCCCGTTGGAGCTCGTAGGAGGCGTCGGCGATTTCACGCTGGGGAAAGCCGCGCTTGACGGCCTCCACCATCCCGCCGAGTTCGGCGATCTTGGCGAAGTACTCATACGCCTGCTGTTCGAGGCGGTCGGTCAGCGCCTCGACGAAGTAGCTGCCGCCCAGCGGGTCGATCGTGTTTGTCACGCCCGTCTCGTGGGCGATGATCTGCTGGGTGCGAAGCGCGATCCGGACAGCGTCCTCGGTCGGCAGCGCCAGTGCCTCGTCGTAGGAATTGGTGTGCAGCGACTGGGTGCCGCCGAGCACGCCCGCGAGCGCCTCGATCGCGGTCCGAACGATGTTGTTGAGCGGCTGCTGGGCGGTCAACGACACGCCCGCGGTCTGCGTGTGAAAACGCATCAGCCATGACTTCGGGTTGCGGGCGCCGAACGTCTCGCGCAGCTCGCGGGCCCAGATCCGCCGCGCGGCGCGGTACTTGGCGATCTCCTCGAAAAAGTCGATCTGCGCGTTGAAGAAGAAGCTCAGGCGGGGCGCGAAATCGTCGACGTCGAGGCCGCGGTCGACCGCCTGGCGCACGTACGTGAGCCCGTCCTCCAGCGTGAACGCGAGCTCCTGGGCGGCGGTCGAGCCGGCCTCGCGGATGTGGTAGCCGCTGATGCTCACCGGGTGCCAGCGCGGCATGTTCGGCGCACACCATTCGATCATGTCGCCCATCAGCCGCATCGCCGGGTCGATCGGGAAGCACCACTCCTTCTGGGCGATGTACTCCTTGAGGATGTCGGCCTGGATCGTGCCGCCGAGCCGGTCGGCCGGGACGCCGCTCTGCTCGGCCGCGACGACGTAGTAAGCGAGCATGATCGCCGCGGGCGCGTTGATCGTCATCGAGACGCTGACCGCGCCGAGGTCGATCCCCGCAAACAGCCGCTGCATGTCCTCCAGCGTGTCGACCGCGACGCCTTCGCGCCCGACCTCGCCCAGCGACCGCGGGTGGTCGGAGTCATGGCCCATCAGTGACGGCATGTCGAACGCCGTGGACAGCCCCGTCTGGCCGTGGTCGAGCAGATAGCGGAATCGCTCGTTGGTCTCCTCGGCGGTGCCGAACCCGGCGAACTGGCGCATCGTCCACAGCCGCCCGCGGTACATCGTCGGGTACACGCCGCGCGTGAACGGGTATTCGCCCGGTCGCCCGATCCGATCGGCCGCCGGCAGATCCTCCTCGGTGTAGAGCGCGTCGATCGGCTCGCCCGACAGCGTCGTGAACGACACGTCGCGCTCGTCCGCCGAGCGTGGGAGATATGTGGCCATCAGATAGTTGAAAGGTCGCATATCTCAGTGCGACTTGTCAACCATCAGGCCTACGGACTGGAGAAGTCGCCAGCCTCCGAGCGCAGCGGCTCGAGCATCGAGAACAGCTGCTCGCACGCGCCGCGATCAAGCGGCGTCATCCCGAAGCGGGCGCCGTTGAGGATCTTCGTCGCCCGACGCGCGGTCCGCTTGCCCTGCGTGGTGATCCGAGCCAGCACTGCCCGGCGGTCCTGCTCGTGTGTCACGCGCTCGACGTAGCCGCTGTCGACGAGCTTGTCGATCACGTTGGTGACGCTCGCTCGATGGACCTGCAGGCGGTCTGAGATCTTGCCGAGCGGCAGCTCTCCCCGTCGGCTGTAGAACAGCAGCATCAGCGCCTCGTAGCGCGGGAACGTGAGGTCCAGCGGTTCCAGCAGCTCGTTGAGGCGGGCCATCACGATCTGCTGCGCGCGCATGATCGACGTGACGGCCGCCATGCTCGGCGTCGCGTCATCGCCCCAGTTGCGGTCCCACTGGCGCCGTGCCTCGGCGATCGGGTCAAAGCGAAGCGGGCCGGCCATCGTCGGCAAGGCTAGTCGCCAACCATTAGTGTGCGCGCCTGGGGTTCTGGAGTGTCCGACGCGGCTACCAACATCGAGCGCGAGAAGCAACTGGCGGCGCACGCAGCCGCTGAGCTCGTGCAGGACGGCATGTGGGTCGGGCTCGGCTCGGGCTCGACATCGATGCAGCTGCTCGCCCCGCTGGCTGAGCGCAAGCTGAACATCCGCTGCGTGGCAACCTCGCCCACCACGGCGAGCGAAGCGGTGCGCCTTGGGCTCGACGTGGTCGAGTTCAGCGGACCCGTCGCGCCCCGGCGGCTGGACATCGCGATCGATGGCGCCGACGAGGTCGATCCGTCGGGATGGCTCGTGAAGGGCGGCGGCGGGGCGCACACCCGCGAGAAGGCGGTCGCCGTGTCCGCCGACCGGTTCGTCGTGATCGTCTCCTCCGACAAGCTCGTCGACCGGCTGACGCCCCCGATCCCGCTCGAGCTCCTGCAGTATGGGCTCGCGAGCACGCTCGCCCGGCTCGATCCGGTGACGGTTCGGCACACGCCGTTCAGCCCCGACGGCGGCGTGATCGCCGACTACGTCGGCGAGTTCGACGACGCCGCGGCGCTCGCCGCGCGACTGTCGTCTGAGCCTGGGGTGATCGAGCACGGCCTGTTTCCCGCGTCGATGGTCGCCGAGGTGCTCGTCGGTTGCGGCGACGCCGTCGAGCGGATCGCTGTCAGCGCCTGAACCGCCGACCGTCCACGGCCCTCGGCAGCATCTCAAGCAGAGGTTGACGCTCCCCGATACCCCGGCGCATGGGGTACATGGAGGACGTTGGCGCTGGGAGTGTTGCTCCGCCTGGCTGGACATCGACGCCCGCGGCCAGCCCGCCGGCACCGCAACTGTCGCCGGCGGCGATTGCGCTAGCGCCTGACCGCGCCGATGCGGCAGTTCGGTGGCGGATCAGCGCCGCGATCATCGACAACCTGATCGTGTACGCGATCTACGCGGCGATCTGCCTCGTCCTGCATTGGAAGGTCGCGGCGATCGATCACCTGTGGCTGGTCGTGGTCCTCGACGTGATCTACCACTTCGTGCTCGAGGCTCGCGACGGCCAGACGATCGGCAAGCGCCAGTACGGGATCCGGGTCGTGGCGGCGGCAGGAGGCGACGCGACGACACGCGCGATCGCGACTCGCTCGCTCCTGCGGATCGTCGATCAGCTGCCGACGCTGTATCTGTCGGGTCTGGTGAGCATGCTCCGAACCGGACGCGCCCGCCGCCAGCGGATCGGCGACGTCGCCGGGCAGACGATGGTCGTCGCGGTCGACGGGTACTCCACGCGCGGGACGCCGGGCTGGGTGCTCCCCACCGCGACGATCCTCGCGCTGCTGATCTCCGCACTCGGCGTGTTCGGGCTCACGCAGGCCGGCAGTCGTCAGCTCACCGGCACCCAGCGGGCGCAGTTCATCGCCGGCTGCGAGCATTCCGCTTCCGGCCAGGTGATCAATTGCGCGTGCCTGCTCGATCACCTCGAGGCCGCTGGATACAACACCCCAGACGCGCTGCGCGAGTTCGCCGATGAAGAGCGGGCCGAGGCCCTATCGGGCCGCTTGGGCACCGCGACCCGCGCCTCGATTGCGGCAGTCAACGCCTGCCGCAACTAGCCGCGGTTAGGCTTGCCCGATCGCGAGCAGCGCGAGCTGAATCTCAGCGCGCCGCGCTTGCCGAGGGAAGCCGCACGACCTCGAGCCCGAGCGGCGCGCACACGAGGCCGGGGCGGTCAGCGCCCGCCAGCCTGCGGCGCAGCATGATGAACGCGGGCGCGCCAAGTAGCGCCGGAATCGCGAGCTGGAACAGGCGGTAGATGAGGACCGCCGCGGTTGCCTCGGTCAGATTGATGCCATACAGCGCGAACACCCCGATCAGCGCGCCTTCGGTGCCGCCGACGCCGCCGGGCAGCGGGATCAGGTTGCCGAGCTGGCCAATCAGGTAGCCGAGCACGAGCGTGCCAAACGACGGCTCCTGGCCGACGGCGGCGAACGCGAATCCGAGCGCTGCGATGTCGAACGCCATGTATGCGAACGAGCCCACGATCACGCCGAGGCTGTGCGAGCGAAGCAGCAGGATCGCCTGCTCGACGCCGTCGGCGGTCGCGTGCAGCCCGCTGTGCAGGCCCGCCCGCGCGCGACCGCGCCAGCCCTCGAGCTCGGTGCCTGACCCTCGGTTGCCCAGCGCGCGCAGCAGCCGCGGGCTGAACCCGACGACGAGGACCCCGAGTGCCGTCACCAGCGCCGGCACCAGCGTCAGCACCGCTGACCCGCGTCCGGCGAGGATGCCGACGAACACGCCGAGCCCGACCACGATCAGCGCGAAGAAGTTTGCGGCGCTGGTCACGACGAAGAACGCGACCGTGCGACGCGCGATGTGCGCGGTCGGCATACCGGACTCGCGCAGCGCCCACACGCCGAGTGCGAGCCCGCCGGCGCCGCCGGCCGGCAACAGCGAGTTGGCCGCCAGCTCGGACATCGCGATCTCATAGCTCAAGCCCCACGGCATCTGCGTGCAAAACGTCTCGCGAAACACAAGCAGATAGCCCGCGCACGAGCCGACCTCGGCGAGCGCGACCGCGATGATCCAGGCCGGCGCCGCTCCCTGGAGACGCGCGCGGACGTCGTCGAGCCCGGGCAGCGCGCTGATCGCGATCGCGACGACCGCGATCACGGCCGCGATCTGAGCGACCCGAACGATCAGGTGCCGGGGCGAGAACTCGTCCGGCATCGCCGTCGCATCCCGCGCGTGCGAAGTCGCCGTTTGATCGCTCAGTTCGTCACCTCCACGTCTGGTGTAGCCCCGATGTCTCCGTCGACCGATCCTTGGTGCGACGCCGCCGCGGTGGCAACGTCGCGTGGGTAGGTTGCCCTCGCGCGCAACAAGAAGATGCCTGCGGCGGCGAGCGTACCCAGCAGCAGCAGGAAGCTTATTTCCAGTCCGCGAGCGGCGCCAGGGGAGATCACGCCCGGGTGGGTCCCGATCGGCGCCTGCTCGGGCGCGATCCCGGCGATCAGGTCGGCGAGGCCGCCAAACACGATCGGCGCGAACGCCTGCGCAAGCGATCGCAACACCGTCCGGGTGCTCTCCGCCCGGCCCCACAGACCGGCGGGCATGATGTCGAGCCGCGCGGCATCGAGCGGCGGGTTGGCGGCCGATAGCAGCGTGGCGCCGCCTACGTCGAACCACAACGACGGCGTCAGATGCCGGCCAAGGAGGCCCGGGATCAGCAGCGCCGTCGCGCCGAGATAGCAGAGCGCCGGGATCCAGACGCGCACCTCGAGCACGCCGCGGCGCAGCATCGAGTCGGTCACGCGCCCACTGACCAGCGTCCCGACCAACGAGCCGGCGACGAGCAACGCGAGCACGAGCTCCGCAGTCGCCTGGCTGGCGTGGTAGTGGCCGCGCACGAACAGCAACGCGAACGTCGACAGCCCCGAGAGGAAGAAGTACCCGAGTGCCGAGCTGATGATCAGCAGGATGTTGGTCGGGATCGAGAGGATGTACTTGACCGCGTCGACGATCGAAAGCGAACGGGGGTCCTGCTTGAGCACAAGCTCCGGGTCGGGCTGCACCCCGCGCTGTCGCACGGCCTCGCGCGCGAGGTCGTCGGCCGCCACCGGCGCCGAATCGGCGTCGGCCGGATCCGCCGCCGGCCGGGCGACGCCGCCCGCGGCCGCCTGCTGGAGATCGATCACACCGGGTTCGAGCCGGCTCTGCCCACCACGCAACGGCTCTGGGACGGTCCGGTACAGCTCACGCGCGAGGAAGAAGCCGGGGATCGCGAGCAGCAGGAACGCCGCCCGCCAGGTGATCGCGGCGACCGTGCCGCTGATGATGAAGCCGAAAGCCGTGCCCGCGATTTCGCCGCCGAGGATGTACGCGTACACCTGCCCGCGCTCACGCGCGGGGAAGTAGTCGCCGGTCAGCGACGCGATTGCCGGCCCGGCGGTCGCGGTCACGGCGCCGAGCAGCAGGCGGGTCAGGAGCAGGCTCGAGTAACTGCCCGCGAAAGCGCTCATCAGCGAGGCGACGCTCCACAGCAGGATGCTCAGCGACAGGATCGGGACCCGCTTGGTGCGGTCGACGAGCATCCCCACGGGAATCGTGAACACGGCGCCGACGAGCAGCGCGACCGCGCTCAGCAGCCCGATCTTCGTGTTGCCGATGTGAAATGCGTGTTCGAGCTGCGGCGCGACCGCGCCGACGGTCGCGTTGTCGGCCCCGTTTAGCGCCAGGACGAGGCCGAAGATCGTGATCACGCGGGCGCGCGCGGGACCGCCGACGCGCTTGACGTACTCGCCTCTGACCCGCCGGTTCGTCCAGCGGGCGGCACGCACGGTGGTGCGCCCCGCCCGTCCGGCTACATCTCTGGCCGGCACTTCGGGCGGCCCCTCAACCCCACGGATCGGGGCGCGTCAGTCGAACTTCCGCGCACCTGCCCCAGTATCCCGCAGGCGGGATTAACTGATCAGGCTCAGCCGATACCGGCGCCCGGAGGGCACGGCGTCCTGGTGTTGAATAGGTCAGCGAGCACCTTGTTGGGAGCGATGCCGCACCCGACCTCCGCGCTGCCGAGGTCGACGACGACCCATTGAGTGGTGCCGGCTGGCCTGACGGCGATCACGATCGCGTTCTGGAAGGTCGAGCGAAACGCGGGACGGGCGACCAGCTCGGCTTTCGCCCAAGAGCCGCTGACGCTCGACACGCGCTGGCCGGTGACCCGGAAATGGCTGCGCGGGACCTTGTTGATGGCGCCGACATGCGAGGCGAGCACCGCGCTGGTCAGCGCGCGGCGCTCCTTCCCGCTCGGCGCCCGGCTGGCGCCGGCCGGCGCTGCGACAATCAGCGCGACGGTCGCGACCAATGCAGGCACCAGGTGCCTGCGGCGAAATCGTGTCATCGAGGGCCGCCTTTCAACTTGCGGGAGGTCTCCAACACGGTACCGCCGTCGCGGCTGTGCGCTACTTGATCAGCGGCCCTGCCTTCGCCAGCACCTGCTTCTTGGTCAGCGGCACATCAAACGGCCCGTTCGGCGTGACCGACTTGTGCGTGAGCACACCGATCGCGGCCGCATGGCGGGCTTCGACCTGGACGATCGAGCCGGCCGCCGCCAGGATGTCAGTGTTGGTGATCGACGGGGCGGCACCGTTGTAGGCGCCGACGCCGGTGTTCTCGAGCAGGTAGGCAAGCTTCAGAAAGCTCGCCTGGTCGTTGCCGGGGAACACGAACGTCGGCTTCTTGACCGGCGTTCCACCCCCGTGCTTGATTGCCTGCATCAGCGCCGCGACGTGCTCGCTCTCCTGGTCGCCGAACATCGCGGCAAGTGACTTCGCCTCGCCGCTGAGGCCGACCGACT
The DNA here is from genome assembly GCA_036490775.1 of Solirubrobacteraceae bacterium. GTDB lineage: Bacteria > Actinomycetota > Thermoleophilia > Solirubrobacterales > Solirubrobacteraceae > Palsa-465. The sequence continues at coordinate 22,455 of DASXDD010000196.1, read as the reverse complement.
TCCCCTTGGCCTTGTAGAAGTCGGCCTCGAGGTACTCGAGCGTCAGTGCGAAGTTCAGGATGTCGACGTCGGTCGGCTTGGAGGCGGCGAACGCGTCGCGGACGAACGGCGTGACCGCGCTCGCGCCGTACGCGGCGCCAGCGGCGAGCGCGCCGCGCAGTACGAAGCTCGACCGCGTCATCCCGTGGACCTCGACGGCGTCGAGCCCAGGGGCTTTTGAATCAGAACGTGTCATCTGGAGGGTTCCTCTCTTGCAGTGCCGGGTTAGGCGATGAACGGCTTGACGACCTTGAGCACCTGGGCCATCGTCATCGGCTTGGCGAATCCGCCGTCGGGGGTCGGCGACTGCTTCAGCAGCAGATTCAGGGTCGCCGCGTGACGCGCCTCGACCGTGTGGATCGAAAGCGCTGCCGCGAGGATCTCCTTGCTCTGGATCAAGCCCGCCTGTCCGAGGTACGCGGACGCCCCGAGGTTCTCGACCGTCGCCGCCAGCTTTGCCACCTGCGTGGCGCTCTGCAACGGAAACTTCCCGGTCGGCATCGGCGCGGGCGTGCCGAGCTTGGTCGCGACCCCCTTGAGCGCCGCGACGTGCGCGTGCTCCTCGGCGCCGAAGCGCTTGAGCAGGGACAGCGTCGCGCCCTTGAACAGGCCGCTCTGCTCCACCTTGTCGTAGAACTGCGCCTCGAGGTACTCGAGCGTCAGGGCGTAGTTGACGATCGCGAGATCGCCCATGCCCGACGAAGCGTCCGTGCTGCTCGTGGAGGCACTCGCTGACGCTGCGGCGCTCGACGTCGTCGAGCTGCTCGAGTTGCTGCTGCCGCACGCGGCGATGAACGCTGCGAGGGCACCGGCTGCGGCGGTCGAGCCCATCGTCCGGCCGGTCATCTTCAAGAACTTCTTGCGCTCGACAGGGTCGCGGTCGAGCTCGCGCACAGCACCATCCGTGCGCGGCTCTGGTGCCGTGCGAACGGGATCAGTCATCTGAAACTCCCTTACCTAGCCCGGAAGCTGAACCCGGGGTACGTCAATGTCTTCGCTCGTCGGCGCGACCTGGATCACTGGCGCCGGCCGTGCCGTCGGCGACGCCTCAGGTACCCTGGCCGCGGGATCGCGAGCGTGCAAGAGCCATGAGGCTGGGAGGGCAACATGTCGGTCTGTGATCTTCTGAGCGGGTCGCGGCGAATGGGGCTGGCGGTCGTGTCGGCGGCGCTCGCCACATCCGGGGTGCTCGCGGCACAGGCTTCCGCGCAGGCGATTGGAGTGACGCAGGCGTGCGTGATCAACGCCGGTGGCGGCGCGGGCACGATGACGGTGATCGGCTCGGGCTTCGTCGCGGGCGACAGCATCGACCTCGAGAGCACGCCGGCGGGCGCATTCGGCACGGCGATCGCGGACCCCACCGGGGCGTTCACGACGAGCATCCAGGCTCCGATCCTGTCGACGTTCAAGCCCGCGGCGCAGCCGTTCACGCTGACGGCGACCGACGAGGACAACGGCGCAACCGCGGCGACCACGTTCGAGACCGCAAACCTCGCCGTCGCGACCAATCCGGCGACCGCCAAGCCGACCAGGAAGGTGACCTACAGCTTCTCCGGGTTCAGGCCGGGCGCCGAGATCTACGCCCACTACCTGCACCGCAAAAAGGTCCAGACGACCGCGAAGTTCGGCCGCGCACAGGGCGCCTGCGGGCTACTCAAGCGCAAGGCCAGGTTCTATCCGGGCCGTCAGCGATTTCAGACCTACAAGGTCCAGTTCGACGACTCCAGGAACTACTCGCCGCACTCGTCGCCGAAGTTCGTGGCGACGCTGACGCTCTTCAGGCTCTAGAGCGTCGGCTCAGCCGCGTTCGTCGATGATGAACGCGACGTCGTCGATGAAGCAGTAGGACCAATCCTCGCCCCGCTCCATCGAGGTGATGATCGGGTGCGCGGTCTCGCGCGCGTGCTTGGACGCGTGGCGGTTGGGTGACGAGTCACAGCAGCCGACCTTGCCGCAGCTTCGGCATACGCGCAGATGCACCCACTGGGCGCCAATCGCCAGGCAGTCCTCGCAGCCCGGGGTCTGCTCGGGCCGGCGAACCGTCACCTGATCGAGATGCTTGCAGTTGACCGCCATCGTCTCTCCTCTCGGCTCGTTGCTCAGGACTGTGCCGTCTTCACCCGCGGGTTCGCCAGCGGCGTCAGCGTCGCCTCCAGGTGCTCGCGCAGGTGCTCGTGCTGGGGCGGCAGGCGCAGCTGCTCACCTAGGTGCTCGGGGTCCTCGTCGACCGCGAAGCCGGGGCTCGGCGTCGCCAGCTCAAACAGCACGCCGCGGGGCTCGCGGAAATAGATGCTCAGGAAGTACTGCCGGTCGATGATCGAGGTCGGCCCGGCGCCGATTTGCGCGAGCGCGTCGCGCCAGCCGGCGTGCTCGTCGTCGCGGTCACACCAGGCGATGTGATGGACAGTCCCGGCACCCTGGAGCCCAGCCGCGGCCGGCGGTTCGTCGTATCCGTAGACCGCGCTGCGGTGGCCGCCGGAGATCTCGTACTCCCCCGGCGCTGTCATCGCGAACCCCATCGCCTCGGTCAGCAGGCGGTTCTCGCGCTCGCGCGCATCACCGAACACGCGGACGCCGTCAAAGCCGAGCAGCGCGTGCTCTGCGGGGATGTCGTCGGCACGCGCGGCGAGCGGCGGGTCGTCGGTCTGAACGACCGCGAGCTCGAGCCCGAGCCCCTCGGGGTCACTGAACCGCAGCGTTCCGTCACCGCCGCTGCGGTCGAGCTCCACGCCCTCGCGCTCGAGCCGCTGCTCCCAGAACCCAAGCGCATCGGCTGATCCGACCCGCCAGCGCAGCCGGTGGATCATCCCCGTGCCGGGACGCCCGGGGGCCGCGTCAGGAAACTCGAAGAACGTCAGGATCGAGCCCGGAGCCCCGCGCTCGTCGCCGTAGTACAGGTGGTAGACGTCGGGCGCGTCGAAGTTGACGGTCTTCTTGACCATCCGCAAACCGAGCACGCGCGCGTAGAAATCGACGTTCCCCGGCGCGTCGGCCGTGATGCACGTGATGTGGTGGATCCCGTCAAGCTGCATGTTCGGATGGTCTCCTGGCTCGCGTTGTCCTCAACTGCAGATTGACGACCGTGTCAAGGTCGCTCGGCGATCAGCAGGCTGCTGGTCGCGTTGGCCACCGCGTTGCCCGCTCCGTCGCGCAGGTCAGCTTGGGCGAACGCGACGCGCCGGCCGCGCTTGACGACCCGTCCGACGGCGGTGAGCTCGCCGTCGGTCGCGCGGACTGCCTTGAGGAAGTTGACCTTGATCTCGATTGTCGTCAGACCCGTTCCGGGATCCAGCAGCGTCTGCAGCGACAGCCCCATCGCGGTGTCGAGCAGCGTGCACAGAAGACCGCCGTGGACGATCCCCATCGGGTTGTAGAACGCCTCGTCGGCGTCGCAGGCGATCGTCACCTCGCCGTCGCCCACCTCGGCGACTCGCAGCCCGATCAGGCGCGCCATCGGCGGCGGTTGCGCCTCGCCCGACGCGAGCGCCTTAACGAAGTCGCGTCCGGTCATTCGGGGACGTTCTGCAACCGCACCTGGCCGCGGGCCACGAGCTTGTCGTCCTCGGGCCGGCGGATCTCGACCTCCCACAGCTGCTGCGTACGGCCCTGATGCACCGGCACCGCCACGACCGCCAAGCGGCCGTGCTGGTGCGGGCGCAGAAAGTCCGTCGTGTTCGACACGCCGACTGCGCGCTGGCCGGCGTCCTTGACCGCCTCGACCGCGCCAGTCGTCGCGAACGTCTCGACCGCGGTCGTGTACAGCCCGCCGTGCACCAGTCCCCACGGCTGGTGGTGGCGCTCGTCGGCGGCGATCGAGCCGGTCACGCGCTGAGGGGTCCGCTCGGCGAACTCGATCTCGAGCAGCGCCATCAGCTCGCTCGGGTCGGTGAGGTTGGTCATCGCCGGCTCATTGGTCGACGGCAGTCTGACGCAACCGTGGTACAAGTGAACGGTGGCAGCGGTGACACCCGCAGTGCTGCGACACGAGTCCGACGAGCACGGTCGGCTCCTGCGAGTGCAGCGAGCGCCCGACGAGCGGCTGCTGGGGGTCGTCAACGGCTACTGCGGCTACGTCCACGCCGGCACCGCCACCGCCCGCAGGCGCGAGATCGCTCAGGATCAGGTGACGATCATCGTCGGCTTCGGTCCGCGGCTGCGGGTCAGCGGTCCCGGCCACGCGGCGGCGGAGATCGATTGTTTCGTCGCGCCGCTGCATCCGTCCTACGCGGTCACCGAGGAGCACGGCGGCCTGCGCGGCGTCCAGATCGATCTGTCACCGGTCGGCGCGCACATGCTGTTCGGGATCGCGATGCACGAGCTGTCGGACCACCTCGTGGTGCCGCTCGACGCCGTCCTCGGAGACGGTGTGCGAGAGCTCGTCGAACGCCTGGAATGCGCGCGCACGTGGGAGTTGCGCTTTGAGATCCTCGACGACTACATCGCCCGCCGCGTGTCGATGGCACGCGCTCCGTCGCCCGACGTGCGGTGGGCGTGGCGGCGCCTGTGCGAGACGGGCGGGCGCATCGAGATCAGAGCGCTCAGCGCCGAGCTCGGCTGCAGCAACCGTCATCTCGTGTCGCGGTTTCACGAGCAGCTCGGCCCGTCGCCGAAGACCGTCGCCCGACTCCTGCGCTTCCAGCGGGCCGTGGGCTCGTTGACCGCCGCGCGCGGGCGGCGCTTCGCCGAGATCGCGCAGGCCTGCGGTTACTACGACCAGGCTCACCTCAACCGCGATTTCCGCGAGCTCGCCGGGATCAGCCCGAGCGCGTTCGTCGCGAGCCTGCTGCCCGACGGGATCGGCGTCGCCGCTTAGCCGGCGGTTCAGATTCGTCCAAGACGGGCGGCGGTCCGCGCCGTAGGGTCCCGGGCATGCCCAAGGACATCTACGCCTCGATGCGATACCACGACGCGCACGCCGCGATCGACTGGCTGGAGCGAGCGTTCGGCTTCGAGCGCCGCGTCGTCCACGAAGGAGCCAACGGAACGGTCGCCCACGCCGAGCTGCGCTACGGCGGCGGGCTCGTGATGCTCGGCTCGTGGCGCGGCGACGACGACCATCGCCGCCCCGGCCAGGGGTGGGCGTACGTCGTGGTCGAGGACATCGACGCGCACCATCGCCGGTCCAGCGAAGCCGGCGCCGAGATCCTCGAGCCGCCGCAGCACCCGGAGTATGGCTCGTTCTACGGTGCCCGCGACCCGGAGGGCAACCTCTGGAGCTTCGGGACCTACCGGCCCGAGCTGTGACCGGCGGCTACACCCAGCCCTTGCGGCGGAAGTAGACCAGCAGACCGACGCATGTGGCGACCATGCTGCCGACGCCGAACACCCAGAACGCCCACTGCGCGCGGATCAGATCTGTCACCAGGTAAGCGAAGTTCTGGCCGAAGAATCCAGTGATGAAGCTAAGCGGCAGAAAGATCGTGGCGATCACGGTGAGCTGCTTCATCACATCGTTCTGGCGGTTTGAGACGGTCGACAGGTACAGGTCGGTGGCCCCGGACAGCAGATCGCGGTAGGAGTCGATCAGGTCGCTGATCCGGATCAGGTGGTCGTAGATGTCGCGGAAGTAGTCGCGTTCGTCGAGCTGCAAGCCGGGCAGCTCAGCGAGCTGGTCGATCGAGCGGGCGAAGATGTCGCGCTGAGGAGTGACCACCTTGCGCATCGCGACGAGCTGGCGCTTGATCGCAAACAGCCGCTCGAGCTGTTGGTCGGTCGGGTTCTCGAGCACGGCGTCCTCGAGCTGATCGATCTCGCCGTCGATGTCGGACAGCATCGGAAAGAAGCTGTCGGTGAGCGAATCGAGCACGCGGTAGATCAAAAACTGCTCGCTGTGCAAAGTCCGTCCATCGAGCTGCTTGCGCTGCTCGTCAAGCGGCAGCAGCGCGTCGCGATGGATCGTAATCACGTACTTGCCCGAGATGAACAGATGCACCTCGCGCAGCGGATCGGACCCGTCGGCGCGATCGCCCCTGGCTCCGTAGAACACGAGCAGCACATAGTCGCCGTAGTTGTCGAGCTTCGGCCGCTGCCCGAACTCCTCGCTGTCCTCGATCGCCAGCGGGTGAAACCCGAACAGCTCGCGGAGCTTGGCCAGCTGCTCATGGGTGGGTGAGGTGAGGTCCAGCCAGAAGAAATGATCGCGTTCGAGGTGGTCCTTGATCCAGTCGTCGTCGATCTCGGTGACGCACGGCACGACGAACTGAAAGTCCGATTGCACTTCATCCGGGGCTACTGCTTTGGCCTTCCCGACGGGCATCGACGTCTCCTTGGTTGCGGACGACCGGGACATTGTCGCCGGGTCTCACGCCCGCGGCGGGTGGTCCGTTGTACGTGTATGACGCCTACCGCTCCCGACGCAGGGCGCGAGCGCAGGCTGCTTTCAGTGTTGCTCGCGCCGATGTTCATGTACCAGGCAGACACGACGATCGTGAACGTCGCAAACCCGGCGATTGGAGCTGTTTGGCACCGGCTGGCGCCCGATCTTCCTGATCAACGTGCCGATCGCGGCCGTGGTGCTGATCGCCGGCCGGGGATCCGCTGGGGCCTGACGCCGCAGGCAATCGCGATCAGCACGTACTTCGCGCTGCTGTTCACGCTCGCCCTGTATCTGCAGCAGGGTCTCGGTGACAGCCCTTTGATCTCTGGGCTCACACTGGTTCCATGGGTCGCCGCATTCGGCATCCCGGGCCGGTTGCTCGGGCGGATCCCGGACCGCAGTCGGGCGATGGTCGCGCCCGCCGGGTGTGGGCTGCTGACGCTTGCCTACGTCGCGATCAGCGCAGCGATGCTCACCGGGCACCACGCCGAGGGCCTGCTCCTGGTCCTGCTCGGGATCGGCGGATTCGGGCTCGGGACCAACTTCAGCGCGATCCTCGAGCACCTGACGTCCACGGCGGCGCCCGAACACGCGGCCGACATCAGCGGCGCGCTGACGACCTCGATGCAGGTCGCAGGCGCGATTGGCGTCGCCGGATTCGGGACCGCCTACCTCGGGCTGCTGCACGGGCCTGGCCCGGCGCAGGCGACCCACGCGTTCGGACTGATCACGGCGACGTTTGCGGCGACGACGCTGGTCGCGGCGCTCGCCGCCTACCGGGCGACGCACGTCGGGCGCCGGTACGCTTGAGGCATGCGAATCGCGATCGTTGGCGGACACGGCAAGATCGCACTGGTGCTGGCCCGACGACTCGCCGCCCGCGGCGAGGAGGTCGTGAGCCTGATCCGCAATCCCGGCCACGCCGACGACGTCCGTAGCGCCGGTGGGCAGCCGGTCGTCTGCGACGTCGAGCATGCGACCGTCGATGACGTGGCCGAAGCGGTCGGGGGCGCGGAAGCGGTCGTGTTCGCCGCCGGAGCGGGACCGGGCAGCGGCGCCGAGCGCAAGCTGACGGTCGACCGTGACGGCGCGATCAAAGCGCTCGCCGCGGCGGTCGCGGTCGGCGCGTCGCGGTTTGTGATCGTCAGCTCGGTCGGCGCCGAGAACCCGCCCGATGGCGACGACGTGTTCAACGTCTACCTGCAGGCCAAGGCGGAGGCCGACGCCGCCGTGCGTGGCAGCGACCGCGAATGGACGATCGTCAGGCCCGGGCCGCTGACCGACGCGCCCGGCACTGGTCGTGTGAAGGTCTCGACCGATGCGTTTCGGGGCGACGTGCCGCGCGAGGACGTCGCGGCCGTGCTCGACGCGCTGCTCGACGAACGGCTCGCGGTCGATCAGATCGTCTACCTGGGTGGCGGCGACGATCCGGTGCAGCAGGCCCTGCGTTCGCTGACCTAGACGCGGGTCGAAAGCACGACGCCGTCGTCGAGCGGTAGCTCGACCGAGGCGTAGCCCGACCGAGGATCGAGCATCCGCTCGCGGTAGCGCTCGAGCGCCGCGTGTCCCTTGCTGAGGTCGGCGACCACGAACGCACCGACGGACAGACGTGGAGCGACCACGTCGAGCACGTCCTCGTAGAGATCGTTCCAGCCGTCGAGGAACAGGAGATCGACGCCGTCCTGAAGATCTCGCAGCGTCTCGCGTGCGTCCCCGACGCGCATCTCGACGAGATCGTCGAGCTGGGCTTCGGCCAGGTTCGCGATCGCGTCCCGGGCCTTGTCGGCCGACAGCTCGGTAGTGATCAGCGAACCGCCCGCGACCTCGCGCAGCGCCGCGGCGAGATGGATCGTCGAGTAGCCGACCGAAGCGCCGAACTCGACGATCGTGCGCGCGCGGCGCGCAAGCGCGAGCACGTGGAGCAGCTCGCCGACGTCAGCGGCGATCGCGAGCGGCGCGCCGCCGTAGAGCTCGACGCGCTCGCGTCCGTACACGTTGCGACCGAGGACTAGCTCGCGTTCGTGGACGAGGGCCTTCGCCGGCGGATCCTCGGCGTCTGCCTGGGCGCGCAGCCTCGCCAGCACCGCGGCGACGGCGGGATCGCGCAGCATCGAGCTCACCCTTGGAGATGATCGCGCGAACCGGCGCATCGCTGCCTACGGCGACGTAGCATTTCGGGGCATGCGGAAAGCGATCGTCGTCGTCGCGGCGGCGCTCGTCGGCGGGGTTCCGGCGACGTCAGCGCGCGCAGCCACTCAGTCCTCGTTGTACGCCGGACCCGGGCCGCGCCCCGGCCCTGCCCTGCTCTACCAAGCTCCGGCGACCGCGCCGCAGCTCACCAACGCCGGCGCGTGGAAGGCGCCGCCGATCCTCGTCTCCGGCGCGAGCTCCTACCGCGACGGCGAGTTCCTCTACCAGGACTACCTCTACGACGACCATGGCGCGCGCGAGCTGCCGGACCCGACCGATCCGCGCGCGTCGAGCGAGGGCGACCTGTTCTCAAAGCCCAACGGCACCTACACATATCCGACCGGTCCCGGGTACGCGAACGACGCCGCCGATCTCGTCGAGTTCCGGACCAGACCGCTCGCGAGCGCGACCGCGTTCCGCGTCACACTCAACACGCTCGAGAACCCGTCGCTGGTCGCGTTCTCGATCGCGATCGGCGGCAAGCCGGGAACTGTCTTTGCATTTCCCGACGGCGCGAACGTGAGTGCCCCGGCGAGCATGTTCTTGACCGTGCACCCGTCCGGGTCAAAGCTCGTCGCCGAGCTCGTGCACGCGGGCACCAATGCCCCCGTCGCCGGACCGACGCCGACCGTTTCGGTCGACCGCACGCGCCGCCAGATCGAGGTCGACCTCCCCCACCAGGACTGGAACCCTGGCCAGAGCACCGTCCGCGTAGCGATGGGCGTCGGACTGTGGGACGCCGCCAATCACAAGTACCTGTTGCCCCAAGCGGTCGCCGACGCGACCCACCCCGGAGGCGCCGGGGCCGCGTCGAACCCGGCGGCGTTCTTCAACGTCGCTTTCCGTACGGCCGAACCGCTCCCGTCGGTCACCGCCGGGCTTGGGGCCGTCAGCGACGCCGCGTGGTGGCGAGACCAGTCGCAGGGCACCGCGCTCGCCGCCGGCAACATCTCGCCGTTCTTTGCCAACGTCAACTTCGCCAAGCTCGCCAACGACGTCACCGACAACTCCGCCGTCCCCACGACCGGCCCGATCGACCGGATCGTCGCGAGCCACTTCGAGCCCGCTCAGGGAGCCAACTTCTCCAGCGAGTGCGGGTTCGGCGGAGCGACCAATCCGTCGTCGTGCGTGCCCGAGTACCAGGGCCGCCTGCAGCCTTACGCGATCTACGTCCCGAAGGCGGCGCAGCCGGCGGCCGGCTACGGGCTGACGCTGCTGTTGCACTCGCTGTCTGCCAACTACAACCAGTATTCCGGCAGCCGCAATCAGGCGCAGTTCGCCAACCGCTCGATCCCGTCGATCGTGATCACGCCTGAGGCGCGCGGGCCTGACCAGGAGTACGAGGGCCTCGGCGGCGCCGACGTGTTCGAGGTCTGGGCCGACGTCGCGCGCAGCTACCACCTCAACCCCGCCTACACCGACATCACCGGGTACTCGATGGGCGGCATCGGCACGTTCAAACTCGGGGCGCAGTTCCCCGACCTGTTCGCCCGCGCGCAGCCGACGGTCGGCGACGAGGCAAACAACGACGTGCTCGCGTCGCTGCGCAACGTGCCCGTGCTGATGTGGAACAACTCGGCCGACGAGCTCGTCAACCCGGCGCTCTACGCGCAGACGGCGAACAAGCTTTCGAGCCTCGGCTACCGCTACGAGCTCGACGTCTACGAACCGTGCCCGGCGGCGCCGAACGCGGCGCAGTGCTCGCCGGCGTTCCCAGACCACCTCGAGCTCGCGGTCAACGACCAGTTCGCGCCTGCGGCCGCGTTCCTCGGCTCGGCCACGGTCGACCTCAACCCGGCGCACGTCACCTACGTCGTCGATGGTGCGCGCGACCGACCGAGCCTCGGGATCGTCGGCGACCACGCCTACTGGCTCTCCGGCCTGAAGCTGCGATCGGCTGCGCACACCGCCTCCAACGGCGATCCCGAGGGGCAGATCGACGCCGCCTCACACGGGTTCGGCACCGGCGACCCGGTCGCCTCTGTCAACACGCCTGGGATCGGCATGCTGACGGGCGGGAACCTGGGAACGCTCACGTTCGCGAGCGCGAAACAAACCTGGGGACCGACGCCGGCGGCGCCGTCCAGCAACTCGGTAACGATCAACGCGACGAACATCGCGACCGCGTCGATCGACGTCGCCCGCGCGCACGTCGACTGCAACGTCGCGCTGAACGTCACCAGCGACGGGCCGATCCAGATCGCGCTGCCCGGCTGCAACCGAGTCGTGAACGCGGGCTGACCTGGCCGACATCGGCGGCGGTCGGCTGCGAGACTTCTCGCCGTGGATCTGTGCCTGATGATCGAAGGTCAGGAGGGCGTGACGTGGCCCCAGTGGGTCGCGCTCGCACAATCCTGTGAGCAGCACGGGATCCCGTCGCTGTTTCGCTCCGATCACTACATGAACCTCGACGGCCAGCATCCCGAGCGCGGCGCGCTGGACGCCTGGGGAACGCTGTGCGGACTCGCCGCGCAGACCTCACGGCTGCGGCTCGGCACGATGGTCTCCCCCGCGACCTTTCGCCACCCGTCGATGCTCGCCAAGATCGTCACCACCGCCGACCACATCTCGGGCGGCCGGATCGACCTTGGGCTCGGCGCGGGCTGGCACCAGCGCGAGCACGAGGCCTACGGCTTCCCATTCGCGTCGACCCGGGAACGGATGGACGTGCTCGAGGAGCAGCTCCAGATCGTGCTCGGCAACTGGGGCTTGGGCGAGCAGCCGTTCACGTTCGAGGGCGCCCACTACACGCTGCGCGATCTCGACGCACAGCCCAAACCGGTCCAGCGGCCACATCCGCCGCTGATCATGGGCGGCAGCGGCGGACCGCGCAGCGCTGCGCTCGCCGCTCGCTATGCGGACGAATACAACACGCCGTTTGCAACGGTCGACGACATCCGCACGCGCCGCGAGCGGATCGTGAAGGCCTGCGAGGACGCCGGACGCGAGCCGATCCCGTTCTCGGTCATGACCGGCGTGATCGTCGCCCGCGACGACTCCGAGCTGCGCGAACGTGTCGGCAGGCTCGCCGCCGTGACCGGCCAGGACGCCGACAAGCTGCTGACAGACCCGCCGCCCGCGTGGATCATCGCCACGCTCGACGAGGCGACCGAGCGCTTGCTGGTGCTGCGCGACGCCGGCGTCAGCCGCGTGATGTGCCAGCAGCTGCTCCATGACGACCTCGACGCAGTCGCACTGCTGGGGTCAGAGCTCGCACCTCGGGTTGGCTGAGTCGCAGGCGCTGCAATACAGTCAGCGCCCGTGAAGGCCTTCCTAACCGGCGCCACCGGCTTCATCGGCGGCCACGTGGCCGGCAAGCTGCGCGAACGCGGCGACGACGTGGTCGCGCTGGTCCGCTCGCCGGCGAAGGCAGGCCGCCTTCGCGACCTCGGCTGCGAGCTCGTCGAAGGCGACCTCTCCGACGCCGAGGCGATCCGCCACGGCACGGCCGGCTGCGACGCGGTGTTTCACATCGGCGCGGTCTACAAGGTCGGAATCCCCGACTCCGAGCACGCCGCGATGTACGACACCAACGTCCGCGGGACCGAGCGCGTACTCGACGCCGCCGCCGAGGCCGGCGTCGCGCGCGCCGTCTACATCTCGACCGGCAACGTCTATGGCAACACCGGCCGGCGCGCAGTCGACGAGGGCTACGTGCGGCGCCAGCCGCCCGAGTTCCTCTCCTACTACGACGAGACCAAGTACCAGGCCCACCAGGTTGCGCTTGACCGAATCTCCAAAGGCGCACCGGTCGTGATCGCGATGCCAGGTGGCGTGTACGGGCCCGATGACCCGTCCGAGCTGGGCAACCTGATCGATCAGACGCGCACCGGCAAGCTCAAGCTCCGCGTATTCGCCGACTCGGGCTTTAACTTCGTCTACGTCGAGGACCTCGCCGACGGGATCATCGCGGTCCATGACCGGGGCGCAATCGGCCAGTCCTACAACCTCGCCGGCGAGCAGGGAACGCTCGGCGCGCTGATGGACAAGACAGCCGCGCTGTCGGGACGCAAGCCGCCGCGCGTGGCGATGCCGCCGGCACTGATGAAGCTCGCGATCCCGATCGGTCCGCTGGTCGGCAAAGCGATGGGCTTTCCCCCGAACCTCGGCGAGCTGATCCGCACCTCTGACGGCGTGACCTTCTGGATGACCGACCAGAAGGCGCGCGACGAGCTTGGATTCGCGCCGCGCGGCCTCGACGCGGGGCTGCGCGAGACGCTGGGAATCAGCTGAGAATTAGCCGTGCTGGCGAGCGAGCATCGAGCAGCGACCGCAGATGCAGTGGTGACCGTGGACCGGCGACACCTTGATGCCGGTCATCGCCGGGTGGCGATCAGACCGAGCGCGGGCGCCAGACCCACCGGGCACGGAGCTGCTTGCGCTGCGAGAGCGCCGAGATGCACCGACAACACGAAATACCGACCAGGACATTGAGTTACCTCGATTGGCTACGTTAGCCACGTGGTCGGCAGAAAACCCCCATTCTTGAAGGAGGATCGCGCAGATGGATGAGACGAAGACCAGGGAGCACATCCAACGCCACGCCGAAGCGGTGGAGCGGGGTGATTTCGAGACGGTGGTCGGGGATCTGTCAGACGAACTCAAGCCCCAGGCGCCCCAGATCGCGGCGACACTGCCACAGCCCGTCACTGCTGCGACAGTGACCAGCCTCGAGTTCGGCGATGACGAGGCAGTGGCGCGAATCCATTACGCTGGCGACACCAGCGAGCTCACGATCCAGTCGCGCTGGCGGGATGTGGACGGGCGTCCGACGATCGTGCACGCCGAACCTGTCGACTAAGGGGAAACCCGCAGCAAATCCGTAGTTAGCCCGGTGCAGTAGGAGGTCGCGGATGTCGAATGGCGAAGGGATGGACCACCACCCCATCGCGAACGTGGGTCCGCAATCGTCCGAGGTCGATGACGCTGTTCCGCTCGAGCAGTACCGGCTCGCGTTCGAGCGAAACCCACAGCCGATGTGGGTCTATGACCTCGACACGCTCGCGCTGATCGCCGTCAACGACGCCGCGATCGCGCACTACGGATATTCGCGCGCAGAGTTCCTCTCGATGACGATCAAGGACCTGCGCCCGAGCAATGAACTGGCGGCGCTGGACCGCAACCTGAGCGCCGGCGGCGTCGGCTTCGAGCGCTCGACCGGCTGGCGCCACCGCAGGCACGACGGGTCGATCATCGACGTCGAGATCGTCTCCCACGAGCTCACCTTCGCCGGGCGGCACGCCCGCGTCGTGCTCGCGACCGATGTCACCGCGCGGCGCAGCTCCGAGAACGCGCAGCGCGCGCAGCTCGTCGTCGCCCAGCGGCTGGTCGACTCGACCACGATCGAGGAGGCCGGCCCGAAGCTGCTCGACGCGCTCGGCTCGACGATGACCTGGGACGCCGCCGCGATCTGGCGACTCGACGACGACGCCTCCAAGCTCCGCTTCGACACGTTGTGGTCGGTGCCGACCGCCGATCCGGCCGACACGGCACAGCTCGAGCACGCGCTGCGCGCGGCGACGCTGCGCAAGGGCGTCGGCTGGGCCGGGATGGCGTGGGAGAGCGGCGAGCCGATCTGCGAGGAGAACGCACCCGCGGCGGAGCTCTGCCCCGGCGCTGCGGCGCTGCGCCGCGCCGGCCTTCACCGCACAGTCGCGGTGCCGATCGTCGGCAGCGACGGCGTGCTCGGAGTGCTCGAATTCTTCAACACGACGCCGCGCCCGATCGACGATGGCGCGTTGCGCACGCTCACGATCGCAAGCGCACAGCTCGGCCAGTTCCTCGAGCGCAAGCTCGCCGAGCAGGCACTCGCCTACCAAGCGCTGCACGACCCGCTCACCGGCCTGCCCAACCGCGCGCTGTTCCTCGACCGTTTGCGCGTCTCGCTCGCCCAGTCTCGGCGGCGCTCGAGCACGGTCGCGGTGCTGTTCCTTGACGTCGACAACTTCAAGGTGATCAACGACAGCCTCGGCCATCGCGCCGGCGACGAGCTGCTGAGCATGCTCGCGACGCGGATCACGGCCACGCTGCGGCCGGGCGACACGGTCGCCCGCTTCGGCGGCGACGAGTTCGTCGTGATCGCCGATCAGATCGACGGCATCGAGGACGCGGTGCTGATCGCCGAGCGGGTCGCCGCGACGTTCACCGACCCGTTCTCACTCGCACTCGGCGAGCACTTCGTTACCGCGAGCATCGGTATCGCGCTGTCGGCGGGCAACTCCCCGGACGCCGAGGACCTGATCCGTAGCGCCGATTCGGCGATGTACCGCGCCAAGGAGCGCGGGCGCGGCCACTACGAGGTGTTCGACGAGCTGATGCACGCGCGAATGCTCGGCAGGCTGCGGACCGAGAAGGACCTCCGTGCGGCGATCCGGCGCGACGAGCTGTTGCTCTACTACCAGCCGGTCGTCGACCTCCCGACTCGCAACATCGTCGGGGTCGAGGCGCTGCTGCGCTGGAACCATCCCGACCGTGGGCTGCTCGCGCCCGGCGAGTTCATCGGCCTCGCCGAGGAGAACGGCTTGATCCTCCCGATCGGGCGCTGGGTGCTGAACGAGGCCTGCCGCCAGGCCGCGCAGTGGCGACGCTCGCGACCAGGTGTTGCGCCGCTCTCGGTGTCGGTCAACGTCTCGGCGCTGCAGGCCACGCACGGGTCGCTTGACCACGTCGTCGAGGAGGTCCTGCATGAGACCGGCGCCGACGCCCGGATGCTGCGCCTCGAGCTGACCGAGAGCGTGCTGCTCGAGGAGTCCGAAAGCCTCCATGTGACGCTTCGCAACCTCGGCGCCCAGGGCGTGCCCCTGGTGCTCGACGACTTTGGGACCGGCTACTCGGCACTCGGCTACCTGCACCGCTTCCCGATCCAGGGTCTGAAGATCGATCGCTCGTTCGTCGACGGGATCGAGTCCGATCGCAAGCGCACGGCGATCGCTCAGGCGGTGATCGACATCGCGCGGGCGCTCGACATCGAGGTCGTCGGCGAGGGCGTCGAATCCGCGGAGCAGGCGAACCTGCTCCACCAGCTCGGCTGCAATTACGCCCAGGGCTTCCACTTCGCGCGCCCGGCCCCGGCCGCGCAGATCACCCGCCTGCTGTCCCGCGGCGCGCGCCAGGCCGCGCAGCCTTAGCGCTCTCGATCTCGATCTCGATCGCGATCAGGCGAGCTTCGGCCGTTGGTCGGCCCAGGGCCGCGCCGCCTCGATCTGGCCGGCGAGCGAGTACAGCGTGTCCTCGGCTCCGTGGCGGCCGACGAGCTGAACGCTGAGCGGTAGGCCGTCTGATCCGAAGCCGGCCGGAATCGTGATCGCCGGCTGACCGGTGAGGTTGAACACCGCGGTGTAGGGCGTGAACCGCCCAGCCTTGTCGATCGCCAGCGGCGCCGGCTTGCCGTACGCACCCTCGGCGGCGATCGCCGTGCTCGCCAGCCCCGGCGTGAGCAGCACGTCGACCTCGTTCCACAACGCCGCGATCCGCGCTGTCGTGGCCGGGCGCTTTGCCAGCAGCTTGTCGCGCCGACGGTCGGAAACGAGGCGCTGCCCGCCTCCGGCCATCTGCTTGGTGGTCTTCTCGAGCTGCGAGCGATCGGGGATCGACAGCGACTGGTCGTAGACCCCGCGCATCCACATCTGCACGAAGTCGAGCTGGACCAGCCCGTAGGCCGGGTCACGTTCGACGACCTCGTGGCCGAGCTCGCGCAACAGCGCGCCGGTGCGCTCCCAAGCTCCTCGCTGGTCGCCCGACAGCTTGACGATCATCCCCGGTGGGATCTTGCGCGAGACCGCGATCCGCAACCGCGCCGGCGGGGTCGCCGCGGCGTCCAGATAGCTGCCGGTGAACGCCGGCGGGGCGTTGCGATCGCCCGGCGTCGCGCCCTGGACCACGTCGAGCAGCAGCGCGCTGTCGACGACCGTCCGCGTCAGCGCTCCGTAGGTCGACAGGCCGAGCCAGCCCTCGGCATCCGGAAGCATCGACACACGTCCGCGCGTCGGCTTCATCCCGACCAGCCCGCAGGCTGAAGCGGGGATCCGGATCGAGCCGCCGCCGTCGGACGCGGTCGCCGCCGGCACCAGTCCGGCCGCCACCGCCGCGGCCGATCCTCCGGACGAGCCGCCGGTCGTGCGCGTCAGATCCCACGGGTTGCGCGTGATCCCGTTGGCATCGGTCGCCGTCCACGGGAAGATCATCAGCTCGGGAACGTTCGTGATCCCGATCGGGATCGCGCCGGCGGCGCGCAGGCGTCGCACGTTCTCGGAGTCGGCCGTGTTCGCGCGGCCGTGGCTGCGCGAGCCGTACGTCGTGACCTGGCCGGCGACGGCCTGGTCGTCCTTGATCGCGACGGGCACGCCGGCGAGTAGGCCGGCGGGCTCGGTCATCGCGTCAGCTTCGGCGAGCGCCTGCTCGGCGAGCGTCACGCGGAACGCGTTCAGCCGCGGGTTGAGCTGCTCGATGCGCCGCAGGAACAGCTCGACGAGCTCACGCGGCGTGGCCTGGCGCAGGCGCACCAGTTCGGCGAGCGCGCCCGGGCCGGCGAAGGCTAGGTCTTGTTCGGTGGTGGTGGTCACGGGCGAACCTTTCGTTTTGTCAGCGGTCGAGCGCGAGCAGCAGCTCGCGGATCGCTCCCGGATAGCGGTAGGTGATGCCGCCGTGCTTGCCGTCGAACAGCTCGAGCGTGTGCTCCACGCCGAGCTTGTCGAGCTCGTGCGCGAACGCCTGTGCGCCGAGATCGAGGAACCACTCGTCGCTCTTGCCGGCGTCGAGGTAGATCCGGCGCATGCTCTTCAGCGCGTCGGCGCAGCGCGGCGCCATCCGCACCGGGTCGAGCGCCAGCCACTGCTCCCAGACGTCATCGACCAGCCGGCCCGTCGAGATCTCGAACGGGAGCACGGCCTCGCCCGGCCGGCCGGGGTCGGGCGTGTACGCGCAGGCGTACCCGTACATCTCAAACGGCTTGCCGAAATGTCCCCAGTCGAAGTGGTCAGCGGCTGCAAGCTGCTCGTGGAAGACCTCGTAGGAGCCGCCGAATCGGTCGCGCAGCTCGCGCGCGACGACCGGGAAGTCGCGCTGATAACAGCACTCGAACAGCGCGTCGCCGGCGTGCGACGCGAGTGCGCCGAACACATCGGGGCGCAGCATCGGCACGACCATCGCGCCGTACCCGCCCGACGACTTGCCGGTGAGCCCGCGATGGTCGCGGTCAGCACGCGTCGGATAGCGCTCGTCGATGAACGCGACGACCTCGTCGCACAGGTGGTCCATGTACGGCCCGGTGCTCGACGAGTTCAGAAATTGCGAGCCGCCGCGAGAGCTCCACGCGTCAACGAACACGACGACGGCGTCGGGACAGCCGCCGGCGGCGAACATCGCGTCGAGGCGCTCGACCATCGTCGGCTCAAACGCGGTGCGCCCGACCCACATGTCGACCTGGCCCGAGAAGCCCTGGATCACGTAGACCGAGGGCACCGGCCCGCGGGTCTCGCCCGACGCCAGACCTGGCGAGCGGTACACGTACAGCGGCCGCCGGGGCGAGTCCCCGAGCGGATTGCCGGCCAGCAGCTCGGACTCGATCACGAGCTTGTCCAGCGCGCCCGCGAGCGGGCGTTCCCAGGGCTCGTCAGGGGGTCCGTCGAGTTCGCGCAACGACACGGCGCGCACCGTATCGCACGTCAGCATGCACCCTTACCAAACCCCCCGGCTGGGGGTGCGAACCGTTTGTATAGTGGCCTGATAGGCCGGTTTTTACGAACTTCTAGGGAATCGAACAGGGCATGACTGACCAGGTTCAGACCCATTCGTCAAACGGCGCCGGTGCGGACATCGACGTCGTCGAGACGAGCGAATGGCTTGAGGCGCTCGACTCGGTCGTCGCGCACGACGGCCCAGACCGAGCGCGCGAGCTGCTGACGCTGCTCGTCGAGCGCGCGCAGCACTCGGGCACTGGCCCGATCGCGAGCCTCAACACCCCGTACGTCAACACGATCTCGCCCGAGCGCGAGGCGCAGCTGCCGGGCGACCCGGCAATCGAACGCCGGCTGCGCTCGATCGTGCGCTGGAACGCGATCGCGATGGTCGTTCGCGCCAACAAGGTGTCGTCCGAGCTCGGCGGCCACATCGCTACCTATCAGTCGCTCGCGACGCTGATGGAGGTCGGCTTCAACCACTTCTGGCACGCGCCGAGCGATGGCCACGGCGGCGACCTCGTCTACTTCCAGGGCCACTCGTCGCCGGGCAACTACGCGCGGTCATACCTCGAGGGGCGACTGACCGAGGACAAGCTCGACGGCTTCCGCCAGGAGGTCAGCCGCGACGGCCTCGCCTCCTACCCGCACCCCTGGCTGATGCCCGACTACTGGCAGTTCCCGACCGTGTCGCTCGGGATCGGCGCGATCACCTCGATCTACCAGGCGCGGTTCATGAAGTACCTGCAGGCCCGCGATCTCGCCAACACCGACGGCCGCAAGGTGTGGACGTTCCTCGGCGACGGCGAGATGGACGAGCCGGAGTCGATGGGCGCGATCGGGCTCGCCGGCCGCGAGCGGCTCGACAACCTGATCTGGATCGTGAACTGCAATCTCCAGCGCCTCGACGGCCCGGTGCGCGGCAACGGCAAGATCATCCAAGAGCTCGAGTCCGACTTCCGCGGCGCCGGCTGGAACGTGATCAAGGTCGTCTGGGGATCGCGCTGGGACGCGCTGCTGTCGGCCGACACCGACGGCGCGCTCGTGCGCGTGATGGAGGAGTGCGTCGACGGCGACTACCAGACGTTCAAGTCGCGCGACGGCGCCTACGTGCGCGAGCACTTCTTCGGCCGCGACCCGCGCCTGCTCGAGCGCGTCGAGCACATGTCCGACGAGGAGATCTGGCTGCTCAACCGCGGCGGCCACGACCAGCAGAAGGTCTACGCCGCCTACCACGAGGCCGTCCGGCACACCGGTCAGCCGACCGTGATCCTCGCCAAGACGATCAAGGGCTACGGGATGGGCGTCTCCGGCGAGGGCCAGATGATCACCCACCAGGCCAAGAAGATGACCGAGGACGCGCTGCTCGCGTTCCGCGACCGCTTCGAGCTGCCGCTCTCAGACGAGCAGGTCCGCGCGGCCGAGTACTACAAGCCGCCCGAGAACTCGCGTGAGATGCAGTACCTGCGCGAGCGCCGTGCGGAGCTCGGCGGCAGCCTGCCCGCGCGCCGCCAGCGTTCGGAGCCACTCCCGGTGCCCGAGCTTGAGCTGTTCAAGAACCAGCTCGAGGGCACCGGTGATCGCGAGATCTCGACGACGATGGCGTTCGTCCGCGTGCTCGCGGCGCTGCTGCGCGACAAGCAGATCGGCCGTCACATCGTCCCGATCATCCCCGATGAGTCGCGCACCTTCGGCATGGAGGGACTGTTCCGCCAGATCGGGATCTACTCACCGTTCGGCCAGCGCTACCAGCCGCAGGACTCAGAGCAGCTGATGTTCTACAAGGAGGACCAGCACGGCCAGATCCTCGAAGAGGGGATTACCGAGGCGGGCTCGATCTCGTCGTTCATGGCGGCCGGCACCTCCTACAGCGCCCACGACGTGCAGATGGTGCCGTTCTATATCTACTACTCGATGTTCGGATACCAGCGCGTCGGCGACCTGATCTGGGCTGCCGCTGACCAGCGCACGCGCGGTTTCATGCTCGGAGGCACGGCAGGACGCACGACCCTCAACGGCGAAGGACTGCAGCACGAGGACGGGCACAGCCACCTGCTGTTCTCCGTCGTGCCCAACTGCCGGGCGTACGACCCGACGTTCGGCTACGAGGTCGCGGTGATCGTCCAGGACGGCCTGCGCCGGATGGTCGTCGACCAGGAAGACGTCTTCTACTACATCACCTTGATGAACGAGAACTACCGTCACCCGCCGATGCCAGAGGGCGCCGAGGACGGGATCCTGCGCGGCATGTACCTGCTGTGGGAAACCCCTGAGCGCGAAGGTCCGCGTGTCCAACTGCTGGGCTCGGGCACGATCCTGCGCGAGGTGATGGGGGCCGCCGAGCTGCTGGACTCCGACTACGGCGTCGCCTCGGACGTCTGGAGCGTGACCTCGTTCACCGAGCTGCGCCGCGACGGGCTCGAGGTCGAGCGTCACAACATGCTGCACCCGCTCGAGCAGCAGCGCGTCGCCTACGTCGAGCAGTGCCTGTCCGAGCGCCACGGGCCGGTGATCGCCTCGACCGACTACGTCCGCTCCTACGCCGACCTGATCCGCCAGTGGGTCCCCGACCACTACCGCGTGCTGGGCACCGACGGTTTCGGCCGCAGCGACTTCAGGCACGCGCTGCGCCGGTTCTTTGAGGTCGACCGTCACTACGTCGCGGTTGCCGCGCTCAAGGAGCTCGCCGACAACGGCGAGATCGACCCCGAAAGCGTGCAGGACGCGATCCAGCGCTATCACCTCGACCCTGACGCCCCGTTCCCGACGACGGTATGAGCGCCACTGACGTCGTATCAGTTGAAGTTCCTGACATCGGCGACTTCGACGAGGTACCGGTAATCGAGATCCTCGTCTCGCCGGGCGACACGGTCGAGACCGACGACCCGCTGCTGACGCTCGAGTCAGACAAGGCGACGATGGACGTGCCGGCGCCGTTTGCGGGAACGATCAAGGAGCTCCACGTCAACGTCGGCGACAAGGTCTCCCAGGGCAAGCTGCTGCTGACGATGGAGCAGGGCGAATCCTCCTCGGGTTCTGGGAACGGCGCTCCGGAGAGCCAGGCGTCGGCCGCTGCGTCGCAGGGCGCGCCCGACGAGTCAGCGGCTCCCGACGCGGTCGGGACGGCGCTCGAGGCCGAGCCGCCTCCTGAGCCTTCGGAGTCTCCTGAGTCTTCGGCGTCTTCGGAGTCTTCGGAGTCTGCTGAGCGTTCGGAGTCGGAGGAGCCAGACGAGGACGATTCTGGTGACGTTGAGTCCGACGGCGCCGTCTATGCGAGCCCGGCTGTCCGGCGGCTCGCCCGGGAACGCGGGGTCGATCTGCACCAGATCACGGGCAGCGGTCGCAAGGGCCGGATCACGCGCGAGGACGTCGAGGGGTTCGACTCGAGCGCGGCGCCGCCTGAAGCGGCCCCCGCTGAGGAGGCCGCTCCGGCTGAGCAGGCCGCTCCGGCCGCGGAGCCTGTGAGCCTCGAGCTGCCCGCCGCGCCGTCGATCAACTTCGAGAAGTTCGGGCCGGTCGAGCGGGTGACTCGCTCGCGGATCCAGCGGATCTCGGCTCCGAACCTGGCCCGCAACTGGGTCACGATCCCGCACGTAACCCAGAACGACGAGACCGACATCACCGACCTCGAGGCGTTCCGCAAGCGCCTGAACGACGAGCACTCACGCGACGGGGTCAAGCTCACGATGGTGTCGTTCCTCGTGGTGGCGTGCGTCGCCACGCTCAAGGAGTTCCCGCAGGTCAATTCCTCGCTCGACGGCGAGGAGCTGATCCTCAAGCGCTACTACAACATCGGCTTTGCGGCCGACACGCCCGGTGGCCTCGTCGTGCCGGTGATCAAGAACGCCGACCAGAAGGGCCTGCTTGAAATCGCCACCGAGCTCACCGAGCTGTCGAGCAAGGCCCGTGACGGCAAGCTCTCGCCGGGCGACATGTCGGGCAGCTCGTTCACGATCTCGAGCCTCGGCGGCATTGGCGGCACCAGCTTCACCCCGATCATCAACGCCCCCGAGGTCGCAATCCTCGGCGTCAGCCGCGCGGCAATGAAGCCCGTGTGGAACGGCAGCGAGTTCGAACCGCGGCTGATGCTGCCGCTGTCGCTCTCCTACGACCACCGAGTGATCGACGGTGCCGCGGCAGCGCGGTTCGTCGTCCACCTCGCGGGCGTGCTGTCGGACCTGCGGCGGGCGCTGCTTTGAGTCGCATCCTGGAGGTTCGCGTCCCCGACATCGGGGA
>DASXDD010000195.1:0-23959 GCA_036490775.1 Solirubrobacteraceae bacterium | reverse complement strand
TTCATGGTCATCCTGGACGCCAGCATCGTCAATGTCGCGCTGCCGACGATCAAGCGCGACGTCGGGTTCTCGGAGCAGAGCCTCTCCTGGATCCTGAACGCGTACACGCTGATCTTCGGGGGCTTCCTGCTGCTCGGCGGCCGGCTTGCCGACCGACTCGGGCGGCGCCGGCTGTTCATGGCCGGCATCGCGCTGTTCGCTGCCGCATCGCTCGTCTGCGGAATCTCCCAGTCCGAGGGCGAGCTGCTCGTCGCTCGCGGGTTCCAGGGGCTCGGCGGGGCGATGGTGTCGCCGGCTGCGCTGTCGATCATCCTGACGACGTTTGCCGAAGGACCGGAGCGCAATCGCGCGCTGTCGGTCTGGGGCGCGATCGCCGGCGCTGGGGGTGCCGTGGGCCTGCTGCTCGGTGGCGTGCTGGTGCAGCTACTCAGCTGGCGCTGGGTGTTCTTCGTCAACGTGCCGATCGGCCTGGCGGTCCTGGTGCTGGCGCCGCGGATCGTTCCCGAGAGCCGGTCGGAGTCGGTCGCGAAGAGCGGATACGACGTCGGGGGGGCGGTCACGATCACGCTCGGCACGATGGCGCTCGTGTTCACGCTGATCAAGGCCAACAGCTGGGGCTGGACGTCGGGGCGCACGATCGTGGGGTTCGTCGTCTCGGTCGCCCTGATCGCCGGCTTCGTCGCCATCGAGCGCCGTCACAAGGATCCACTGGTCCCGCTGCGGATCTTCTCCAACCGCAGCCTTTCAGCCGCGGACGCGACGCTGCTCGTCGTCGTGGCCGCGCTGTTCGGGATGTTCTTCTTCCTCACGCTCTACTTCCAGCAGGTGCTCGGCTTCAGCGCGCTGAAGACCGGGGTCGCATACCTGCCGCTGAGCCTGACGCTGATCGGCGCTTCCGCCGTGGCCTCAGGGTTCGTCGACCGATTCACGCCCAAGCCGATTCTGGTCGCCGGGCTCCTGATCTCGACCTGCGGGTTCGTGTTGCTCACCAGGGTGTCCGGTCACGGCGACTACGCAAGCCACATCGTGCCGGCGATGATCATCCTCGGTATCGGTATGGGGATGTCGTTCGTCCCGGTCACGATCGCCGGCACGAGCGGCGTGGCGCCAGAGGACTCCGGACTGGCGTCCGGCCTGCTGAACACGACCCAGCAAGTCGGCGGCTCGCTCGGCCTGGCGATCCTCACCTCGGTCGCAACCAGCCGCACCACCAGCGCGCTGCACACTGGCTTGGCACTGCCGGCCGCGCTCACGCACGGATTCAAGGGCGCCTTCATCGTCGGAGCGGCTCTGTGCGCGATGGGCGCCGTCTTCACGATCGTGCTGCTGCCGGGTCGGCGGCGCGAACTCGCCGACGAGGACGTCCAGACGGTCGCGCTGGCGTTTACGCGCTGCCCAGGCGCCCCGTACTGCGGACACCTTGCGCGCGCGGTCGCCTTCGGCCGCCGTGTGCGCACCCGAGTTGCACGCTCGTAGAGGCCGACGCCGCGACTTTATGAACCAACACACGACGGAATCGAGCGATTCGATGAGCGAGATGCAAGCTGAGCAGCGAAGTGCGGTCGTGTTCGGGGCGCGCAATTTGGGTCGCGCGGTCATCGAGCTGCTGGTCAGCGATGGCTGGGCGGTGACGGGGGTGGCGCGGTCGCAGAGCACCCTGGATGGCGTCAGCGCGTCCGGTGCGCTCGCGCTGAAGGCCGACGTAACGGACCCCGCGAGCGTGTACGGCGTGCTGGAGAAGGCGGCCGCCGCCCACGGTGGAGTCGAGCTCGTGCTGAACGCGGCCTCACCATACGGCGGCGAACGCACCGGGCCCTTCGGTGGCGGCCCGATTGCTGAGGCCGACCTCGACGGCTTTGACTCGTGGGCAGCGGCGTCGGCGCGCGCGGCTCTCTCGTTCCTGTCTGCCAGCGGGCGATTCGCGATCGAGCAGCGCCGGGCAGCGACTTTGGTGCAGGTCACCGGCGGCTCAGCACGGCGCGCGATGCCGGGCCGCGGTCTGTGGGCGGCAGGAGCGTTCGGCGTGCGAGCAATCACCAACGCGGCCGCGCTCGAGCTGCGTCCCCACGGCATCCAGGTCACGTTGCTAATCGTCGACGCGGGCATCCAGCCGCTCGACGGATCCACACGCCCCGGCGTCTCGCCAGAAGCGCTGGCCGACCCGCGCAGGATCGCCGATGCGGTCCTCTTCCTCGCCAACCAGGATGCGCGCTCGGCGACACACGAGCTCCAGCTCACCCCGCTCGCCGAGAACTGGACGCCCTGAAAGGTGCGCCGGTCGCGCGAATCTGCCAAACCAACCCACCGAAGGGAGATCCTCCGTGAGCATCGAGCAGCGAGAGACCGTCGACGCAATCCTGCGACAGTCAGCGTTCCCGGTCGACAGCAGTGTCAACGAGCAGCGGGAACTGCTCCGGCAGGCGATATCGGCGCAGCCGCTCCCCGCCGACGTCACCGTTACCGCCGCTGCACTGGGCGGCGTCCCAACCGCCGAGATCACGGTCGACGGAATCGAACCGCGGCACGTTGTTCTTTACTTCCACGGCGGCGTGTACGTGATGTCGGACGCGTTCCTCGCCGCTGGCCTGGCATCACAGGTCGGCCGGCGGACGCGCGCCAAGGTCATCTCCGTCGACTACCGGCTCGCCCCGGAGCATCCGTATCCCGCGGCGGTTGACGACGCGCTTGCCGCCTATGAAGCCCTCCTGCACGACGGCATCGCCCCGTCGGACATCGCCTTCGCGGGAGAGTCCGCCGGCGGCGGACTCGCGATCGCCACGATGGTCAACGCCCGCGATCACGGGTTGGCGCTGCCAGCCGCGGCGTTCGTCATGTCACCGTATGTCGATCTCACCCTGGCCGGGACGACCATGGAAACCAAGCGTGATGTCGACCCGCTGCTCAGCCGCGAACTTCTCCAAGCCCGAGTCAACGACTACACCTCGGGACAAGACGCCGCGCTTCCCCTGATCAGCCCGGTATTCGCCGACCTGTCCGGCCTGCCGCCCCTGACGATCCAGGCCGGAAGTCACGAGGTTCTCCTCGACGATGCCCTCCGCCTCGCGGGACAAGCTGCCACCGCCGACGTCGAGGTCACGCTCGACATCACGCCCGGAGTGCCCCATGTCTTCCAGGCCTATGCCCCGATGCTCGACGAAGCGGCCGCTGCACTGGACCGGGCCGGACAGTTCGTCTCGGCGCATCTCGCCGGCGCAGAGCGCGTGACCGCGTAGCGAAAGGCAGGTGGCCGGCTGATGTCCAAGGCAGTCCGATTCGACGATTACGGCGGCATCGAGGTCCTGGAGGTGCGCGACGTGGCGCGTCCGGAGCCCGGGCCTGACCAGGTGCTCGTGGCGGTCCGCGCTGCGGGCATCAATCCCAGCGAAGCGAAGATCCGGGCGGGTCTGGTCCGCGAGATCTTCCCAGCGACCTTTCCCAGCGGCGAGGGTTCGGACCTCGCCGGCGTCGTCGAGGAGGTCGGCGCGGGCGTGAGCGCCGTAGCCGTGGGCGACGAGGTGATCGGCTATACCGACAACCGCGCAAGCCACGCCGAGTACGTGCTCGTCGAGGCGGCGAACCTGACGGCGAAGCCTGCGCAGGTCCCTTGGGAGGTGGCGGGCGCGCTGTTCGTCGCAGGCGCGACGGGGGTCGCCACCGTGCGCGCCGTGGCCCCGACCGCGGGTGAGACGATCGTGGTCGCCGGAGCCGGTGGCGGCGTCGGAGTGTTCGCGGTCCAGCTAGCGGTCCGCACGGGAGCGCGCGTCATCGCACTGGCCAGCGAGCGCCATCACGCATGGCTGCGCGACCGCGGCGCAGTTCCCATCGCCTATGGCGATGGCGTCAGTGAGCGGATCACCGCTGCCGCCGAGGAGACGCCGGTGGCAGCGTTCATCGATTTGGTCGGGGGCGGCTACGTCGAGCTGGCGCTCGACCTCGGGATCGCCACCGACCGGATCGACACGATCGTCGACTTCCCCGCGATCGAGAAGTACGGCGTCAAGAGTGACGGCGGCGCGGCCGCGGCGAGCGCGGCGACCCTGGCCGAACTGGCCGAGGCGATCGCGTCTGGCGACCTCGTTGTCCCGATCCAGCGCACCTACCCGCTCGACGACGTTCGCGCGGCGTTCGCCGAGCTTGAGGCCGGTCACGTGGCAGGGAAGATCGTCCTCATCCCGTGATCACCGGGATCCGGCGATGACGTGTCACCAATGCGCTGGCGACGATGCGATTCGCCAACCCACCATCCAACGGAGGCAGCCAGGCAATGAACACCATCGACGTTAGAGCGCTACCTGCTGGCATATGGCAGGTCGACAAGGTTCATTCGAGCATCGGGTTCGCCGTCGACTACATGGCGGGCACCTTCCACGGAACGTTCGGCGACTTCGACGCCGACGTCACCGACGGCGTCCTGAACGGCTCGGCGAAGGTCGCCTCTGTCGAGGTCAAGGACGACAACCTCGCGGCGCACTTGCAGAGCCCGGACTTCTTCGACGCCCAGGCCCACCCCGAACTGTCCTTCGCCTCCAAGACGATCGACCGCGCCGGCGATCGCGTCACGATCGACGGCGAGATCACGATCAAGGGCCACACCGAGACTGTGCAGATCACCGGCGAGATCTCAGATCCGATCGCCGACCCCTATGGCGGCGAGCGCTTCGGGCTGAAGCTCCAGACCGTCGTCGACCGCGACACATTCGGCATCAGCTGGAACAACCCACTGCCCAGCGGCGAGCCCGCCCTTTCCAACATGGTGACGATCACCGCCGAGCTGCAGCTTTCAAAGCAGGCCTAGCGCGATGCGGGTCCTCGGTATCAGCGGCAGCCTGCGTCGCGACTCCTACAACACGGCACTCCTAATTCACGCCGGCGACTTGTTCGAGGCCGACGGCGCCGAGTTCGAGATCTACCAAGGGCTGCGCGAGATCCCACCCTACGACGAGGACTCCGACACCGACGGGGGCCCCGAGGCCGTCTCGCGAATCCGCGAGGCGGTCCGGGACGCCGACGCCGTGTTGTTTGTCACCCCCGAGTACAACTCCTCGATCCCGGGGGCGCTGAAGAACGCGCTGGACTGGATTTCTCGCCCTATCACCACCAACCCGTTGCGCTTCAAGCCGGTCGCCGTGATCGGCGCGAGCTCAGGCGTGTTCGGCGCCGTGTGGGCCCAAGCCGAGCTGCGCAAGGTCCTCGGCGCGATCGGAGCGCGGGTGAGCGAAGGCGAGGTAGCCGTCGGTCGCGCCGGCGAGCGCTTCGACGAGAACGGTCGTCTGAACGAGCCCAACCTCGAGCAGGAGGTGCACGAGGTCACAACCACGCTGCTCGCCGACGCTCAGTCCGCGAAGACCGGCCAGACCGCTGACGATGCGGTCACATCCTGAACAGAAACCGCACGGCGCGTTCCGACGCCGCTTAGAACCGCCCAGTCCCCCCGGCCCGACGCGAACTGCGCCGCCGCGAGTCGCAATCGACGAACGGATCCGGCATCGCGAGATGAACCGGCTTCGCCGGATCATCCTGCTGCTCAGCATCGCCCTCGCGGCCGTGATCGCGCACATGGTCATCGACGGCCCCAATCTGCTCGGCGGTGTCACCGGAGCGCTGATCGTCGTTCTCCTCTGCTGCTCGCTAGCCCTCAGGCGACAGGGGGTTCGGCTCCAGCCGGGCGCGTCGTCCAAGACCGAGCAAGGCGACGCTCGCTGATCCTAGGGCCCTGTTCAGGCGAGATGGATCAGGTTGTGGCCGGCGAGCGGAGCGCCGAACTGATGCATCTGACCGCCCTCGCGTAGCCCCCCAAGGTCGATCACGAAAAATCCCGCATCCTCGAACAACCCGCCCACCTCGGATTTGGCGCCGACGTTGTCTCCGGATAGGAACATCACGCGCTGACCCCCCGCTTGGTGTGGGTCGGATGCGAGCAGCTCGGCCGCGAAGATGTTGGCCGTCTTCACGACGAGAGCAGGGGCGACGAGATCGGCGACGACCTCGCTGGACGTGCGCCCGTTCAGGTCACTGGGGTCAAAGTCGTTGGTCGGGTCGATCAAGATCCGTCCCTCCCATTCCAGCCCCTTGACGGCAAGTGGGACGTCCGGCCACATCACCGCGAGCACAACGATGTCCGCGCCTGCGGCTTCGTCGACTGTGCCGGCCGACACACCGTCGCCTAGGTCCTGCAGAACTGAGGCCAGCGACTGTGGGCCGTGTCTGTTGGCGATCACGACCGGCCGACCGGCACGGCGCGCGATCCGCGCCATCGCCTGGCCGATCCGGCCAGCGCCGATGATCCCGACGTTCTTGATGGTTGCTGGTTGCATCAGGTTCCTTTCTCGACTCGGAGGCGAACGGACCTACCCAGCTCAGAGAGATCAGTGGGACCGTGGCCGCAGTTCCTCGGGCGGGTTGCGCAGGACGACCGGGTGCCGCTTGGTCTTCTGCAGCACGATGAACGCGATCGTCCCCAAGATCGCCGGGACCCATAGCGAAATCGCGTGGTAGACGAGCGTGGCCGCCGTGGCCACGGTCCCGCCCACGCCGTAGAGCACGAGCATGCCGATCATGCTGCCGTCGAGCACGCCGATTCCGCCCGGCACCGGAATGAAGTTCGACAGGTAGCCGATCTGGTACGCAAGCACCACCGGGGCCAGCGGCGGCATCTGGCCGGCAGCGGCAAAGCACGCGAACAGCACAGCGATGTCGAACCACAGGTAGCCGATTGCGCCGACGATTCGCCAGTCGGGATGAAACATCAGTCGCCGCGTGTCGCGCACGCTGGCCGCGGTTTCGGTCAGAAACGTGTGCAGCCGCCCCGGTCGCACGCGCCGAACGACGCTGTCGACGTAATACGGCAAGAGCAGAAACAGGATCAGCACGAGGGCGCCGACCGCCGCCGGCACGATGCTGAGCAGAGGGCTGCTAGGACCGGGGAGGCCGAGGAATAGGCCTAGGCCCGCCAGGATCAGCGTGACCACGTTGATCGCGCTCGTGTACAGGAACAGCACCGCCGAGCGCTCGGCGATCCGCCGCGGGGCTGCGCCCCGCTCGATCATTAGCCAGGCGCCGACCGCCAGACTCCCCGCGCCCCCAAGCGACACCGCGGCCCCGAACGCCTCCTCGCTGAGCGCCACCCACGCCCCGACCCGAACGGGCGCCCGCTCGAACACCACAAGGAACGCCAGTACGTAGCAGGCGCACGACAGAACCTCGAGCAGGACCGCGACGACAACCCACTGCGTCTTCATGTTCGACACCGTGGTCGCCACGCCCTTGAGCCCCGGGACTGCCAGCAGTAGCCCAGCAGCCAGCGCGAGCCCCAGGACCAGCGTGATGAACCCGTTGCGCAGGCTGCGGCGCGCTTTGGACGCGTCCACCGGCTCGAGTTGGGACGGCTCGACCAAGTTCATGCGTCACGCCGTGCGCGGGCTTCCCTGGCCCGCTCCGATGATCACGATTCGCGGTCCGTCTGATCAGTTCGCGAGGGTGCCGTCGAAGTCGATCGTTGCGTGGGTGCCGTCGCAGAACGGCTTGTTCGATGACCCTCCGCAGCGGCACATCGCCATCGGGTCGGGGTGCTCGATCTCGTGCCCATCCGGCGCGACAAGGGTGACGGGGCCGGAGACGATGTAGGGGCCGTTCTCGCTCGGTGTGATGGTGATGTCAGGCATGTGACCTTTCGTTAGTAGATCTTGATGGTCTTCGCGAACGGGAGCTGGCGCACCCGGGTGCCGGTCAGCGCTGCGATCGCGTTCGCGAGCGCTGGAGCGACCGAGGGGACGCTGACCTCACCGACGCCGCTCGGCGGCTCGGCGGAGTCGATGAAGTGGATCTCGATCTGCGGAACCGAGCGCATCCGCATGACCGGATAAGTGTCGAAGTTCTGGGTGACGATCTCGCCGCCCTCGCCGAGGACGACCTCGCCCCACGCAGCGGCGCTCAGCCCCCAGAGCAATCCTCCTTCCACCTGCGCGCGGACGAGGTCGGGGTTGACCTTTCGTCCGCAGTCGAGCGCGAAGATGATGCGGTCGACGTGCACGCGACCGCGCTCGTCGAGCGAGACCTCCGTGACCTGGGCGCTGTATCCGAGAAAGCCCGAGCTCGTGATCCCGCGCGCCCTGCCTTCGGGCAGCGGCGAGCCCCAGTCGGCGCGCTCGGCCGCGAGCTCGAGCGCTCGCAGTGTCCGCGGGCTGCCGGCGAGCAGCTCGCGCCGCAGGTCGACGGGGTCGCGGCCGGCAGCGATCGCGAGTTCGTCGATCGCGGACTCGCGTGCGAACTCCGTGTGTGAGTTGCCGACCGACCGCCAAACCATCGTCGGGATCGCCGACTCGAAGTTCGTCGACTCGAGGCGGAAGTTCGCGACCACGTATGGCGGGTCGACCGCGCCGGTCGTCGTGAAGAAGTCGACCCCGTTGGTGAACATCACGTCGCGGACGAACGGCAGGTTCACCGACGTCGGCGCGGCCACGATCCGCTGATGCCACGCCGTCAGGCGGCCGTGCGCGTCGGCCCCGGCCTGCACGCGGTGAACCGCCATCGCGCGGTAGCGGCCGACCTTGAACTCCTCCTCGCGAAGCGACTGGACCTTGATCGGGTGCTCCCAATCGAGCGCTCGCGCGATTTGCACTGCCTCCGCGGTGGGATCGTGCTCGGCGCTCGAATGCAGTCCGAACGAACCGCCGGCGAACGTGATGTGCACCTCGACCTGCTCCTTGCCGATCCCGGCGATCGAGGAGGCGTTCATCTTCACGTACTCGGGGGCCTCGCTTCCCACCCACACGTCGAGTACGCCGTCCTTGCGCATCCGGCATGCCGCGTTGTTCGGCTCCATCGGTGCGTGCGAGAGATACGGCAGCGCGTACGTCGCGTCGACCGTTGAGGCCGCGTCGGCCAGGGCCCCGTCGACGTCGCCATCGTCGCGCGCCGCCACCGCGTTCTCGCCCGACTCGAGCAGCCGGAGGTGCTCTGCGAGCAGTTCTGCGGTGCTCCGCCGCTCGGCGTGCGTGTCGTCCCACTCGACGACTAGCGCACGCAGTCCACGCTGTGCGTCGGCGAAGGTTTCCGCGACGACAGCGACGCCCTCGGCGATCGGGACGACCGCCGCGACCCCGGCCTCGGCGAGCGCGGCCCGGTCATCGAGCGAGGCGACGGTGGCGCCGAACCTCGGCGGGTGCAGCACAACCGCCGTCAGCATCTCGGGGAGACTCTGGTCGATCGTGTACTGGGTGATGCCGAGAATCTTCGGGACGGCGTCGACGCGCAACCGCCCCTCCCGGCCGATCAGCTTGTAGTCGGCGGGGTCCTTCGGCTCGACGCCATCGGGAACAGCGAGCTGTTCGGCGCGCGCCGCGAGTTGCGCAAACGTTGCCTGCCTTCCGCTGCCGTGGCGCAGAACCCCGTGCTCGACCGCGACTTCATCGCTTGGCAGCTCCCACGCCTCGGCCGCCGCGGCCACGAGTCGTGCCCGCGCCTGAGCGGCGGCCAGGCGGTAGCGGACCCAGATCCCCTTCATCGAGTTAGACGCGCCGGTCAGCTGGAAGGCGCTGCCGAGGTCAGGGTTTCCGTAGGCGTCACCGTTCGGGCCCCTCCCGTTCGCGGCGTTGACGACCCGGACCGAATCGAAGTCAGCGTCGAGCTCCTCGGCGACGATCGTCGCGAGGCCCGTGTGGATCCCCTGCCCCATCTCGATCTGACTCGAGTACGCGACGATCGTTCCGTCTGGGCGGATCCGGATGTACGGATGCACGGGGTCGACTAGCTCCGCTTCCGTGAGCCTCCGCTCTTCGATCTCGTCCGGAGCGACGAGCGCCGCAGGTTCGCCGCCCTTGCTCAACGTGTCGGCTGCGGCATGGATCGCGGCGCGGATCCGCGGGTAGGTCCCGCAGCGGCAGAGGTTGCCGCTCATCCACGTGTCGATCCGTCCGTCGTCGGGGGAGGGATCTGACTCGAGTAGCGCGACCGCGGCCAGGGTCTGCCCGGGCTGGCAGTAGCCGCACTGCACGACATTGATGCGATGCCACGCGTCCCGGACCGCGTTGACCACCGGGCCGGAAGCTGCCTCGACCGTCGTCACCGCCTTGCCGACGGCGCGCTCGGTCGGCGTCTGACAGGACTTCATGTTGCGGCCGTCGATCAGAACCGTGCACGCGGCGCAGAAGCCGGCCCCGCACCCGTACTTCGTGCCACGCAGACCAAGTACGTCCCGCAGCACCCACAGCAGTGGCGTCTTCGCGTGCCGATCGTCAACCTCGAGGTCGGCGCCGTTGACGACAAGCTTCATCTGAGATCCAGCTCGACCGGAACCTGCGGGCCATCTTGCATAGGCCGCACGTTCGCCGCGACCCAGGTGAGCTGTCCTCACCAGATGATGGTGATTCTCCCGGTGAGCCGCCGCGGTCGGTCTGCTCAGGAGCGCCCGGTGGAGAGCAGCCGCAGCTCGCGTGCGCGGCTGACGGCAGAAGCGCGATCACGCGCACCGAGCTTGGAATAGATGTTGCGGATGTGCGTGTTGACGGTGTTGACGGAGACGTAGAGCTCGCCCGCTATGTCGGGCCGCGTCAGGTTCGTGGGCAGATAACGCAGCACCCGGAGTTCGCTCGGACTGAGCTCCTCCGTTTGCGACGGGCGCTCTTGATCGCGGCTCGGAGCGGACCCGCCTCGCAGCAAATCGAGGACATCGGCGAGCAGCGCGCGATGGGCCGTTTGGTGACGGGGCAGCGCCTCTAGTAGCTCCGCGGCCCCGGTAAGTGCAAATGGGAACATCAGCCGGTCCGGCTCGGCGGCCGCGAGCGCTGCCTCGGCTGCGGCAGCGGCGGCGGTTCGGTTCCCAAGCTTTAGGTGCGCAATCCCAGCGAGCAGATGCGTCTCAACGAGCGTGAACCGTGGGACGACCGGGGGCGTGATGTCGAGGACACCTCCGAGCGCATCCAGCGCTTTGGCGTGGTCTCCCTCCGAGATGTAGATCACTGCACGAGCGTTGTAAATGGCACCCATTTGCCCGTCGTAAATCGCACCGATTTGCTCGGGCTCGGCGGAGAATTCGGCGAGCGTTGCCCGCGCCTCGTCCGGCATCCCAAGGCGAGCGTATGTGGCAGCCAGCCATCCGGCAATCCGCGGAGCGAGAGCGTGCACTCCAGTGAGCAGCGACTGCGCCTGCGCCGCCGCCGCGAATGCTTCGAGCGCCGATCGATGCTGCCCGCGCCCGGCGTGCAACATCCCCGTCGCCACGTACAGAAGCACTGCTGCGGCCGGGTCAATACGCGGCTCGGCGACGTCCCAGGCGCGGCGTAGCCAGCGCTCTCCCTCGTCGAACTCGCCCATCCAGAGAGCCATCCCGGCGACCGCTCCAAATGCCGGCGCGAGTATCGGCTGATCGTCCAAGCCATGATGCTCGGCCAAGGCGACCGCCTGACGGCCGCGCTCGCGCGCGGTCGCGACCGAAACTTGCTTTGACGGAAAACCTAGATGCGCGCGACACGCGACCTGCAGATAGGGCCGGCCGATGGTTTGGGCAAGCGCTGCTCCCTCGGAGAGGTGCCGCTCGGCGTCGGCGAGTCGCCCGGACCACATCTCGACGATCCCGAGATTCAGCAACGCGACACCCCGTAGCTCACTATCCATCGCGATCTGATCGGTGGGTTCGTCAGAGACCGACGCATCGAGCAGCTCGACTTGTTCGATGACTTCACTGAACTGACCGCTACGCCGTGCGATCGCCAACCGCAGAGACGCGATTGCCACCGCGAGGCGGCGACGACGAGCCGGCGGAGCGCTCTGGACGTGGGACTCGGCCAGCGCCAGCTGAGCGGCCGCTTCCTCCAACCGTCCCTGGTTCAGCTCGGTTGCCGCGTGCGCGAGCGCCAGGTCAGGATGATCGGCTGACGCGCCCTCGGGAAACGCCTGCAGTACCGCAGCGATCGTTCCAGCCTGCCCGTCGAGGACCCACCTGAACGAGTGATCTGCGACGAGCCGGGCGGCGTCCGGCCAGTCGCCCGCAGCGAGCGTGTGCCGTACGGCCTGAACGACGTCACCCTGGTCAGCGAACCACCGCGCCGCACGGCGGTGCAGCTCAGGCACCTCATCTGCCGACGTTCGCCGGAGCTCGAGGCGCAAGAAATCCGCGAGCAGCTGGTGGTAGCGAAACCAGGTGCGATGCGCATCGACCGAGACGACGAATGCGTTGGCATCCTCGAGCTCAAGCAGCATCTGCTCCGAGCCTGAGCGGCCCGACAGCAGGTCGGCGAGCTCACCGTTGACCCGGTCGACGAGCGAGGTCCGCAACAGCATGCTCTGAACATCGCTCGGTTGACGTTCGAGCATTTCGGCCATCAGGTATTCGCCAATCGCCCTGTCGGTGCCCGAGAACTCAACCACGAAACGCTCGGGATCCGGGTGACCGATGAGCGAGATCACCGCCAAGCGCAGACCCGCCGCCCAGCCTTCCGTCCGTCGGTACAACGCCGCCGCCCCGGCGTCGGACAAACCGATCCCGGATGCGGCGAGCAGCTCGCGCGTCTCGCGCTCGGTGAAGCGCAGATCCCCGGCTCGGATCTCGGCTACCTGGCCGGCGAGCCTGAGCCGGTGCAGCCTGAGCGACGGATCCCGGCGAGACGACAGCACGACACTTGTAGAGCTCGGCCGAATCGCCACCAAATGCCCGAGATCCGCGAGGGCGTCGGCCGACCGCAGCTCGTGGAGATCGTCGACGATCAGCACAATTGGCTCGGCTTGGCCGGCGAGTTCCGAAACGACCATTTCGACGCCGACCACCTCGTCGGCGTCGAACGCGGCCGTCGGCGCAGGTTCGGTCTGACGATCGATTGCGCGTGTCGCTCCCCGTACCGCCGCTAGGACGCCAGACCAGAACTGCTGCGCATCCTGTTGGTCGCGCTCGACGGACACGAACGCGACGCGACGACCATCGGTCCAGCGGTCAGCCCACGCACGCAAGAGCGAGGTCTTCCCACTTCCCGGCGGCGCCGAGATGACTGTGACCCCTTTGGTCACAGCGCGATCCAGCGTCTGGAGGAGCTCTTCCCGCTCCAGCAGCCCCGAGGCGATCGAGTCGTCTGTTGAGAGCGGCTCCGGGTCTCGTTCGCGCCGCGTCGCCGCCGAGGTGGTCACGCTGTCCTCACCGTCCAGTCCGTTCAGTGAGGTTAGTAGCTCGGCAATAGATGGTTTGTTCGTCTCGGCCAGGGCCTCGTAACGAGCCGAGCCGTTGACGACCGGATCCAGGCGGCTGCTCACCAGACCTTCATCCCGCCATCGACGACGACGTCGATTCCGGTGACGTATGAGCTTTCGTCGGAGGCCAGGAACAGCGCGACGTTCGCGACTTCCTCGGGCCGGCCGAGTCGACCCAGCGGCGTCTTGTCGAGCATGTAGTTGGCCCACTCCGGGTCCTTCAGCTGGGCTCGTGTTGCGTTGCTTTCGATTAGGCCCGGTGAGATCGAGTTCGCGCGTATCCCCTGATCGCGCCCCTCCATCGCGAGCTGTCGCGTCATCGCGATGATTCCGGCTTTGTTCGTCGTGTGGGCAAGCGACGGGAGGATCTTGAAGCTGAGTGAAGCGTTCAGCGACGCCATGTTGACGACGACGCCGCCGCTGGCCTTCAGGTGCGGCCACGCCGCGCGGGTCAGGTAGAAGACCAGGTCGACCTCCCCCCAGCGAGCGCGATCCCATTCCTCGTCGGTGATGTCTTCAAGCCAGTTGAAGTACGCCGTCGCGGCGAGGTTGCAAAGCACATCGATCCGCCCGTAGGTGCTCAGCGCCAGCTCGACCAGCTTCTGACAGTCGGACGGATCGTCGAGACGGCATGGCTGCATCGAGACCATTTCTCCCCCCGCACCGCGAACCATTTCAACGGTCGACTCCGCGGGCTCAATGGTCACGTCGCAGCCGACGACCGAAGCGCCCTCTCGAGCGAAGGTCAGGGCGGTCGCGCGACCGATGCTGCCGCCCGTGCCCGTGACTACGCACACTGTCCCTGACAGCCGGCCTGAGGCGCCCGGTTTGTCGCGGCTCTCCACAGGCCTGGGATCGTGGCGCTACTGGCGGGTGTTCGAATCCTTGAATCCTTAGTCCGCGACCTGAGCATCGCTCTCAGTCATGCTTTGACGGAATGAGCGGAGCCTCGCCACCGGTTCTCTCGTCAGGAAGGACGTTGCTCGGGCGGGAACGCCAGCGTGAGGTGCTCGACCTGCTGCTGGACGGGGTGCGCGCAGGGCGGGGCGGCGTGTTGGTAATGCATGGCGAGGCGGGCGTCGGCAAGACCGCATTGCTCGAGTACGCGGTCGAGGCTGGACCCGAGTTTCGGATCGCGCGGACTATCGGGGTCGAGGCTGAAATGGAGCTTCCGTTCGCAGCTCTTCAGCAGCTGTGCTCCCCGTTCCTAGAACTCATGGAACGCCTTCCGCAGCCGCAGCATGACGCGCTTGGCGTCGCGTTCGGACTGAGCAGCGGGCCCGCGCCGAATCCGTTCCTCGTCGGGCTGGCGGTCCTCGGTCTGCTGGCCGAGGCCGCCGAGGTCCAGCCACTCGCGTGTGTCGTTGATGACGCACAGTGGCTCGATAGCGCTTCCGCGCGGGCCCTGGGGTTTGTGGCGCGACGGCTGCTGGCCGAGAAGATCGCGCTCGTGTTCGCGACACGAGAGATCGACGATGCGTTCACCGGTTTGCCCGAGCTCCAGGTTGGACCCCTGGCTCGCCGTGATGCGCGGGCGCTGCTGGAGTCGGTCCTGCCGGCTCCGCTCGATCAGCGTGTGCTGGAGCGGATCGTTGCCGAGACGCAGGGGAACCCGCTCGCCCTGCTGGAGCTGCCGCGCGGATTGAGCCCGACTCAACTCGCTGGCGGGTTTGCCCTGCCAGAAGCCGTGCCCGTTTCCACCAGCGTCGAGGAGAGCTTCATGCGACGGCTGGCGAGGCTTCCCGAGGATGCGCGGCGTCTGCTGTTGGTCGCCGCCGCGGACCCGGTCGGCGATCCACTGCTTCTATGGCGCGCGGCTGCTCGGCTCGGGATTCCGGAGTCAGCCACGCAGACCGTCGAGTCGGAAGAGCTGTTGGTTCTCTCCCCTCGGGTGGCGTTCCGTCACCCGCTGGTTCGCTCGGCTATCTATCGCGCATCGGGCCGCAACGAACGGAGCGAGGTCCACCGCGCACTCGCTGAAGCGACCGATCCAGAGGTCGACCCAGATCGCCGGGCCTGGCACCGGGCGCAGGCGGCGTCGATGCCCGATGAGGACGTGGCAGCCGAACTGGAGCATTCCGCCGCTCGAGCGCAGGCTCGCGGAGGGTTCGCGGCCGCCGCGGCATTCCTAGAGCGCGCGGTTGCGCTCACGCCCGAACCCGCGCGACGCGCGCAGCGCGCGCTGGCCGCGGCGCAGACCAAGCTCGAAGCCGGCGCCGTCGATGACGCGCTCGATCTCCTGGAGACGGCGGAGTCAAGCGGCGCTTTCGACGAGCACGTGCGCATCCACGCGCACCTGCTCCGCGGCCAGATCGCGTTTGCATCGCGGCGGGGTGGCGACGCAACCCCGCTGCTGCTTGCCGCCGCGCGGGAGCTTGAGCGAGCCGAACCCGAGCTCACGCGAGCAACGCTCCTGGACGCCCTTTCGGCCGCCATCGTCGCGGGTCGACTGGCGCAGAACGAAGGCGTCGTGGAGGTAAGCCAGGCGGCATTGGTAGGCCCGCCGATGCCGGAACATCCGGCTCCGTCCGATCTGCTCCTGGAAGGATTGGCGGTGCGCTTCACGCAGGGGTACGCGGCGGGGGCGCCACTGATCAAGGAGGCATTGAGCGCCTTCCAACGCGATCCAGTCCCGTCACCGAGCGAGGCCCGGTGGCTTTGGTTCGCCAGCTGGATCGCATTGTTCATGTGGGACGATGCGACGTGGGCGGTGTTGTCGTCGCGACACCTCGAGTCCGTGCGACGGACGGGTGCGCTCTCCGCGCTGCCCCTTCTGCTCGCGAACCGAAGCAGTGTCTACGCGTTCCTCGGCGAGCTGAGAACTGCGGCACGGATCGAGGAGGAGCTCAGAGTGACGACTGAAGCGACCGGTATCGCCGCTGTCCCATATGGTCGGCTGGCGATTGCGGCTCTGCGCGGGCGCGAGCACGAATTTTCTGAGTTGCTCGGTGCCGCGCTCGGCCAGGCGGAGGCGCGGGGCGAGGGGCTCACCGTGACCGTCGCCGAGTTTCTAAGCGGCGCTTTCTACAACGGGCTCGGTCGCTACGACGCTGCCCTAGCCGCAGTCTCATCCGCCGAGCGGTTCCACCACGAAGGCCCGGCGATATGGAGCCTCACCGAACTGATCGAGGCGGCTGTTCGCTCCGGGCAGCCAGAACGTGCCCGTCGTGCGTTCGAGCGGGTGCAAGAGACAACTCGCGCCGCCGGTACCGACTGGGCGCTGGGAATCGAGGCACGTTCGCACGCGTTGCTCAGCGACGGCGATGACGCAGACGACCTCTACAGAGACGCGATTGCAAGGCTTCGCCGCACGAGCATTCGCGTGCAGCTCGCGCGAACCCATCTCCTTTACGGCGAGTGGCTGCGCCGCGAGCGCCGACGCCTGGACGCTCGTGAGCAGTTGCGAACCGCTCACGAGCTGTTCAGGGACTTTGGCGTGGAAGCGTTCGCCGAGCGCGCGCGGACCGAACTCGAGGCAACCGGTGAGCGTGCCCGCAAACGAACCGTGGAGACGGTGGACCAGCTCACGCCGCAGGAGACGCATATCGCTCGCCTTGCGGCGGAAGGCCACACCAATCGAGAGATCGCCGCTCGGCTGTTCATCAGCACGAGCACCGTGGA
The DNA here is from genome assembly GCA_036490775.1 of Solirubrobacteraceae bacterium. Classification (GTDB taxonomy): domain Bacteria; phylum Actinomycetota; class Thermoleophilia; order Solirubrobacterales; family Solirubrobacteraceae; genus Palsa-465. Next base: position 7,165 of record DASXDD010000195.1, on the reverse strand, counting down.
GTACCACCTGCGCAAGGCGTTCCGCAAGCTCGACATCAAGTCACGCACACAACTCGAAGCCCGGCTGTCGTAGTCCCGCAACCGAGCTTGTGTCGCCTTCGCCTAGCTGCGAAGCGACGAGTGCCGAATCACCAGGATCTGGCGATGACGCGTCACCCGCTCGCTGGCGACGATCGGGCGCACAGTTGTCGACCTGAGGAGAACGAGATCCATGTCCGATATCAGCAACGGTCATGCCGGTCGCGCCGACGTGGTCGTCGTTGGAGGAGGCTCAGCGGGCTGCGTCCTCGCTAGCCGTCTCAGCGAGGATCCGACCCGCTCTGTCCTGCTGCTTGAGGCAGGCGCCGCCTACGGTGTCGACGGCTATCCCGAAGACCTGCGAGACCCCGCGCATGTCCCTGCCAACCCCGAGCACGAATGGGGCTACACCGCCCGCGGTGGAGCTTTCTCCCCGGAGATCGCGGCCGCGCGCGGCAAGGCGCTCGGCGGTTGCTCGGCCCACAACGCCACCGTGGCGATGCGCGCACGACCGAGCGACATCCGTGACTGGCACCGTCATGGGCTAGACGATTGGACTGTCGATGACGTCGACGAGACGTTCCGGGAGATGGAGAACACGCCCGACGGCGACGACGCCGACCACGGGCGCACGGGACCGTTCCCGGTACGGCATCAGCGCTACGACGATCTGACCACCTCGTTGCGTGGGTTCATCGACGCGAGCGTCGCGGAGGGTTTCGCTCGGGTCGCGGACTTCAACGGTCCCAATCCGAGCGGCGTCGGCGGATACCCGGTCAACGTCGTCGATGGCGTGCGTCAGAACACGGGCCTGGTGTATCTCACCGACGAGGTCCGCAACCGTCCCAACCTCAAGATCTCAGGCGATGTGCTCATCGATCGCGTTGTGTTCGACGGGCCTCGTGCGACCGGCGTTGTCACGGCACACGGTGCTGAGATCCCCGCAGGTGAGGTGATCCTCTCGTCGGGCACCTACGGGAGCCCGGCAATCCTGCTGCGCTCGGGGGTCGGCCCCGCGGCGCACCTCGCGAGCCTCGGCATCGGCGTGGTCGCGGATCTGCCCGTTGGGCAGCACCTCCAAGATCAGCCGTTCTACTACAACGGCTACGCACTGAAAACAGATGCGCTTGACATGCGGCCAGCGGTCGGCGCGCTGCTTTGGAGGCAGTCCAGCGAAGCCCAGGGCGAAGAACTAGACACGCACATCGCCGTGACGCACCTACTTCCACCGGAGTACAGCCCGACCGGTGGAGCGATCTCCCTGAGTGTCGCCGTCGTCAAGCCCGACTCCCGCGGAACCCTCACCCTGCGTAGCCGCGACCCGCGCGAGCAGCCTGAGATCGATTGCAACTTCCTGGCTGAGGACAGGGACGCCCGCCGGATGCTCGAAGGGGTCAAGCTGGCCCGCAAGCTCGGCCGCAACCCTGCGCTCGCTCGGTTCATCGAGCTCGAGATCTTGCCCGGCGAGGCAGTCGCCGACGACCAGCTCGCAGAAGTGATCGCCTCCAACCTCGCTTCCTACGGCCACCCGGTCGCCACGGTCCCGATGGGCGGGCCGGCGGATCCGTGGGCGGTCGTCGACTCGCGTGGCGCCGTGAAGGGGATCGACGGACTTCGGGTCGTCGACGCGTCGATCATGCCGGTCGTTGTATCGGTGGCGCTGAACCCGACGACGATCATGATCGCGGAGCGGATCGCGAAGGCGGTCTACGCAACTGACGGTGGGCTTGGCCTGCGCGGAGTTCAAGTGGCTCCGACAGCCTGACCCATGCGCTCATCGCACTCGGAGGAGATCGCGATCGTCGGCATCCAGACGCGCGAAGCACGCGAGCTGGCCCTCGCGGCCGAGGCGGCAGGCCTTGCGGTGCGCCCGCTCGCGTTCGGCAGCCCTCTGGCTGAGGCGGCATTTGCAGCGCATGGGCCCGGGAGCATCCAACTGCCGTTAGCGATCGTCGCTGGCCGCTATAGCTTGCAACGGCCGGCCTTCGGCGCCGTGCTCGAATGCATCGAGGTGCTAACCGGAAACCGCCAAACGCTTCCCACGGCGTGCGTCGTGCTGGCCTGCACGGCAGACCTTGACGGCCAGAACAGTCGGCGATCGAGCCCGGAGAAACCTGGTCGCGCGCGGCGGATCTCATTGGGATTAAGCGATGCGGGCTCACCTGATCCGTTGGGAGATTCGCCAAGCCCGCTGAGGGCGACGGCCAGCGACCGAAAGGGAACGACATGACAAACGAAGAGTTCGTCCGCCAGGCGTACGCGACAGCCGAGGCCAAGGACATCGCGGCGTGGGTGGCGTGCTTCAACCCCGATGGAGTGTTCGTCGATGAATCTGTCGGAGTGACCTACCGCGGGCCCAGCGAAGTCGCAAAGCCCGTCGAGAATTACGGCGCCGCGTTCTCCGACATGCATCGCGAGCTCTACGACGTGTACGTGAGTGGTGACGTGGTCGTCGTCGAGCTGGCACTGCAAGGGACTCATGACGGGCCACTGTGGCTTCCTCAGGGGACCCTTCCGCCAACGGGCAACCGAATGGATGCGCCGTGCTGCGATGTCTTTCGTCTTCAGAACGGGCGGATCCAGCTATTCGACTGTTACCCCTCGGGAACGGTAATCCTGGGCCAGCTCGGCGTGCTGGGCAGCCTCGACGCGGCGCTTGCGCAGCACGCGGCCGTCTAGCTGTTCGGGGCGGACCGTCATGAGCCTGATCGTCGACCTGCACCAACACGTGATTCCCGACTTCTATTGGGAGGCCTCCAACGAGGACGGGAATGCGGCGGGAGGGATAACGCCTCCGCGGTGGAGTCTCGATGCCGCTATCGCCTACCTCGACGAGGCCGGGATCGACGTCGCAGTCCCATCGATCAGCACGCCTGGAGTTCACTTTGGTGACGATGCGGCGGGACGGGCGCTCGCGGGTCGTGTCAACGAGTTCCTAGCGGACCTCAAGCGCCGGCGCCCGGACCGGTTCGGTGGGTTCGCCGCGCTTCCGTTACCCGATGTCGAGGGGTCGCTCGAGCAGATCGAGTACGCGTTCGACGTGCTCGAGCTCGACGGGGTGTCGATGATGACCAACGCCGACGGCAGTTATCTGGGAGACAGCCGCTTCGATTCGATCTTCATCGAGCTGCAACGGCGCGCGGCGGTCGTGTTCGTCCATCCGACGGCGTCCCCCGATCCAGTCGCGCACACCCTAGGCCTGCCCGACTCGCTCCTCGACTACCCGGTCGACACGTCGCGCGCGATCGCCAAGCTCCACTACAGCAACACGTTCGCCCGGACGCCCGACGTCAAATACGTGTTCTCGCATGCCGGCGGCACAATCCCGTTCGTCGCCTCACGCTTTGCGATCGTCGATCAGATGAATGTCATCCCGGGGGCGCCAGAGCGCGGAGCGTTCGCCGATTCGCTCCCTCGCCTGTACTGGGACACTGCCTCGTCGTTCAGTGATCCCGTGCTCCACATGCTGCGATCGGTTACGGGGCTCGGCAACGTCGTGTTCGGGACCGACTACCCGTACCCCCGCGATGCGATCTCGATCGCCGGCCTACGTCAGGTTCAAAACACCGCTGAGCTTGACGACGGCGAGCGGCGCGGCGTTCTTGGTGGGTCGGCCGCTCGGCTAATCCCGCGCCTGGCGCGAGTTGAGACCGCGCTTTGAAGCGGGAGCGGTCGAGCTCGTCGTCGACCTGTCACCCGCCGGAGCCGGCTGCGCCTGACCCGTGGCGCTTTGTGCGTTCGATCCCGCGGTCGAGCGCCGCGGCGGACTGGTATGCGCCGAAGTGGATCGAGACGACCTTTCCCGCGGCGTCGATGAAGATCGTTGTCGGGATTCCGACCAGGCCGCGGGGGAGTAGCCAGCGAAGCTGGGTGCTTGCCGACTCGTAGCTGGGATAGCCGCTTGGATGGTGGGCGAGGAAGGACTTGGCGGCTGCGTTGGTGTCGGCGATGTCAGCCCCGAGGAACGCGACTCGTCGGTTGTAGTGCTTGGAGGCGTCGGCGACCAGGCGCGCCTGCTTGCGGCAAAGCTCGCACCAGGACGCCCACACGTTGATGACGATCGGTAGTCCGCGAAGCTCATGGATGCGTGCACGGAGCGCTGGCGCGCGACCCAGCAGCCGGCCGCTCTCGGCGCTGAGGGCCGCGAGTCGCGAGGAGTCCGACTGTGGACCCCCGCGGTGTCCGAGCCGCGAGGGCTGGGACGTCGCAGGGGTCGTCCTGTTGGCGTGGCGGTGGCCGAGCAGCGCGAGCGCGCCGAACGCGATCGCGACTGTCGCCAGCACCGAGATTGCAACGACGACGCGGTCGACTCGCCGGTGCCGGGTGGGGTGCAGCGTCGCGGCGGGAGCGCTGAGGCGGCGCACCGGTCGTTGGAGGCCGCCGTCAGCGTCGAGCCGGCGCCAGACAGCTTCGATCGGCGGTGGCGGACAATCGGGCTCGGGATTGGCGGCGCGCAGCCGTTGGATCACATCGGACATCTACGGCGTCTCCTTAGCTGCGCGCGGGGTGGCGGCCGTGCAATGGATGCTTTCGGCTCGTCTCAACGCTGTGGCGAGACGCCGGCGGGCACGATGCAGCCGGACCGCAAGCGCGTTGCGTGAGCAGCCGAGCACCTGCGCCGCCTGCGCGGGCTGGAGTCCCTCCCAGGCGATCAGCATCAGCAGTTCGCGGTCACGTTCGCTCAGTTGGGCGAGTGCTCGCCCCAGCCTGTCGTCTCCGTCGGCGCGAACCGTCGCCACGACAGGGCGATCAACGGCCGCCTGCAGCCGGCCCGCGAGGGCGACATCGCGCTGCCCACGCCGATGTTGGTGTGCGATCACATTCCGTGCGCAGCCCAACAGCCACGGCAGCGCGTCGTCGGGCACGTCTTCCAGCCGCCGCCAAGCGACCGCGAACACTTCGCTGACCGTGTCGTCAGCGGCATCGGCGTCGATTCGCCGACGAGCGTAAGCGCGGACCGCGCCGGCATGCGCGTTGAAGAGCGACTCGAGCCGCAACCGACGCTGGAGTTCATCCACAGTCGTTACTTCCCGGGAACCGGCCCAGAATTACACCTGCAGGCTGCGAAGCCGCAGAGCACTTCGATGAGCGCGCGCTCTCTTGGGAATAGCCCAAGCCTCTCATATGGTGAGACACGCGATCGAGACAGGAGCTGGCGAAATGGGTGAGACACGCTTGGTGGTCGAGGGCCTCGGGTTTCCCGAGTCGACGAGATGGCACGACGGTCGCGCCTGGTTATGCAACTGGGGAACTGGTGAGGTGCTCGCTGTGACGAGCGAGGGTGAGCGCGAGGTCATGGCTCGCCTCGATCCGCAGACGCTTCCCTTCAGCATCGACTGGGATGCCGAGGGTCGGCTGCTCGTCATCGATGGACCCCGCCGGCTGCTGCTGCGTCAGGAGCCAGACGGATCGCATGAGGCAGTCGCGGACCTCACCGGCTTTAGCGATGGACCGTTCAATGAGCTGGTCGTCGACGCACGGGGCAACGCATATGTAAACGGCGGATCGGGCACGGTCATCTGCGTGCGGCCAGACGGCGGCGTCGACCAGGTCGCCGACGGACTGAAGTGGCCCAACGGCATGGCGGTGATCGACGACGGCCGCACGCTTGTGGTCGCTGATTCGCATGCCGAGCAGCTGATCGCCTTCGACCTGGCGGCGGACGGAAAGCTTTCTCGCCGTCGCATCTGGGCTGACGTTGATCACGCGCCTGATGGCATCTGCAGCGACGCGGACGGCGCGATCTGGGTCGCAAGCGTCCCCGGGCGCAACTGTGTGCGGGTGCGAGAAGGCGGCGAGGTTCTCAGCGCCGTCTCGGTCGATCGCGGCTGCTTTGCGTGCATGCTTGGCGGAGAAGACGGCCGCACGCTGTTCATCGCCGCCGCGGAATGGCGCGGGATGGACGCCGCGATGCGCGAAGGACCCGGTGTGACTGGGCAGCTGCTCGCAGCACCAGGACAGGCCGCGCCGCACGCAGGCCACCCTTAACGCCGAAGGCCCGCTATTGCGGGCCTCGGGCATCAGAAGTTCAGGCGCTATTTCATGGCCGGGGGACGTCTTTCGGAGAGGAGGTCTCACCCGCTGGTTGCCTTCGCTATCTGACAAGGAAGTTGTTCGGCCGGCACGCCACTTTCCTTTAGCGATCCGCCGCGAGTCGCTAGGCGACGGCGGGTTTTTCGTCTCGTCCTCTGTTGTCGAGGACGAGCGGGCGGCGGCCGTTGAGCTTGTAGCGGACGTGCGTGACGTCGGGGGTGGCGATCACCCGGTCAGGCGTGAGCTCGATCCCCTCGCGGCGGTCGAGCCCGAGTTGCCCGCTGAGCAGGCGCATCCCATCGCCGAGGATCACCGGCACGATGTGTAGCTCGAGTTCATCCAGCAGCCCGAGGCTGATCACCTGGCGCAGCAGCGTGCCACCGCCGGCGATCGCCACGTTCTTGCCATTTGCGGCGGCGCGAGCCGGCGTAGAAGCCGTCGAGCGAGATCGACATCTGTGCGGTGACGAGGGTCATGGGTAGCTGCCTTTCGATTGGGTTGCGGCCGCGGGGGCTATCGGCTGCCGGTGGCGAGGTGGGAGGCGAGCTGCTCGAGCAGTCCTCGGGTGCCCTCCTCCCGGCCTTCGACGCTGTCGAGGCCGTCGAAGTGGACGCCTTGCTCGGTATACGTCAGTCGCGTCTGGTCGCCGTCGGGCTCGAGCGCGATTGTGGTCAGGGAGGTCGACATGTGCTGCTCGTCGACCCACAGGTCGTAGGTGAACACGATTCGGCGTAGATCGACGATGACGGTGTACGTCGAGACGAAGCGCGACCTCGGGCCGCCGTGCCACTGGCCGTCCTCGGTCCCGTGGCCGCCGACGCGGAAGTCATGCGCCTTCTCTTCGACGTCGAACGTCGATCCGCCGCCGAACCACTGATCACGCGCGTCGTTGTCCGACAGTGCGTGCCAGACGGTCTCGACGGGAGCGGCGTAGCTGCGCTCGATGACAAACGTCGCATGGGTCTGACTGCGCTCGATGGTGTCGTTCATTTCGGTTACTCCTTGCGGGTAGATGTGGAGGGGTTGTCACTGTCGAGGAACGTGCCGAGGCGGTCCAGGCGGCGTTCAGCCGGCAGCCGTTGTCCGCCGATCCAGTCCGCGGCCGGCTTCATCG
>DASXDD010000194.1:0-13000 GCA_036490775.1 Solirubrobacteraceae bacterium | reverse complement strand
CGTGTCCGCCAAGGACCTGGGCACCGGCAAGGAGCAGAAGATCGAGATCAAGGCCGGCTCCGGACTCTCCGAGGACGAGATCAAGCGGATGGTCACCGACGCCGAGTCCCACGCCGACGATGACCGCCGTCAGCGCGAGCTCGCCGAGGCGCGCAATAACGGCGAGAACGCCGCCTACCAGTCCGAGCGCCAGCTCAAGGACCTGGGTGACGCCGTCGACTCGAGCTCCAAGGACGAGATCGAGGCCGCGATCAAGGAGGTCCGCGACTCGCTGACCAGCGAGGACGCTGCCGACATCACCGCCAAGACCGAGTCACTGCACTCGGCGTTCCACAAGGTCTCCGAGGCGATGTACCAGCGCGCCCAGGAGCAGTCAGCGTCGACGCCGCCCACCGAGGAGGACGGCGATGGCGCCGGCCCGTCAACCAACGGCGCGGGCGCTGAGGACGTCGTCGACGCCGAGGTTGTGGACGAGGGCAAGTAAAGCCATGGCCCCTCACCACAAACAGGCTCCGGACGTTGCGCCGGGCGCGCCTTCGCGCGCGCCCGGGGCCAACCCGGACGTGACCGAAGGCAACCCCGTCGTGCCCGAGCCCGAGCCCACGCTCGAGGGCGCGCCCGACAACTTCAAGGCCAGCCCCGAGCACACCCCCGAGGAGGTGCTCGGGCCCGACCAGGAGCAGCTCGCCGCGAAGGCTCAGCAGGCCGATCAGTACCTCGAGCTCGCTCAGCGCACGAAGGCTGACTTCGACAATTACCGCAAGCGCGCGACGCGCGACATCGCGGCCGCGCAGGAGCGCGGCGTCGCCAAGCTCGCGCGTGAGCTGTTGCCGGCGGTCGACAATCTCGACCGCGCGCTCGACGCGATCCAGCAGGACACCGAGAACGGCTCATCGACGCTCGTGTCCGGGATCAAGCTCGTGCACGCCGACGTGATCGCTGCGCTTCAGCGTGCCGGCATCGAGCGCTTCGAGCCCACGGGCGAGAAGTTCGATCCCCAGCGCCACGAGGCGATCGCGCAGCAGCCGGTTGAGGGCGCGGAGCCCGGAACGATCGTCGAGGTCTACCAGCGCGGGTACGTGCTGGGCGAGTTCGTGATCCGCCCCGCGCGCGTCGTCGTCGCCGGCTGAGAGAGGACCGACAGTGGCGCAGCGACCCGACTACTACAAGATCCTCGGCGTAGGCAAGAACGCCTCAGACGAGGAGATCAAGAAGGCCTACCGCAAGCTCGCGCGCCAGTACCACCCCGACCGCAACCCGGGCGACAAGAAGGCCGAGGAGCGCTTCAAGGAAATCTCGCAGGCGCACGACGTGCTGGCCGATGCCGACAAGCGCAAGGCCTACGACCGCGGCACCGGCCCGTTTGGCTTCGCGACAGGCGGCGGCGGTGGCTTTGACCCGAGCTCGTTCGGCGGCGGCTTCAGCGACATCCTGTCCAACCTGTTCGGCGGAAGCGGCGGCGCACAGCAGCGCACCGGCGGGCGTCAGGGCGGCGTCCGCGGAGGGCGCACCGCACAGCGCGGCCGAGACCTCGAGACCGAGGTCTCGCTGACGTTCGACCAGGCGGTCAACGGCGCCCAGGTGCCGCTGGCGGTGCCAACCTCCAAGCCGTGCCCGACGTGTCACGGCAGCGGCGCCAAGCCTGGGACCACCCCGAAGGTCTGCCCCGTCTGTGAGGGCCGCGGTGTCGAGGCGCAGAGCCAGGGAATCTTCTCGATCTCCCAGCCGTGCTCCAACTGCCAAGGCTCGGGAACTGTGATTGAGGATCCGTGCCCGACCTGTGCCGGCAGCGGCGCGCAGCGCACGATCCGCAAGCTGCGGGTCAACATCCCGGCCGGCGTCCATGACGGCAGTCGCGTGCGGCTCGCCGGCAAGGGCGAGGCGGGGCTGCGCGGGTCCGATCCGGGCGACCTCTACGTGATCACGCGCGTCCAGGACTCGCCGGTGTTCAAGCGGGTCGGCGAGAACCTCGAGGTCGAGGTGCCGCTGACGATCCCCGAGGCAGTGCAGGGCGCCGTCGTCGAAGTCCCGACGCTGAACGGGTCCAAGCGACTGCGGGTCGCGGCCGGCACCAAGCACGGCACCGTCCAGCGGCTGCGCGGCGAGGGACCGCAGCGCCTCGGTGGCAAGACCCACGGCGACATCCACTACCGGTTCTTGATCGACGTCCCGTCGAAGTTGACGCCCGAGCAGGAGGACGCCGTCGAGCAGCTCTCGAAGGTGATGAACGGAGACCCGCGCGCGAAGTTGTTCGAGCGCGCCGGCGGCGGCACGAGCAAGGAGGCGTGATGGCTGTCCGCCGGACACGAACGACCGTGCGGGTCTCATCGGACCGCGGCGTGTTCATGATCTCGGTTGCCGCAGAGCTCGCCGACATGCACCCGCAGACATTGCGGATGTACGAGGCGCGCGGGCTAATCGAGCCCAAGCGGTCGCCGAAGGGAACGCGCCTCTACTCACACGAGGACGTCGAGCGGCTGCGGCGCATCCAGGAGATGACCGCCGAGCTCGGGATGAACCTCGCCGGGGTCGAGCGCGTGTTCGAGCTCGAGGGCCAGCTCGAACTGATGGGCCGGAAGGTCAAGGCGCTCGAGAAGCGCGCGACCGAGCTCAAGGGCGAGGTCGAGCGCCTCGAGGCGCTGCGCCGCGAACTGCGCGCGGAGATCGTGCCATACGTCAGGGGCGGCGAGATCGTCCGGACGGCCGACATGCAGAGCTTCAAGATTCGCGTGCAGCGCCCGCAGGACTGAGCGGCGGCCGTGCGCCGGGCACGGTCATCACGCGAACAACTTGCCCGCAAAGCTAAGAAGTTGTGCAACCATCCTCGGCTCGTGCGCGTCTGGGGAGTCACTGCCATCGTCGCAGCGGTGCTGGCGATGTATGCGCCCGCTGCGCTTGCGGCCGGACCGGTAGCGCAGGCGACCAGGGTCGGGCCGGTTCCACGCGGTGAGCAGCTCCAGCTCGTGCTGCCGCTGGACGCCGACCTCGCCGGCATCCAGAGCTTCGCCGAGTCGGTGACGACGCCGGGCTCGCCGGAGTACCGCCAATTCGAGTCGATCCCCGAGCTGGCCGCACGGTTCGGTGCATCGCCCGCGACCAGCGCGCGCGTTATCAGCTACCTGCGCGCGGCAGGTGCCAGCGACGTCAAGCTCGACGCCACCGGCCTGTTCGTCGACGCGACGATGAGTGCGCCACGCGCTGCGCACGTGTTCACGACGCCGCTGGCGGTGTTCCACTCCGCGCGCGAGGGGAGATTCGTCGCGCCGACAACCACCGCGCACGTGCCCGCCGCGCTCAGCGGCCTGGTGACCACTGTCGTCGGGCTGGACACGCGCTCGCTCTCGACATCGTCGTTCGTGCACGCGACCAAGGAGACGCGCGCGAAGATCAAGGCCCACACGGCTGCGCAGCCGACGTCGGCTGCGCCGCTGACGGGCACGCCCACCGGCTGCGCGCCCGCGCTCGCCGCGCAGGGCTTCACGCCCGATCAGTACGAGCAGGCCTACGGCTTCGGCCCGCTGTACGCGAGCGGCGTGCGCGGTCAGGGCGAGCGGGTCGCGCTGATCGAGATCGACGGCTTCCACGGGACCGACATCACCACCTTCGCTAGTTGCTTCGGGCTCGACGTGCCGCGGCTGAATGCGTTCGGCGTCGGCATCAAGCACGCGCTCAGGCCCGGCGGCGAGGCGACGCTCGACCTCGAGGTGCTCGACGCGGCCGCCCCCGACCTCAAGGCGATCGACGTCTACGAGACCAAGCCCAGCGCGGCAGACACGCTGCGCGCGCTGACCGCGCCGCTTCAGCACCGCGGCTTCAAGCCTCAGGTGATCTCCGCCTCGCTCGGCCTGTGCGAGCCCGACGTGTTCCTCGCGATCGGCGTCAGGGGGCTTCGCTCGGTCGAGGGCTCGCTGGCGATGGCGGCCGCGAGCGGGATCTCGTTCCTGGCGTCCAGCGGCGACCAGGGGTCGGCCGATTGCGTCGGCATCACCGGTCAGCCGGTCGATCGGCTCGCGGTCAACTACCCGTCCTCGTCGCCGTGGGTCACCGGCGTCGGCGGGACCAACCTGGCGCTGACGCCGAGCAACACGATCGCCGGCCAGATCGTCTGGAACGACACGTCGCTGCAGCCGGGCGCGGCCGGCGGCGGCGGCACGAGCGCGCTGTTCCGGCGCCCGTCCTACCAGAACCACACCGTTAAACGGAACCGGCGATCCGTGCCCGACGTGTCGATGCTGGCCGACATCGTCCCTGGCTACACCGTGTTCTGCACGGCGACGTCTGACTGCGTCAACGCCGAGAGCCCAAACCCGTGGCAGACGGTCGGAGGCACGAGCGCGTCGACGCCGTTGCTCGCCGGAGGGCTCGCGCTAGTCGACCAGGACCTGCGCCTTAACGGGCGGCGCGACGTCGGATTCGCAAACCCGCTGCTGTACAAGGTCGGCCGCTCGCGAACGCTTAGCTCGACGGTGTTCTCCGACGTGCTTGCGTTCGGCAACGACGTCGGCCCGTACATCGCCGGCCGCCACCGCTCGCTCGGATGCTGTTCGGCGGGCCGTGGCTATGACCGCGCCTCGGGCTGGGGGAGCGTCAACCTCGCGAACCTCGCCTTCGTCGCGGTGAGCCTGACGCACCCGCGGATCGGCCTCTCGCTACCGCGCCACCAGCACCCTGCCAGGCGTGGCGTCGTGCTCGCGCGCGTGTCGTGCTCGGGCGCCTGCCGCGTGTCGGCGTACGCGCTGGTCCGGGTTGGCGGCGCGCGGCCGTTCAAGATCCGTTCGCGGATCGCCACGATCGGCGGTCGCGGGCGCCTCACGTTTGGGATGCATTTCGGCCGCAAGGGCGTGCGCAAGGTGCGCTCCGGGCTGCGCCATCACCACGGGGTCGTGATCACCGTGTACGGGCGTCTGTACGGCAGCGGCCGGCATATCGTCAAGCGCACGCACAGCAAGACGATCCGCATCCACCCTTAGTGCTCCCCGCGGGAAGCACGTAGCCCCGGGCTCAGCCGCGCCGCTCCGAGGTCCCGCGCGGCGGGCTCGCGAGATTCCCTGGGAATTTCCTCTGAATCGTGTCATAATCTAAGTCCACCAGACTTAGATTTCTCCGACACCAGCCCGAGGCAGAGAGACAAGCCATGCAGCCAGACCGACTTACGATCAAGACCCAGGAGGCACTCCAGGCGGCCCAGCGCCTCGCCGACGATCGCCGCAACCCGCAGACGACCCCCGAGCACCTGCTCGCGGTGCTGCTCGAGCAGGACGGCGGTGTCGTCGTCCCGGTGCTGCGCAAGCTCGGCGTCGACCCCGCCACCGTTCGCCAGGAGCTCAACGGCGCGCTCGACGGGCTGCCGAAGCTGAGCGGCGCCGGCGGTGCCGAGCCCGCCGGCGGGTCCAGCGAGCTCGTTCAGATCCTTCGCACCGCCGAGAGCGAGATGCGTGAGCTGAAGGACGAGTACATCTCGACCGAGCATCTGATGCTCGCGATCGCAGCTCACCCCGGCAAGGCCGGCGACGCGCTTCGCACGCTGGGCGCCTCGCGCGAGCAGCTGCTCAAGGCGCTGGCCGAGGTCCGCGGCAGCCACCGCGTGACCGACCAGAGTCCCGAGGACAAGTTCCAGGCGCTCGAGCGCTTCGGTCGTGACCTGACCGAGGCCGCGGCGACAGGCAAGCTCGACCCCGTGATCGGACGCGACGACGAGATCCGCCGGGTGATCCAGGTCCTCAGCCGGCGAACCAAGAACAACCCGGTGCTGATCGGTGAGCCCGGCGTCGGCAAGACCGCGATCGTCGAGGGCCTCGCCCAGCGGATCGTCGACGGCGACGTCCCCGAGGGCTTGCGCGACCGCAAGCTGGTCTCGCTCGATATTGGCGCAATGGTCGCCGGCTCGAAGTACCGCGGCGAGTTCGAGGACCGCCTGAAGGCCGTGCTCAAGGAGATCTCGGACGCCCAGGGCCACGTCGTCGTATTCATCGACGAGCTCCACACGATCGTCGGCGCCGGCGCCGCCGAGGGCTCGATCGACGCCGGCAACATGCTCAAGCCGATGCTCGCGCGCGGCGAGCTGCGCGCGATCGGCGCGACCACGCTCGACGAGTACCGCAAGCACATCGAGAAGGACCCGGCGCTCGAGCGTCGCTTCCAGCCGGTGCTCGTCGGCGAGCCGACCGTGCAGGACACGATCGCGATCCTGCGAGGGCTCAAGGAGCGCTACCAGGTCCACCACGGCGTCCGCATCCAGGACTCCGCATTGGTCGCCGCGGCGACCCTCAGCCAGCGCTACATCGCCGACCGCTTCCTGCCTGACAAGGCGATCGACCTGGTCGACGAGGCGGCTTCGCGGATTCGGATGGAGATCGATTCCAAGCCGACCGAGATCGACGAGGTCGACCGGCACATCATGCAGCTCGAGATCGAGCTTCAGTCGCTTGGCGACGACGATGACGCTGGCGCCGTCGCGCGGCGCGAGCAGCTCGAGCGCACGCTCGCCGAGGAGCGCGAGCGTTCCGACGCGATGCATGCCGAGTGGCAGCGCGAGAAGGAGTCCGTGGGTGCCGTCGCGTCGCTTCAGGAGAAGCTTGACCAGGCCAAGACCGAGCTCGAGCGCGCCCAGCGTGAGGCCGACCTCGGTCGCGCCGCCGAGCTCCAGTACGGCACGATCCCCGACCTCGAGCGCCAGCTCGACGCCGCCGAGACGGCCGAGGCCGCCGGCGACGCCCCGACCGCGAAGTTCCTCAAGGACGTTGTCGACGCAGACGACGTCGCCGAGGTCGTCGCGAAGTGGACTGGGATTCCCGTGACGCGCCTGATTGAGGGCGAGATCGAGAAGCTCGTGCACATGGAGGAGCGCCTGCATCGGCGGGTGATCGGCCAGGACGAGGCGGTTGAGGCGGTCTCGGCGGCGCTGCGTCGTTCGCGCGCCGGGCTCCAGGATCCAGACCGGCCGATCGGCACGTTCTTGTTCCTCGGCCCGACCGGCGTCGGCAAGACCGAGCTCGCGCGAGCGCTCGCCGAGTTCATGTTCGACACGCAGGACGCGATCGTCCGGATCGACATGTCGGAGTACATGGAGAAGCACTCCGTGTCGCGGCTGGTCGGCGCGCCTCCCGGCTACGTCGGTTACGAGGAGGGCGGCCAGCTGACCGAGGCGGTCCGTCGTCGGCCCTACTCGGTGGTACTGCTCGACGAGATCGAGAAGGCGCACCCCGACGTGTTCAACGCGCTGCTGCAGGTGATGGACGACGGCCGCCTGACCGACGGTCAGGGCCGCACCGTGTCGTTCCGCAACACCGTGCTGATCATGACCTCGAACATCGGGGGGGCGGGCTCGTCTCTGCGCGCGGGCGTCGAGGCCCACTTCAAGCCCGAGTTCATCAACCGCCTCGACGACATCGTCGAGTTCCACTCGCTCACGCGCGACCAGATCGGCGAGATCGTCGACCTCCAGGTCGAGCGGCTCGTGCGCCGTGTGCGCGAGCGCGAGATCGAGGTGGAGCTCACCGACACCGCCCGGACGTTGCTGGGCAATCTCGGATACGACCCGACCTACGGCGCGCGACCGCTCAAGCGCGTGATCCAGAAGCGACTGGTCGACCGGCTCGCGCTGGCGATCCTCGAGGGTCAGTTCGCCCCGGGCGACACGGTCGCGGTCGATGCGGTCGACGGCGAGCTCGTGCTCGAGCGTGCCGAGGCGATGGAGCCGGCCCCGGCCCCGGCGCCGGCGTCACAGGCCGACTGACGCGTCAATCAGGCCGGGGCTTCGCGCCCCGGCCCATCGACCGTGAACAGCGACCACTCTCCCGGCACGCCCTTCAGCGCCTGGACGCCGCGTGAACGAAACTCGATATTCGAGCCGACCACGAGATCGCGGACGGTCCCCGAGACGAGCACCTGACGCGGCTCGGCCAGGTCAGCGATCCGTGCGCCGATGTGGACGGTGACTCCGGCCAGATCGTTGCCGGCGAGCTCACACTCGCCGGTGTGCAGGCCGGCGCGGATCTCGACGTCGAGGTTGCGGGCGACCTCGATCAACGACAGAGCGCAGCGGATCGCCCGCGCGGGCCCGTCGAACGAGGCGAACACGCCGTCGCCGGTGCTGCGGATCGTGCGCCCGCGGTAGACCGAGATCTGGTTGGCAAAAAGCTCGTCGTGGTCTGACATCAGCAGGTGCCAGCGGCGGTCGCCGAGGCGCGCCGCGTGCTCGGTCGAGCTGACGATGTCGGTGAACATCACGGTCGCGAGCACGCTGTCGGGGTCGTGGGTCCCGCGGGCACCGGTCACGAACTCCTCGATCTCGTCGAGCAGGGCGTCGGCGTCGCCGGCGAAGTAGATGTGATCGTCGCCCGGCAGCTCGAGGTAGCGCGCACCGGCGATGTTCGCCGCGAGGTAGCGGCCGTTGGCGACGTCGACGAGCCGGTCGCCGCGGCGGTGCACGATCAGCGTCGGCACCTGGATCGCCGGAAGCACGGCCCGGATGTCGAGCGCGTTGATCGTGTCGAGGATCGGGCGCACCATTCCCGGGCGCACCGAGTGACGCTCAAACCGGCCCCACCAGCGCCGGAAGCCGGTGTCCTGTGCGAGTGTCGGCGCGAGCACGTCGAGCGAGGCCCCCGAGCCCCAGCCGTCGATCCATCGCTTGCCGTACGCCGCGACAAGCGCCGGCGGCCGGCCCTCCGGATAGTCCGGCGCCTCGAGCCAGCGCGCGCAGGCGCCGTAGAGGATCAGGCTGACGCAGCGCTCGGGATAGGTGGCCGCGAACAGCGTCGCCATCGGGCCGCCCTCCGACGGGCCGAACAGGACCGCGCGCTCGGAGCCCACGGCATCCATCACCGCGAGCACGTCGTCCATCCGCTCTTCGAGCGTCTGCGTGTCGGGGACGGCGTCCGACAGCCCGCTGCCGCGCTTGTCGAACACGATCAGCCGGCTGAACGAGCCGATCCGGCGCAGGAAGTACGCCGCCGATGGATGGTCCCAGTACTCCTCGATGTTCGACAGCCACTGGGGGATCAGGATCACGTCGACGTCGCCCTCGCCGACCACCTGGTAGGCGATGCTCAACTCCCCAGCTTTGGCGAATCTGGTCTCCGGTAACGCGATCTCACCCACCCCCTCGCTGCGCCCGGAGGTTACCTGGTAGAAGTCGGTGCGAACACTACCCTCACCCCGGCCAACGCCGACAAGGAGGCGACCGTGCCGACGTACATCATGCTCTCCACGCTCACCCCTGAAGGGGTCCAGACGATCAAGAACAACCCTGCCCGGATCCAGGAGGTCAACCGCGAGATCGAACAGCTCGGCGCCACCGTGAAGGCGCAGTGGGCGACGCTAGGCCAGTTCGACTTCCTCAACGTGGTCGAGGCGCCCGACGACAAGACGATCGCCCGCGTCTCGCTGGAGCTCGCCTCGCGCGGCACCGCCAAGTACGAGACGTTGAGTGCGATCCCGATCGACGACTTCATCGGCTCGATCTAGTGCGCTCGATCCGGTGAAGGTCCTCGTCGTCGGCGCGGGGGCGCGCGAGCATGCGCTCGTCCACGCGCTGCAGCGCTCGCCGCGCCGGCCCGAGCTGATCTGCGCTCCCGGCAACGCCGGGATCGCCGCCGAGATCCCGGTGCTGGACGTCGCGGCCGACGACGTCGACGGTCTCGTCGCGGCGGCGAAGTCGCAGGCGGCCGACCTCGTCCTGGTCGGCCCCGAGGCGCCGCTCGTGGCCGGCCTCGCCGATGCGCTCGACGACGCCGGCGTGCGGTGCTTCGGTCCCAAGGCCGCCGCCGCCCGGCTCGAGGGCTCGAAGTCGTTCTGCAAGGAGGTGATGGAGGCGGCCGGCGTGCCGACGGCGAGCTACACCGTCGTCACCGATCCGCAGGCCGGTATCGACGCGATCGACCGCTACCCGGCGGTGATCAAGGCCGACGGGCTCGCCGCGGGCAAGGGCGTGATCATCGCTGCCGACGAGGGGCAGGCGCGCGAGGCGCTGGACGCGCTGCTCGTCGAGCACAAGTTCGCGACCGAGCGCGTCGTCGTCGAGGAGCACCTTGTCGGCGAGGAGTTGTCGCTGCTGGCGCTGTGCGACGGCGAGGTTGCGCTGCCGCTCGCCTCCGCGCAGGACTACAAGCGGATCTACGACGACGACCAGGGCCCGAACACCGGCGGGATGGGCTCGTACTCGCCGGTGCCGGGCGTCGACGCCGGGCGCGCGGCGGAGATCTGCGAGGCGGTTCACCAGCCGGTACTGGCAGAGCTCGCGCGGCGGGGCGCGCCATTTCAGGGAGTCCTGTACGCCGGTCTGATGATGACCGCCGACGGCTTCAAGGTGCTCGAGTTCAACGCGCGCTTCGGCGACCCCGAGACGCAGGCGATCCTGCCCCGGCTGCGGACCGACCTGCTGGACCTGATCGAGGCCGCGACGGTGCCGGGCGGCCTCGCCGGCGTCAGCCTCGAGTGGGCCCCCGACACGGCCGTGACGCTCGTGCTCGCCAGTCGCGGCTACCCCGCAAGCTCGTCGAGCGGCGACGTGATCACCGGGCTCGAGCTCGTGCCGGAGGACGTCTGGGTCACGCACGCCGGCACCGCGAGGGCCGCCGATGGGTCGTTCGTGACGGCCGGCGGACGGGTGCTCGGTGTGACCGCGCTCGGGGCCGACGCCGCTGCCGCCCGCGAGGCTGCATATGCTGCCGCGGACATGATCGAGTTCGATGGCAGACAACTGCGGCGAGACATCGCTCTGCGGGCGGTGCTCGCATGACCGAGCCTGAGCCCGAACCCCAGACCTACGTTGAGCCGGCGTCCGAGTTCGAGGACATCGCGGTCGAGCCGCTGGTCGGGATCGTGATGGGCTCCAAGAGCGACATGCCCGCGATGGAGCGAGCCGAGCAGGAGCTCCAGGAGCGGGGGATCAGCTGCGAGGTCAGGGTGATGTCGGCCCATCGCGAGCCCGACACCGTCGCCGACTACGCGCGAAACGCCAGGCTCCGCGGGCTGAAGGTGATCATCGCCGGTGCCGGCCTGTCGGCCGCGCTTCCCGGCGTCGTCGCCGCCCATTCAGACCTTCCGGTGATCGGTGTGCCGCTGACCAGCAAGACGTCGGTGGCGGGCGGGCTCGACGCGCTGCTTTCGATCTCTCAGATGCCGCCCGGTGTGCCCGTCGCCTGCGTGGGCGTCGACAATGCGCGTAATGCGGCCGTCCTGGCCGCGCGTATTCTCGGTATTTGAGTACCTGTGATTCAGCGTTACACCCGGCCCGAACTGGGCGAGATTTGGTCTGACCACGCGCGCTTTGACGCGATGCGCGAAGTCGAGGTAGCCGCTTGCGAGGAGCTCGAGGGTCCCACCGAAGCCGAGCTCGAGGCGATCCGGGGTGCGACCTTCACGGTTGAGGCGATCAACGAGCGCGAGCGCCTGACCGACCACGACACCGCTGCCTTCGTCGACGTGCTCGCTGCGTCGGCCGGCCCGGCCGGACGCTGGATCCACCACGGGCTGACCTCGAGCGACGTGCTCGACACGGGCCTCGCGCTGCAGCTTCGCCGCATCGGCGAGCTCGTGCTGCCGGACTCGCGCCGGCTCGTCGAGGCGCTTGCGTCCAAGGCGCGCGAGCACACCCGCACGCTGTGCGTCGGGCGCACGCACGGGATCCACGCCGAGCCGACCACTTTCGGGATAAAGCTCGCGGGGTTTGCATTCGAGACAGACCGCAACGCCCAGCGCCTCGAGCGGGCGTTTGCGCAGGTCACCGTCGGCGCGCTGTCGGGAGCGGTCGGCACCTACTCGGCGACGTCGCCCGAGTTTGAGCAGCGGGTCCTCGCCCGCCTCGGACTCGAGCGCGAGCCCGTGTCCACCCAGGTCGTCGCGCGCGACCGCCACGCCGAGCTGCTGCAGGCGATCTCGCTGGCCGGAGCCGGGCTCGAGCGATTCGCGACCGAGCTGCGCCATCTCGCGCGGACCGAGGTGGGGGAGGTCCGCGAGCCATTCGGCGCCGGCCAGAAGGGTTCGAGCGCGATGCCCCACAAGCGAAACCCGATCAAGTCCGAGCAGATCACGGGGCTTGCCCGCGTGCTGCGCGGCAACGCTCAGGCGGCGGTCGAGGATGTCGCGCTGTGGCACGAGCGCGACATCTCGCACTCCTCGGTCGAGCGCGTGATCCTCCCCGACTCAACGATCCTGCTCGACCATCTCCAGCGCCGCGCGCTCGCGCTCGTCAAGGGGATGGTTGTCGACACCGAGCGGATGCGCTCCAACCTCGACCTGACCTGTGGCGCGCTGTTCTCCCAGCGCGTGCTGCTGGCGCTCGTCGAGACGGGGCTGACCCGCGACGACGCCTACCGGATCGTCCAGCGGCTCGCGCAAGGGGCGATCGACCAGCGCACGCCGCTACGCGAGCTCCTCGCCGCCGATCCGGCCGGACGCGAGCTCGACCTCGACTCGATCTTCGACTACGCCCCGTTCGTCCGCTACGCCGGCGAGATCGTCGGACGTCTCGACGCGATCGTTCCGGTCGCGGAGCCGGCGCTTAGCTGACGTCGGGGGCGGGGCGGGGCTCGCGCCAGGCCGCGAGCGGGCAAAACTCCCCACGCGTCGCTCGCCGCGGGCAGGTGCGGCGGATCGTGTCCGCGGTGCGGTGACGATTCAGCACACCTCGGGTCGCGCAGGACGCCGTGTGCAGTTTTGCCCGTTGGCCCGCGTCATGTAGAGAACCCCGTGCCGGCTCCGACTCCCGCATGAGAGTCCACCAACCGAGAGGAGCAGAGCATGAAGATCCGCACCCACATGGCCGTCAGCGTCGACGGGTTCGTCGCGACGCCCGACGGCCGTCCCGCGATCCTGACGCTGGCCGACTTCGATCCCGGCCGGTCGCACGGGTTCTCGGAATTCCTCGCAAATACCGAAGCGGTGCTGATGGGGCGCACGACGTTCCTGCCCGCGCTCGGCCACCACAGCTGGCCGTGGGCAGACAAGCAGGTGTTCGTGCTGACCTCCTCGCCGCTCCCCGACGGCGTGCCCGAAG
>DASXDD010000193.1:0-64533 GCA_036490775.1 Solirubrobacteraceae bacterium | reverse complement strand
ACCGCCGTCTTGGCGTCCGCGTACCCCGAGCATCTCCGCGCCGAGATCGAGCGGTACCTCGAGACGCTGCGCTTCTCCGACGAGCCGGCGTCAACCGGGCTTGACGAGGCGATGCGCTACTCGTTGCTCGCGGGTGGCAAGCGGATCCGGCCGGTCCTGACGCTCGCCACCACACGTGCGATCGGCCGCGCGTCGGACTGGGCGCTGCCGCTGGCGGCGGCGATCGAGCTGATCCACACGTACTCGCTGATCCACGACGACCTGCCGGCGATGGACGACGACGATCTACGTCGAGGGAGGCCGACCTGTCACCGGATGTTCGGCGAGGACGTTGCGATCCTCGCCGGCGACGGGCTCTACGCCGAGGCGTTCCTGCTGCTTCTGTCGCGCCAGCAGGCGGAGCCCGAGCGACTGCTGGCGGCGGCACGCGAGCTGGCACGCGCAACCGGCGTCCAGGGGATGGTCGGCGGGCAGTACATCGATGTGGCCGGCACCGCTCCCGAGGATCCCAGCGGGCTGCGGAGATTGCACGAGCTCAAGACTGGACGGCTGATCGCCGCTAGCATCGAATGCGTCCTGCTGCTCGACGGCGGTCGTCGACCTGACACAATCACCGGGTTGCAGAACTTCGCAGGCGAGCTGGGTGTCCTTTTCCAGATCGTGGATGACATTCTCGACGTGACTGGATCTCAGGAAGCGCTCGGCAAGCCTCAGGGCAGCGACGAGCGGCTGGGCAAGCGCACCTACGTCACCGAGTTCGGTCTCGACGGGGCCCGAAAGCTGGCCGGCGAGGCGCATCAGAGCGCCCGTGCCGCGCTCGCTCAGGCAGGACCGATCAAGGCCGCCGAGCTTGAGCAGATCACCGACTTCATCGCCACCCGCAGCTACTGATCGATGACCGACTTCCTACACCGCGTCAACCAGCCCGAGGACCTGCACGGCCTCAGCGACGACGAGCTCCAGACGCTCGCCGGTGAGGTCCGGGCCCACATCATCGCGACAGTCGGTGAGGTCGGCGGCCACTTCGGCGCGAACCTCGGCACCTGTGAGATCGCGGTCGCGCTGCATTCGCTGCTGGACTCGCCGCGCGACAAGATCCTCTGGGACGTCGGCCACCAGGCCTACCCGCACAAGGTCCTGACCGGGCGCCGCGACCAGCTGCCGACGATCCGTCACTACGAGGGGCTGGCGCCGTTCTGCTCGATCCAGGAGTCGCGCCACGACATCATGGGCGCAGGCCACGCCTCTACCTCGATCGGCTACGCGGTCGGGATCAAGGAGGCGATGCGCCGCGGTCACGGCCAGGACGGCCACGTCGTCGCGGTCGTCGGCGACGGCGCGATGACCGGCGGTGTCGCGTTCGAGGCGGTGCATCAGGCCGGCGGCGAGGGCACGCCGATCGTTGTGCTGCTCAACGACAACGGGATGTCGATCGCCCCGAACGTCGGTGCGCTGTCTCGCTACTTCAACCGGGTCCGGATGAACCCGAAGCTGTGGCACGCCCGTGAGGATGTCGAGGACGGCCTGACGAAGCTACCGGCCGGGATCGGCGCCGCGTTCGAGCGCCTAGGCCCGCACTTCAAGGAGTCGCTCAAGGCATTCTGGGCGCCCGGGCTGTGGTGGGAGGAGCTCGACTTCGCCTACATGGGCGTGGTCGACGGCCACGACGTACGAGCCCTGCGCCGCGCGCTGCGCGAGGCGCTCGAGGCCGAGCGCCCTGTGGTCGTGCACTGCGCGACGGTCAAGGGCAAGGGGTTTGCGCCAGCCGAAGAGGGCGGGCTCGAAGGGATGGAGAAGTGGCACGCTGCCAAGCCCAACTCGATCACCCCCGACGCGTTGGTCGCGCCGGTGCGCAAGTCGCGCTTCGCGAGGACGCCTGCGCCGCAGTACACGCAGGTGTTCGGCAACGCGCTCGTCGAGGAGTGTCGTCGCGACGAGCGCGTGATCGGGATCACGGCCGCGATGAACTCGGGTACCGGCCTGAACATCCTTCAGCGCGAGCTCCCGGATCGCTACTACGACGTCGGCATCGCCGAGCAGCAGGCCGTGTTGTTCGCTGCGGGACTCGCGCTGCAGGGCTGCAAGCCGGTCGCCGCGATCTACTCGACGTTCCTGCAGCGCGCCTATGACCAGATCGTCCACGACGTCTGCCTGCAGAAGCTCAACGTGACGTTCGTGATGGACCGCGCGGGCCTGGTCGGCGACGACGGCCCGACCCATCACGGAGTGTTCGACATCGCTTACCTGCGCTGCCTGCCCAACATCGTGCTGATGGCGCCGCGCGACGAGGCGATGCTCGTGAACATGCTCCGCACAGCGCTGACCTACGACGACGGCCCGATCGCGCTGCGCTACCCGCGCGGGGAGGCCGAGGGTGTGGCGCTGCCCAAGCGCCCCGAGGCGATTCAGATCGGGACCGGCGAGATCTTGCGAGAAGGGGAGCGCGTCGCGCTGCTTGGCTACGGCTCCGGCGTCGGCAAGGCGCTTGCGGCCGCGGACATCCTCGCCCAGCATGGCATCTCGGCGACCGTCGCAGACGCCCGCTTCGCCAAGCCGATCGACGCTGGGCTCGCCGCCCAGCTGGCGGCCGAGCACGAGCTGCTGGTCACGGTCGAGGAAGGTGTGCTCGCCGGCGGATTCGGCTCGGCGGTGTGGGAGACGCTCTCCGACGCCGGCCTGGCCCCGAGGATCCTGCGCGTCGGTCTGCCGGATCGCTACGTCACCCACGGCGCGCCGCGGCTGCTGCACGAGGAGGTCGGTTTCACCGCCGAGCGGATCGCCGAGCGGATCGAGGCCGCAGTGGCCGAGCACAGCGGCATCGTCTAGCGCGTTCGGGCCGTATTCGGGGCGGGGAGCGTTTAGGGCGTCCAGAACCAGGCGTCCAGAAAGCGTCTAGAGGTTTGCGCAGTCTGTGCAGCCGAGCGTCGATCCTGCCGACAGGGGAATCGATGTCAGCCACGCCTCTACGGGTCGCATTCGAGCAGGAACCGGAGCCCATCCCCGACGTCCTGCTTTCACGCCAACCGGTCGTCGACTCCGCGATGCGGGTCACCGGATACCGCGTCGCCTACGCGACCCTCGAGGGCGGCGACGCCGTATCGGGCGGGGCTACCTCCTCGACGTGCCTGTTCGGCGACGTGATCAGCGCCGTCGGCCTCGACGAGCTGGTCGGCACGAGCATCGCCCACCTGCCGGTCTCGCGCGAGCTGCTGGTCACGCTCGGGATTCCGCCGGTGCGGCCCGACCGCGTCGTACTGCGGATCTCGTACGAGATCGCGATCGATCCCGAGCTGGCGCCGATCCTCTCGACGCTTGCAAGTCGCGGCTACGCGCTCGCGCTCGTCGACGCCCCCGGCCCGAACTGCGACCTGTCACTGCTCGACGTGTTCAGCACCGTCGAGGTCGACTTCACGTCCTGGGACGAGCTCGACGCGGCGGCGGTCGTCCCGCGGATCCTGTCCGGCCACGGCGCGCCGCTCGCCTCGGGGCTGATGAACCACAGCGACTTCGAGGTCGCCAAGGCGCTTGGATTCCAGTTGTTCGTCGGACCGTTCTTCGCTGCTCCGCGAGTCGCCTCGGCACGCCAGGTTCCGATCGGCGCGATGCAAGGACTTGCGGCGATCGCGCAGCTGCAGGGCGACGCGCAGATCGAGGAGCTCGAGAAGGTGATCGACCGTGACGTCGGCCTCAGCGTGAAGCTGCTGCGCTACATCAACTCCGCGTACTTCGGCATGCGCGCCGAGATCGTCTCGATCCGCCAGGCAGTGATGCTGCTCGGTGCGCGCGGCGTCTCTCGCTGGGCGCTGCTGATCACGCTCGCCGGTGGCCCCAGCACCCCCAGGGAGCTTTCGGTGATGGCCCTCACCAGGGCTCGGATGTGCGAGATCCTCGGCAACGGGCGTTCGGACATCGGCCCCGACCAACTATTCACGATCGGGCTGCTGTCGGTCGCCGACGCGCTGCTCGGGCTGCCGCTCGACATGGTCGTCGAAGAGCTGCCGCTGGCCGACGACGTCGCCCAGGCGCTGCTGTGGCGCGCCGGGCCGGCGGGGGCGATCCTCGATGCAGCGATCGCGTTCGAGGGCGGGAGCTTCGGCTCGAACAGCCTTCAGGGCCACCATCGCGATGCGGGCGGCGCCTACCGCCACGCGCTGCGCTGGGCGCAGGCGACGATCGCCGAGGTCTCCTAAGACTTCTTCCTCCAGGTCACTGTGGAACTGAAACGGCCCGCCGATTTGGCGGGCCGTTTCTGCGTGGAGAGGAGAGATGTCTCCGGTGCATTGATCGTGGGAGGAAGCGGTTTGACCTACGACGCCCTCGCGTATTGGGTGGCGAGGTTCAGGCACGCGCTCGCGCCGGCGATCACGGCGAGGAACGTCGCCGCCGTCGTCTGGCCGTCGGCGGCCAGGCCGAGCGCCGAGGCGGCGGTGGCCAGCGCAAACAGGCTGTCGAGGTGCGCGCGCCACGCCGTCACGTAGCGACCGGGCGCGGTGAGCGTCAGCCCGAAGCCGATCTCGACTGCGCCGAGCGAGGCCGAGAGCACCAGGCCCGCGACGCCGAAGCCGATCAGTGCCGGAGCGATCAGCATCGCCATCCCCAGCGCAATCGCGATCGCGCCGTGGGTGGGAAGGCTGAGTCGTGTGCGTCGATAGGTCACGCATCTATGTTGAAACAGCGAGCGCCGGAACTCTGTGACTTCGATCACGTTCGCGAGATCGTGCGGATCCGCACGAGCGATCGCTCGGTTCACACCGATAACTGGCTGTACCGTTCGCCGCCGATGAAACGTGTTCGCCTCGACACGCTCCTGTCCGAGCGCGGGATGTTTCCCTCGCGCTCGCGCGCAGCCGCGTCGGTGCTCGCCGGTGACGTGCTGCTGCTGCCCGATCGTCGCCGCGCCGACAAGCCAGGTCAGATGGTTTCCGAGGATGTCGAGCTCGAGCTGCGTGAGGCGCCGCAGTTCGCCTCGCGCGGCGGGATCAAGCTCGCCAACGCGCTCGACTCGCTGGGGCTCGACGTCGCCGGACGCCAGGCGTTGGACGTCGGCGCCTCGACCGGCGGCTTCACCGATTGCCTGCTGCAGCGCGGCGCGGCCCACGTCGTCGCAGTCGACGTGGCCTACGGCGAGCTCGACTGGCGGCTTCGCACCGACCCGCGTGTGACCGTGGTCGAGCGCCGCAACGCGCGCTCGCTGCGGCCCGACGAGCTTCCCTACGCGCCGGAGGTGGTCGTGGTCGACGTTTCGTTCATCTCGCTGACGAAGGTCCTGCCGGCCGTGCTCGGCACCGCCGCAGCGAGCTATGACTGCCTCGCGCTCGTCAAGCCGCAGTTCGAGGTCGGGCGCGACAACGTCGGCAAGGGCGGCGTCGTCCGCGACCCCGATGCCCGGCGGGGAGCGCTGCTCGATGTCGCGCGCGCCGCCGAGACGCTCGGCGTGTCGGTGGCCGGGTTTGCGAGCTCGGGTCTGCCGGGCCCCAAGGGCAACCTCGAGACCTTCGTGTGGCTTGCCGAGCGATCGCGGCCGGCGGTCGAGGACCTCGCAGCGGCGATCCTGGAGGTCGAGCCATGATCCCGGTGCGCACCGCGACTGTGTTCACCCATCGCCGCCCGGCCGAGACCGGCCCGGCCGTCGACATCCTGCGCGAGATCGCCCACGGCGCGGGCGCCGTATTGCGCTTTGATCCGGCCGAGACCCGCAAGCACAAGCTCGCGCTCGTCGAGGGGCTCGAGCTCGACGCCCCGGTGCGCCAAGACGTCGACATCTGTTTCGCGCTCGGCGGCGACGGGACGATCCTCAGCGCGCTGCGCACCTACGCCGGCACGAGCGTGCCGGTGTTCGGCGTCAACTTCGGCGAGATCGGATTCCTCGCGACCGTCGATCGCGATG
Source organism: Solirubrobacteraceae bacterium (assembly GCA_036490775.1). GTDB lineage: Bacteria > Actinomycetota > Thermoleophilia > Solirubrobacterales > Solirubrobacteraceae > Palsa-465. The sequence continues at coordinate 58,646 of DASXDD010000193.1, read as the reverse complement.
CTGCGCGGTCAGGTTTTCGCCGCGCGTTCGCCGGTGAGTACGAGGTCCTCTCATTGCCCGGGATCAGCGTCGCCGGAGGGCAGGAGCGGTGGCTGGCGATCAACGATGTATCGATGCACCGCCAGCCCGGCAACCGCGTCGCCGACCTCGCCTACGGGGTCGGCGACGACGAGGTCGGCAGGGTCCACTGCGACGGGCTGGTGGTCGCCACGCCGGCCGGCTCGACGGGATACAACCTCGCCAACGGCGGCCCGGTGATGGCCTGGGGCGTCGAGGGCGTCGTCGTCTCGTTCATCGCCCCACACTCGCTCACCGCGCGCGCGCTCGTGGTCGCCCCGACCGACGTGCTGACCGTCCACAACCGGTCTCGCGAGGAGCCGGTCGACGTGATGGTTGACGGGCGGCCGGTCGGCGTGCTGGCTCCCGGCGAGCAGGTCGAGGCTCGGTTCGTCGGTAACCAGGGCTGTCTCGCTCAGGTCGCCGGCGCGACCTTCTACCAGCGCCTGCGCCAGAAGTTCGGCCGGCTGGCGATCTCGTCCTGATCCGTCGGCGCTGCCTGGTAAACCGGGCGGATGCTGCACGAGCTGCGCGTTGAGAACCTGCTGCTGATGGATCGCGCCGAGCTGCGCCTCGCGCCGGGCCTGAACGTGCTCACCGGCGAGACCGGCGCCGGCAAGACGCTGCTCGCCCAGGCGCTCGACCTGCTGCTCGGTGGTCGCGCGGGAAGCGGGATCGTCCGCGGCGGCGCGGCCGAGGCCTACGTCGAAGGCGTGTTCTCGCGCCCGCCGGGGCTCGATCCCGAGATCGCCGAGCGGCTGCCCGAGGACGCAGAGGAGATCGTGCTCGCGCGCCGGGTTTGGCCCGACGGGCGGACGCGCGCGTACGTCTGCGGCCGCTCCGCGACGGTTGCCGACTTGCGCGACCTCGGCGGCCGGCTGGTCGCGTTCTATGGCCAGCACGAGCACCGCAAGCTGATGCTCTCGACGGCGCAGCTCGACGTGCTCGACGCCCACTGCGGCATCGAGCAACTGGCGCTGCGTGAACGGACGGCGGCGACCTATGAGCGCGTTCGCGAGCTCGAGCATCGAATCGACGAGCTGCGCGAGATGGCGGGCGCGCGCGAGCGCGAGCTCGATCTGCTCGCGTTCGAGCTCGACGAGATCGAGGCCGTCGACCCCAGCGAGGACGAGGAGCAGCGGCTGACCGTCGATCGCGACCGGCTGCGTCACCTCGAGACGCTGCGGATCGCCGCGACGACCGGTGCCGAGGCCGTTTCGCCTGACGGGGGCGGCGGCGCCGCCGAGATGCTCGCCGAGGCCGAGCGTCAGCTCGAGCTCGCGGCCGGCATCGACCCCGAGCTGTCGGCGCTGTGCACCAGGCTGCAAGGGCTGCGCTACGAGGCCGAGGACCTCGGCCGGGAACTTCGCCACTACGTGGACGGGCTCGAGGGCGATGGCGCCGCGGACGCGGCCGGTCCCGAGCGCCTCGAGCAGATCGAGGAGCGCCTGGCACTGTTCGCGCGCCTGCAGCGAAAGCACGGCGGCGCGCTCGCCGACGTGCTCGCCCACGCCGACCGTTGCCGCGCCCGTCGCGATGAGCTCGAGCACGCCGAGATCGCGCTCGAGTCGGGAGAGGCTGAGCTCGCCGCCGCGCGCGCCGAGCTCGACGAGCTCGCGGCGGGCCTGCGCAAGCGCCGCGCGGAGGCCGGACCGAGGCTCGCCGAGGCAGTGCGCGAGCGGTTGGCGGAGCTGGCGATGCCGGATGCGAGCTTCGAGGTTGCGCTGCGCGACCGGCCCGACGGTTGCGGTCCGCGCGGGGCCGATGTCGTCGAGCTGATGATCGCCGCCAACCCCGGGGTTCCGGCCGGACCGTTGCGCGAAATCGCCTCTGGCGGAGAGCTGTCACGGGTGATGCTCGCGCTACTGACCGTCGCTCATTCCGAGTCGGGCGATGGCGAGACAAGCCCGCTGCTCGTGTTCGACGAGATCGACGCCGGGATCGGCGGCCACACCGCGCGCGCCGTCGGGGAGCACCTGCGCGAGCTTGCCGCGGGGCGCCAACTGCTGTGCATCACTCACCTTCCGCAGGTCGCCGCGCTCGCTTCACGCCACTTCACGATCGCCAAGAGCACCGGCACGGTCCCGGTGACGACGACCGTCACCGAGCTCGGCGGCGACTCGATCGTCGGAGAGCTCGTGCGGATGCTCGGGGCGGGAGCGGGCGACCGCGCCGCCAAGCAGCACGCTCGGCAGCTGCTGCGGGCGGCGGCCTAGTGCCTCGCCCCGAGAGCCACCGGGCTTTGCCCGCTGAATGCGGGATTCGGCCCGCTCAGACGCCACTTTGTCCGGGCCGGACGCTACCTTCAAATGTGTCAACTTCGAGCCACTAAACTCGGGAGTCAGTTTTGATGGCCCCAGGCGAGACGCGTTTCATCTTCATAACCGGCGGGGTCGTTTCATCGCTTGGCAAGGGCATCGCCGCCGCCTCGATCGGGCGGTTGCTGGTCGCGCGAGGGCTCGACGTCCAGCTACAGAAGTTCGACCCGTACATCAACGTCGACCCGGGGACGATGTCCCCGTACCAGCACGGCGAGGTATTCGTCACCGAGGACGGGGCGGAGACCGACCTCGACCTCGGCCACTACGAGCGGTTCACCAGCGCCAACACCAGCCGCCAGTCCAACGTGACCGCCGGTGGCATCTACAACACCGTGATCCGCCGCGAGCGCCGCGGCGACTATCTCGGCGCGACCGTCCAGGTGGTGCCGCACATCACCGACGAGATCAAGCAGCGGATCAAGCTGATGGCCGAGTCGACCGACGTCGACTTCGTGATCACCGAGATCGGCGGCACCGTCGGCGACATCGAGTCACTGCCGTTCCTCGAGGCGATCCGCCAGTTCCCCGTCGACGTCGGCCGTCGGCGGTGCATGTTCATCCACCTGACGCTGGTCCCGTACATCACGCACGCCGGCGAGTTGAAGACCAAGCCAACCCAGCACTCGGTCAACGAGTTGCGACGGATCGGAATCGCGCCCGACATGGTCGTTTGCCGTTCGGAGTCGGCGCTGTCGCCCGACATCCGGCGCAAGATCGCCCTGTTCGCGAGCCTGCCGATGGAAGCGGTCGTGTCCGCCCGCGACGTGCCCGACATCTACCAAGTGCCGCTGGTGTTCAACGACCAGGGGCTCGACGATTACATCCTGCGTGAGCACTTCGGGCTCGACGCGCCACCACCGGACCTATCGGGCTGGGCGGCGATCACCCACCGAGCCAGCGAGGCTGGCCGCAGCGTGCGGATCGCGCTCGTCGGCAAGTACGTGCAGCTCGAGGACGCCTATCTGTCGGTCGCCGAGGCTCTGCGTCACTCGGCCGTTCACCACGGCTGCAAGGTCGAGATCGACTGGGTCGACTCCGAGACCGTCGGCGACCCGAAGGTTGCGGCGCGGCTCGAGACCGCCGACGGCATCCTGATTCCCGGCGGCTTCGGCGGCCGTGGCTGGGAGGGGAAGATTCGCGCCGCGCGGATCGCGCGCGAGCGCAAGATCCCGTACCTGGGCATCTGCCTGGGCATGCACGTCGCGGTCAGCGAGTTCGCTCGCCACGTCGTCGGCATGGAGGGCGCGAACTCGACCGAGATGGACCTCGAGACGCCGTTCCCGGTGATCGACCTGCTGCCCGAGCAGAAGGAGATCGCCGACATGGGCGGGACGATGCGGCTCGGCGCCGACCCGGTCAAGCTGCACGACGGCACCTGCATCCGCCGGCTCTACGACGAGCCTGTGGTCTACGAGCGTCACCGCCACCGCTACGAGGTCAACAACCATCTGCGTAAGGCGCTCGAGAGGGAGGGGCTCGTCTGCTCTGGCACGTCGCCCGACGACCGGCTCGTCGAAGCGATCGAGCTCAGCCGCGAGGAGCACCCGTTCTACGTGGCCTCGCAGTACCACCCGGAGTTCAAGTCACGGCCCGAGCGCCCAGCGCCGCTGTTTCGCGAGTTCGTCGGCGCGGCTCTCGCTCACGCCCCTGAGCCTGCGTCCGAGCCGGCCAACGGCACGGCGGAGCAGGGCGCGCCCGGCGCGTCGCGCGCCGCCGCGTTGTGAGGCGGGCGACCGACGCCGAGCGCGAGCGCCTACACGAGACGTTCGCAACCCTCTGCAGGATCGACAGCCCCTCGGGCCGCGAGCGTCCGTGCACTGACTGGGTGACCGCCGAGCTGGGCCGGATCGGCCTCGACGTCGACGAGGACGGCGCCGGTCTCGCTGCCGGGTCTGACGCGGGCAACCTGCTGTCGCGGATCCCAGGCGCGAGCGAGCAGAGCATCCTGCTGTGCGCCCACATCGACACCGTTCCACTGGCTGCGGCGGTCGACCCGGTGCTTGTCAACGGCGGCTGGGAGAACGCCAACGACGGGATCCTCGGCGCCGACAACAAGGCCGCCGTCGCGGTGATGCTCGAGCTCGCGCGGCGCCTGAGCGCGGCGCCGCAGCCGCCGCCGATCGGGATCGAGCTTGTGTTCACGGTCTGCGAGGAGGTCTCGCTGCGCGGCTCGCGCGAGTTCGACACCGGCCGGCTGCGCAGCGCCTTCGGCTATGTGCTCGACCACGCGACCCCGATCGGGCAGATCGTGCTCGCCTCGCCCACGCACTACCGCGTGTTCGCCGAGCTGCAGGGACGCGCCGTGCACGCCGGCATCCGCCCCGAGGACGGCCGCAGCGCGATCGCCGCCGCCGCAGCGGCGATCGCGTCGATGGAGCTTGGCCGGCTGGACCCGCAGACGACCGCCAACGTCGGCACGATCGCCGGCGGCAGCGCGATCAACGTCGTCCCGGATCGCTGCACGATCGAGGCTGAGGCGCGCAGCCTCGACGCGCAGCGCGCCGAGGCTGTCGCGACCGCGATGGTCGATCACCTTCAGGACGCCGCCAATGCCTACGAATGCGACCTCGACGTGACCGTTGAGCGGATGTTCGAGGGCTACCGGACTCGACCGCGCGCCGCCCAGGTCGAGCTCGCAGAGCGCGCATTGCGAGCGTGCGGCTACGAGCCGAGCCACATCGTCACCGGCGGCGCGTCGGACGCGAACTCATTCGAGACGCAGGGTTTCGCATGCACGAACCTCGCCAACGGCACCGAGCGAAACCACCAGCCCGACGAGCGCGTTAGCGTCGAGGCGCTCGAGGGGATGTTCGACGTCACGATCGCACTCGTGGAGGAGGCCGGCCGGTGAATGAGTTCGAGCTGGTCGACGTCGAGCTCAAATGGGAGGGCTCGCTGCTGCGGGTCGGCGTTGAGCGCTTCCGTCACGTCGACGACGGCGCCGAGGTCAGCCGGGAGAAGGTGTGGCACCCCGGGGCGGTCGGGATCCTGCCCGTCGACGACCAGTACGTGTGGCTGACCCGCCAGCCTCGCGAGGCGGTCGGCGAGCCCGCGTCGCTCGAGATTCCCGCCGGCAAGCTCGACGTCGAGGGCGAGTCGCCGGCCGATGCAGCGGCGCGCGAGCTGTCGGAGGAGATCGCCAAGCGCGCCGAACGGTGGAAGGAGCTGATGTGGTTTCACACCAGTCCCGGCTTCACCGACGAGCGGGTGTGGCTCTACCTTGCCACCGATTTGGCAGACGACCCCGACGCGCAGCCTGATGAGCACGAGCGGATCGAGGTCGTGCCGTGGCGTCGGGATCGGCTCGACGAGGCGATCGCCGCCTGTCGCGACTCCAAGTCGCTGATCGCGCTGCTCTGGCTGAAGTCCAACCCCGGGGTCTGACGGCTCTTTCCCACACGCAGGACCGCGATTTCGCGCCGCGAAATAGGCGGCATGGTCACGACCGAGCAGGCAACGCAGACGCCGCGCCTGACCGATCTCGTACTCGACTTCCTCGCCTACCTCGAGCTCGAGCGCGGCCTGTCGCGCAACACGCTCGAGGCTTACCGCTCCGACCTCCAGCAGTTCGGCGAGTTCCTCTCGCGCCGCGGGATCGATCCGCTCGCGGTTACGCCCGCCGAGCTCGCGGCGTTCGTGACCGAGCTCGCCGAGGGACGGGAGGGACGCAAGCCGGTCAAGGCCGCGACGCTTCAGCGCAAGATCGCCTGCCTTCGCTCGTTCTACCGTCACCTGCGACGCGACGGGATCCTCGACTACGACCCGACCTCCGAGCTGCGCGCCCCGCGCTCGCGGGCGCGGCTGCCGAAGGTCCTCAGCCGTGACGAGGTCGCGCGCCTGCTCCAGCAGCCGACCGGATCGTCGTCGGCGGCGCTCCGCGACCGGGCGCTGCTCGAGACGATGTACGCGTGCGGCCTGCGGGCGTCGGAGGCGATCGGGCTCGAGCTGTCCGAGGTCGATCTCGAGGCGGGGATCCTCCGTGCCCGCGGCAAGGGCTCCAAGGAGCGGATCGTCCCGATCGGGACCAAGGCGATCGAGAGCCTGAGCGCCTACCTCGACAAGGCGCGGCCCCGGCTCGTCGGCAACCGCGACGAGACACGGCTGTTCGTCAACCTGCGCGGCGTCGGTCTCTCGCGCCAGGGGCTCTACAAGATCGTCCAGGGCCACGCTCGCAGCGCCGGGCTCGAAGGGCGGATGAGCCCGCACACGCTGCGGCACACGTTCGCGACCCATCTGCTGGCCGGTGGCTGCGACCTGCGCTCTCTGCAGGAGATGCTCGGTCACGCCGACATCGGCACCACGCAGATCTACACGCACCTGTCGGCCGAGCGGTTGCGCGACGTCTACTTCGACGCCCATCCGAGAGCCCAGATCAAGCGTTAGTGGGCTAGCCTGGGCGGCCCCATGGGCCTGACGCACTTCGACGAAGCCCCCACGATCGAGCGCGAGCTCGGGCACCTGCGAGGTCGCTGGACGATGCTCGGCTCGGCGGCGGGCTGCGTCACGGTAGGCGTGCGCCGGATCCAGCTCCCGGTCGGCGGCTGGTCGACGCCGGCGCACGAGCACGGGCGCGGGGAGGAGATCTTCTACGTGCTCGCCGGGCGCGGGATCTCGTGGCAGCGCGGGCGCACAGCGGAGATCGCCGCCGGTGACTGCATTGTCTACCTGCCGGGCGCCGGTGCGCATACGGTGCACGCGACCGAGCCGCTCGACGTGCTCGCGTTCGGACCGCGCGAGTCCGACGAGAGCCTCGGGTTACCGCGCCTGGGCATGTCGCTCGTGGGCCGCCGGGCGGTCGAGAGCGCGCCGGGCGTCGTCGATCGCGCGCCGATTCAGTTCGTGCGCGAGGCCGAGCTCGGACCCCCCGAGCTTGAGGAGCAGCCCGGTGCGCGGCCGGAGTCGATCGTGCACCTCGATGCCGTCGAGCCGATCCACGTGCAGCGCGGCCGCGTGGCGCGCACGCGCCGGCGTGTGAGCCGGACCGCGGGCTCTGTGACGACCGGCCTCCAGCACGTCGTCGTGGAGCCCGGCGCCGAGTCGGGCGCGCAGCACTGTCACTCGATTGAGGAGGAGATCTTCGTGATCCTCGACGGCGACGGCGTGCTCGTGCTTGACGATCAAGAGATTCCGGTGTCGGCAGGGCACGTCGTAGCGCGCCCGTCGGCGACCGGCGTCTCGCACATGTTCCGCGCGGGCGACAGCGGCCTGACGTACCTCGCCTACGGTCCTCGCGACCCTGGCGACGTCTGCTACTACCCACGCTCGAACAAGATCGCCTGGCGCGGCGTCGGCGTGATCGCCCGGCTCGAGCGGCTGGACTACTGGGACGGCGAGGATTGAGCGCCGCGCCGGGCAGCTGAGGCGATGCCCGAGCTTCCGGAGGTCGAGACGATCAGGCGCCAGCTCGCGCCGCACCTGGAGGGGCGGACGATCGTCGACGTCGAGATCCTCGACTTCCGCTGGACGCGCCCGGAGCTGCCTAGCCTCGTCGAGGAGCAGCTGCGCGGCGCGGTCGTCGAGCACGTCGGGCGCTTTGGCAAGTACCTCGACTGGGAGCTCTCGGACGAGCGTCACCTGCTCGTGCATCTGCGGATGACCGGGGCACTGCTGTTCGACCCGCCCGCCGAGCCGCCGTACACGCGTGTTCGCTTTGAGCTCGACGCCGGCCACCGCCTCGCGTACGTCGACCCGCGGCGATTCGGGACCGGGCAGCTGCTGTTCGGCGACGCCGCCCGCGACGCCTACCTCGCGGCGCGACTCGGGGTCGAGCCGTTCACGCCGGAGTTCACCGCGGAGCACCTGCGCGGGCTCGCGCGGGGTCGCAGCGCGCCGATCAAGTCGTTTCTGCTCGACCAGCGGCGGATCGCCGGAATCGGCAACATCTACGCCGATGAGGCGCTGTTCCGCGCCGGGATCCATCCGCTGCGCCCTGCCGGGCAGCTGACCCGGGCCCAGTGGGAAGCGCTGAAGGACGGAATCGAGCAGGCGCTGGCGGCCGGGATCGAGGCAAAGGGCGCGTCGATCGACGACTTCCGTCACGTCGACGGCGCGCGCGGCTCGTTCCAAGATCAGTTCCTCGTGCACCGCCGCGAGGGCGAGCCGTGCCCGAAGTGTGGCCGGCCGATCCGCAAGATCGTGGTCGGCGGTCGCGGCACGTATCTATGCGAGCACGATCAGCGAAAGCCGCGTGCTCGGCGAGCGGCCGTGCCCCCGGCCACGTCGCGGCGGCCTTCGGCTAAGCCGCGGCGGTCAGTTCTTTGAGCCGGCCGGCGCGGTCCGCCGCAAGCAGCTCGTCAAACCCGCCCAGCGTCTCGCCGGCGATCACGATCTGCGGGAAGGTGAACATGCCGGTGCGCTCTTGGAGCTTTGCTCGACCGTCCGGGTCCTTTGCCAAATTGATCTCTTCATAGGCAATTCCCCGACGTCCGAGAAGCGTCTTGGCGCTCACGCACCGCGAGCAGCTCTCTGTCGTATAAACAGTGACCATTTCCACTTCATTAAGTATAGCATCGGCCTGACGGGCCGCTGGGGGCATCCATGCCGGCGCCGCTGAAGACCGAGGCGATCATCCTGCGCTCGATTCGCTATGGCGAAGCCGACCGCATCCTGCACCTGTACACGCCGCGCCACGGCCGCATCTCGGCGATCGCCAAGGGGGTCCGGCGCTCCCGCAGTCGCTTCGGAGCACGGCTTGAGCCGTTCTTTCATGTGCGCTCCGTGCTCCACGAAGGGCGCGGCGACCTCTACACGGTCACGGGCGTCGACACAGTCGCCACGCACGCGGCGCTGCGCGACCATGCCGCGACGCTCGACGCTGCCGCGCGCGCGTGCGACGCGGTCGCGCGCCTGTTTGAGACCTCCTCGTCGCACCCGGAGGTGTTCACGCTGCTCGCAAATCAGCTCGCGCTGCTGGCCGCCGACCCGACCCGCGCGGTCCCCGAGACAGGGCTGGCGTTCCGCCTGAAGCTGCTGCTCGCTGCGGGGATCCTGCCGCAGCTGGGCGCGTGTGCGAGCTGCGGCGAGGTCGAGCACCTGCAGAGCTTCTCGGCGGCCGCCGGCGGCGTCGTCTGCGGCTCATGCGAGGCGGCCGCGTTTCCCCTGCACGAGGACGCTTATCGGTTCCTCGTGACCGCGGTCGGCCAGCCGCTCGCGCAGGCCCCGGCGGCGTCGGAGCTTGCGCTGCGTCAGGCAGAGCGAGCAATCGTCGAGACCGCCGAGCATCACGCGCAGGTGCGGCTGCGTCCGCTGCTCAACGGCCGCTGACCGTCACTAGTTCGTGACATGCCACTCGGCGCGGGCGAGGCGCTGTCAGAATCGGAGGCGATGAGCGATGGCGTCCTCCAAGCCGGCACGCAGCACCCCGGTGGGCCCGTGGCCGACGCCTACGAGCAGCGCGTCCGCGCCCGCGAGGAGCGCGACCTGTCGCCGCTGGCGACGCGCTCCTACCCGGGGCAGCGGCTGCGCCCGGAGTCAGATTGCGGCCTGCGCACGCCGTTTCAGCGCGATCGCGACCGGATCGTCCACACGAAGGCGTTTCGGCGCCTGACCCATAAGACCCAGGTGTTCGTCGCGCCGACCGGTGACCACTACCGCACGCGGCTGACGCACACGCTTGAGGTGACGCAGGTGTCGCGCACCGTCGCCCGCGCCCTGTCGCTCAACGAGGATCTCGTCGAGGCGATCGGGATGGGCCACGATCTCGGCCATCCGCCCTTCGGTCATATGGGCGAGGCGGCGCTCGACCGCTGCCTGACCGAGCGCTTCGGATCGTCGTTCCTGCACCACGAGCACTCGCTGCGGGTCGTTGACACGCTCGAGCGCGACGGGCAGGGGCTGAACCTGACGCTGTCGGTCCGCGACGGGATCGTCAGCCACTCCGGGCGCGCGCCCGAGCCCGCGACGCTCGAGGGCAAGATCGTCAGGCTGATGGACCGCGTCGCCTACATCAACCACGACATCGACGACGCCGTCCGCGCCGGCGTGATCACCGCCGCCGATCTGCCCTCGGGGCCGATCGAGACGCTCGGCGACACCGGCACGCGTCGGATCGACACGCTCGTCCACGACCTCGTCGAGCACTCCGAGGCCGCCGGCGACGTCGTTCAGGGCGAGCTGATCGGCGGGGCGATGGCCGACCTTCGAGCGTTCATGTTCGAGCGCGTCTACTTGGGCCCCGAGGCGACCCGAGAAGGTGCCAAGATCGAAGTCGTCGTGCGCGCGCTGTTTGACCACTACTGCACCCACCCCGAGGAGATCCCTGCGTCAATCCCCGAAGGCAGCGTCGAGCGCAGGGTGACCGACTATCTCGCAGGCATGACCGACCGGTTCTGCATCCGGGCGTTCGAGCGGTTGAGCATCCCGGTGGCGTTCGCGCCGTGACCCGCTACACAGACTTCGCGCCGTGACCCGCTACACCGTCCTCGCGCCGTGACCCGCTACACCGACGAGTCCCGCGAGCGCGTCCGCGACGCGGTCGACATGGTCGCGCTGGTCTCGGCCCGCACCGAGCTTCGTCGCGCCGGCGTCAATAGCTACTTCGGTGTGTGCCCGTTCCACGACGAGCGCACCGCTTCGTTTCACGTCAGCCCCGACGAGCGCCTGTACCACTGCTTCGGCTGCCAGGCGTCCGGCGACTCCTTCAAGTTCGTGATGGAGACCGAGGGGCTCGACTTCACCGGCGCGCTCGAGGCGCTCGCGCAGCGCTTCGGGGTACAGATCGAGGCCGAGGCCGAGGACCCCAACGCGGCGGCCCGGCGCCAGCGCAACGATCGCCTGCGTTCGCTGCTTGACCGCGCCGCGACCTACTACGCGCGCTATCTGTGGGAGGCCAAGGAAGCGGAGGGCGCGCGCGAGTATCTGCTCGGACGCGGGCTCTCCGAGGAGATGCTGCGCGAGTTCCGAGTCGGATACGCGCCGAGCGCCTGGGACCGGATGCTGCTCGGCTCGCGGCGCGCCGGTTTCAGCGACGAGGAGCTGCTCGCGGTCGGGCTCGCGCAACGCTCCCAGGCGCGCCGCGGCCAGATCTACGACCGCTTCCGCGAGCGGATCATGTTCCCGTCGGCCGACGCCCGCGGCCGCGTCGTCGGCTTCGGCGCTCGTGCGATGCGCGACAACCAGCCGCCCAAGTACCTCAATACGACCGACGGCGAGCTCTACCACAAGCGCGAGCAGCTGTTCGGCATCGACCTCGCCCGTCCGGCCGCCGCGCGAGTGGGGCGGATGGTGCTGGTCGAGGGCTACACCGACGTGCTGGCGCTCCACCAAGCGGGGCTACGCAACGCCGTCGGGATCATGGGCACGTCGCTGACCGAGGAGCAGGTCGGCCAGCTCGAGAAGATCGTCACCGTGCTCGAGCTGTGCCTCGACGCCGACCGCGCCGGGCAAGACGCGATGCTGCGCGCGGCGCGGCTTGCGTCCGGCCGCAAGCTCGACCTGCGCGTCGTGCCGCTGCCCGAGGGCACAGACCCGGCCGACCTGATCGCACGCGACGGCGCCGATGCGCTGCGCGAGCTCGTTGAACGCTCGGCGCCGTTCATCGTGTTCAACGTCGACCGGATCCTTCAGCGCGCCGACACCAGCAGCGCCGAGGGCCGCGACCGCGCGCTCGACGAGCTGCGGCCGGTGCTTGCCGTGCTGCAGGCGAGCGTCCTGCGCGAGGACCTCCTGCGGCGGGTGGCGGGTCGCCTGGAGCTGTCGGAGGCGCGGCTGGCGACGCTCATGTCGGGATCAGGCTCAGGTGGGTCCGCCGACCCCGGTCGCGTGCCCAACGGTGGCCCGGCGTCGCCGCCGGAGCTCGATCAGGGCTTCCGCGCCGAGCGCACGTTCCTGATGCTGTGCGTGTCCCTGCCGCGCGAAGGGGAAGAGGTGCTGAGTTCGATCGACCCCGAGCAGCTGCTGACCAGCGAGCGCCTGCGCCGCGCTGCTCGCCACATCACCGGCCGAGCATCCTCGCCGCTGGCGGACCTGCCGCCCGACGACGAGCAGCTCGCGTCGACCGTCGCCGACCTCGTCGCCCGCGCCGGCCGCGCCGGCGAGGTGTCGGTCGAGCGTCTCGAGCACGCGCGGCTCGTGCTCGAGCTCGGCCGCATCGAGCGCGCGATCCGCCGCGCCCGAGCCGCCGGCGCACCCCAGTCCGAGCTCGCCCACGAGCGCGAGCGCGTGCGCGAGCAAATCCGCGGTGTCACCGGGCGCCTCGAGCGCGCCGTGTGATCGGCGGGCGCCGGGCCGTCGAGGCTGCCTTCGGGACGTTGCAAGCCGGGGATTTCGTTCCATCGGGCGAATCCGATCCGCCGCGTGGAACGTAATCCCCGCTGGGCGGGGGTTACGTTCCACGCAAGGTGAGCGCCCCGTCGCATGGAACGAAATCCCCGGGGAAATGATCGGCGCTGAAGTAGGCGATTAGCAGGGGTTTCCGTCCGGCACGGATGCGAACATGTGTTCGTACAGGAGCTGGACGGAAGGTCGGAGATGAAGCGGGAATCGCTGGAACTGCTGCTGGGTCACGGGCTCAGCCTCGAGAAGATCGCCAAACGATTCGGCAAGGATCCGTCGACGATCGCCTACTGGATGGGGAAGTACGGCCTCGAAGCCGTCAACCGCGATAAGCACGCCGCCAAGGGCGGGATCGCGGAGGAGCGCCTCGTGACCCTCGTCGGCGCCGGCAGGACGATCGCAGAGATCGCCGAGGAAATCGGGTTGAGCAAGAGCACGGTGCGCCACTGGCTTCGCGTCTACGGACTGCGTACCCAGAACAGTCGGGGTCGGCGAAGCTCGGCGGCCGCCAGTCAGGGGAAGGACGACGGATTGCTGACGGTGCTCATGTGCTGTGAGCGCCACGGGGACGTCGAGTTCGCGCTGGAGGGCCGCGGTTACTACCGATGCAAGCGGTGTCGAACGACGGCCGTGGTGCAGCGGCGGCGGAGGGTAAAGGTCACGCTCGTGGCCGAAGCCGGGGGGAAATGCGCGGTGTGCGGATATGACCGCTACGTCGGCGCCCTCGAGTTCCATCACCTCGACCCGGCCGAAAAACGGCACGAGGTCGGAAGCTACGGCGTGACCCTGTCGCTGGATGCCGCCCGCGCCGAGGCGCGCAAGTGCGTCCTGCTGTGCTCCAACTGCCACGCCGAAGTCGAGGCGGGCCTGACGGCAGTCCCGCTACAGTTCCGGCGGCAGCTTCCGAGTAAACCTCTGACTCCTCAGTAACTCAATCCGGGGTAGCTCAATTGGCAGAGCATTCGGCTGTTAACCGAAGGGTTGTGGGTTCGAGTCCCACCCCCGGAGCCTGACGTTGGTAGCAAGAAGCCCCGGCTGGGCGCCGGGGCTTTTCGCATTCAGGGCCAGGTAGGATCCGCCCATGAAGCTCTACGTCTGTTACGGAACCTGGAAGCCCGCACCGCGCCCCGGAGGGCACCCGTGCGGCCGCGCGTATCACGCGCTGAAGGACGCGGGTTACGAGCCCGAGGTGGCCAAGGCCTACGGCCTTGGGATGTTGCCCGAGGCGCTCAACCAGACCCCGGGCCGCAAGGCGGTCAAGAACCTCACCGGCAACAACTGGGTTCCGGCGCTCGTGACCGACGACGAGACCGTGATCCAGGGGTCGGCCGAAATCGAGGCGTGGGCGAAAGCCAACCCCGCGTCGGCTGCAGCGACCGCGGGCGCCGCGGCCTAGAGATGGCCGCCGCCGAGCCCGAGTGGCAGGCGCCGTCGGTCACGGTCGAGGACCTCGAGCGCTGGGAGGAAAACGGGGCCGTGTGGCGTGCCTACGAGGTGACCGACGAGCGCGCGCTGATCGACCTCTGCAGCTGCACCGGCGAGCCGATGGACCGCGTGCAGAGCGCCGCGCCCGAGCTGATCGAGTTCGTCCGCGCCCGACGTGCCGGCTAGGAGACCGACGCGCCGGCTAGGCCACCGACGCGTCGGCTAGGACACCGACGCGGCCCGCTCGCCCGACGCGAGCGCCTCGACGAGCTCCGCAGCCCGTTGCGCACCGTCGCCGACGGCAGTCGACGCCGCGAGCTCTGAGGCACGCGCAGCCAGCGCCGGGTTGTCGAGCGCACGTCTGACCGCCAGCCGAACTGTCGCCGGGCTCAGCCACCGCCACGGCAGGCGCACGCCGACCCCGGCCCAGTCTGCTCGCGCCGCGTTCTCGGCCATGTCGCCGGCCGCCGGGACGCAGAGGACCGGGCAACCGCTTGCGAGCGCCCTGACCAATGTCCCGTGGCCCGCGTGGCAGATCACGAGCGCGCACCCCGGCATCGCCTTGGAGTACGACACCCACTCGACCAGGCGCGCGTTTGCCGGCACCGGCAGCGGCTCGTACACCGGCCTGCGGTTCCATGCGGCGAGCACGCGAACCGGCTCGTCGGCGAGTCCTGCGAGCGCGGCGCGCAGCAGGCGGTGCTCGGGGTCCTGCGCGGTCGACGGCGCAACGAGCACGAGCGGCGCATCGCCCGGTGGCGGGTCGACGCCGCCAAACGACGGCTCCCACATCAGCGGCCCGACAACGTGCACGTTGGGTGGCCATTGGGAGCGGTACTCGAGCTGGGCGAAGGTGCCGACCATGCACAGGCGCTCGGACAACCCGCCGTGCAGCCGCTGCACGGGAGGCAAGCCGAGGCGTTCGCGTGTCTCGTTGAGCTCCCGGCGCCCCTGGCGAAGCCCAGCCTGCACGAGCGGCTCGGTTGCCTCCCACAACCGGTGGCCGACCCGGGTCCGGGGCATCCGCGCGCCCATCGCATACGGCGGCTGGCCCGGGCTGCTGGCCGGATAGATGTGGGGGATCAGGGTCGCGACCGGGATGCCCTCGAGCTCGCCGGCCATCGCCGGCGCGAGCGTGAGGATGTCGTGTACGACCACGTCGGGCTCGGCCTCGACGACCGCGACGCGCGTCTCGGCGGCCGCCCGAACAACGGCCTCGTATGGCTGAAGCGGGCGCTCCTGGGTCGGGAACACCGGGTACTCGGGCGCGGCGACGAACCGCATTCCGGCCGCCTCGACGTCGTCGCGCCAGCGCGTCCACGTCTCGAGCACGACCTCGTGGCCGCGGGCGACGAGCCGCGACCCGAGCGCGAGCATCGGGAAGGCGTGCCCGGGATCGCCGAACGCGCCGAGGAAGAACTTCACTGCGCCAGTTCTGCCACCGCGCGCAGCTGCTCGATCCGATCGTCGGCGCTGAATGCCATCGGTGTGACCATCAGCGTCCCGACGCCACTGTCGCGGAACGAGGCGAGGCGATCGCGGACCACATCGCGCGGGCCGCACAGCGACACCAGGTCGATCAGCTCGTCGGGGATCGCCGCGCCGGCCTCCTCGCGCTTGCCGTCGAGGTACAGGTCCTGGATCTCCTTGGCGGCGTCCTCGAACCCGTAGCGCTGCACGAGGTTGTTGTAGAAGTTCTGCCGGCGCGAGCCCATCCCGCCGATGTACAGCGCCAGCACCGGCCGCATCAGGTTGCGTGCCAGCTCGCGGTCGTCGGAGATGTAGGCGTTGACCGTCGGCGCCATGTCGAAGTCGTCGAGCGAGCGCCCCGAGCGCTGAGCGCCCTCCTCGAGCAGTGCGCGCAGCTCTGACACATGCTCGGGGGAGAAGAACGTCGGGATCCAGCCGTCGGCGATCTCACCGGCCAGCGCGGTGTTCTTCGGTCCGATCGCCGCGATGTAGATCGGGATCCGCTCCTGCGCCGGCTGGATCGTCAGCTTCAGCGGCTTGCCGGGTCCGTCGGGAAGCGGCAGCTCGATCGTCTCGCCGTGGAACTCGACGCGCTCGCGCGAAAGCGCCATCCGCACGACGGCCACGTACTCGCGGGTGCGCTGCAGCTGGCGCGCGAACCGCTGTCCGTGCCAGCCCTCGGCGACCTGGGGGCCCGAGGAGCCGATCCCGAGCAGCATCCGGCCGCCAGACAGCTCGGAGATCGTCGCGGCCGTCATCGCGGTCATCGCGGCGCTGCGGCCGGGCATCTGGAAGATCGCCGAGCCGAGCTTGATCTTGCTGGTGCCGGCCGCGAGCCAGGCGAGCACGGTCGCCGCGTCGGAGCCATAGGCCTCGGCCGCCCAGACCGAGTCGTAGCCGAGCCGCTCGGCCTCCTGGACAACCTGCAGCTGCTCCGCTGGCCCCATGCCGAGGCCCCAGTAGCCGACATGGACTCCGAGCTTCATATGCAAGGTTCCTTTCGCGCCGAGGAGATTGCTTGTGAGGCCCGACGGGCGCCGTTAGATTGCCTGGGGCCGCCTCGGGAGGCGGTGAACCCTATGCGAACGCGGCGCGCAGCGACAATCACCGACCTTCGCCGGGCGGTCGACTGTCTTCCGACGGCGACACGGGTCGCGATGCTCGAGGGGATCCGCGCCAACGACATCATCGTCGGCGCCTACACGGGCCCCGATGGGATCTGCCCGATGCTCGCCGCCCATCGCGCGGGCGGGCGCACGGACTTCATCTCGTTTGCGAGGGCGTGGGACCGGTTCGCGCTGCGCGGCCGCCGTGATCGGGGCGCGCGGCGCGCCACCGAGCGCGAGCTGCTGGTGCTGACCGCGCAGCTCGAGGCCTCACTGCTGGAGGACTCGCGGCTTGCGGACTCGCTGCTTGCGGACTTCGGGGCGGCGTCTGACCTCGGTGCCGCGATCGCCGACCACCAGTCGCTGCTCGCCAGCCGCAAACGCCCCGACGACCGCGCCAGTGATCGTCCCGGTGACCCCGATCGCAGCGCCGAACTGCGCCAACGCCCGGGCTGGTCGTGGATGCGCGTCGTACGCCGCTACGACGACTACGAGCGTGCGCTCGAGTTGCTCGAGCGTGAGCAGCGGCGGATCGCGCAGCGCGACGAAGAGCAGCGCGCAGCGGTCACGCCGGGCAGATGACCTCGATCCGCGCGGGGCGGCGCGACGTCGAGGTCTCCAAGCCCGACAAGGAGCTGATCCCCGGGATCACGAAGCTCGACCTGGCGAGCTACTACAACGAGATCTCCGAGCTGATGGTGCCGCTGATCGCCGGCCGGCCGCTGAATCTCGAGCGCTACCCCGACGGGATCGGTGGCCAGAAGATCTTCCAGCAGCACGCCGCCAAGTACTTCCCGGACTGGATCAAGCGCGTCCAGACGCCCAAGTCGGGCGGCAGCGTCGAGCATGTCGCCGCCAACGACGCAGCCACGCTCGTGTACCTCGCAAACCAGGGCGTGATCACGTTCCACGGCTGGTTGAGCCGCTCAGACCGCCTGAACCGCCCCGACCGGCTCGTCGTCGACCTCGATCCGAGCGTCGAGGACCATGCGGTGATGCGCAAGGCAGCGCGGGCGATCGCCGAGCTGCTAGGCGAGCTCGGCCTGGAACCATGGGCGATGACCAGCGGCTCGCGCGGCTACCACCTAGTCGTCGCGCTCGCCCGGCGCGCGGACTACCCGGTCGTCCGCGACTTCTCGCGTGACTTCGCGACGCTCGCCGAGCGTCGTCACGGCGAGCTGTTCACGACCGAGCAGCGCAAGGCCAACCGCGAGGACAAGATCCTGCTCGACATGATGCGAAACGCGTACGGGCACACCTCGGTCACGCCGTACTCGGTCCGCGCCAGGCCGAACGGACCGGTGGCCACGCCGCTGGCGCTCGAGGAGCTCTCAGACCGAGCGACCGTCCCCGGGCGCTGGACGCTTCGCAACCTCGCGCAGCGGCTCGAGCGCGACGGCGATCCGTGGCGCGAGTTCGGCACGCGCCCGCAAGCGCTCGGCAAGGCGCGCAGGGCGCTCGACGCGGCGCTTGACGAGCGCTGACGGTCGCGATACTTGCGGCGTGGACGACGAGCCGGGCACCGAAGCGACCCAGTCCGCCACCGAAGCGACCGAGACCGCCACCGAAGCGACGGAGCCCGACGAGCAGCATCGGACCACGCCGGTCGAGCTGCTGTGGGACCTCGTGTTCGTATTCGCCGTGACCGAGGTGTCCTCGCTGCTGGCGAGACATCTGACCTGGGCGTGGTTCGGGCGCTCGATGCTGGTGCTTGCGCTCGTGTGGTGGGCGTGGTCGGCGTTCGTGTGGGCCGCCAACGCCCAGACCGCCACCTCGGAAGCGGTTCGTCTGTGCCTGCTCGTCTCCACGGCGGTGATCTTCGTCACCGGTCTGGCGCTGCCGGATGCGTTCGGCAACGAGGGGACGCTGTTCGCGGTCAGTTACGCGATCGTCCGCCTGCTGCACATGGCGCTTTATGCCGACGCGTCACGCCAGGGAAACGCCTCGTGGTCGGCGATCGCCGGGTTCGGGGTGACGGTGGCGATCGGCATGGCGCTGCTGATTGCCGGGTCGTTTGCCGACGGCTGGCTGCGGGTCGCGATGTGGGCCGCTGCGGTCGCGATCGACTACGCGGGCCCGGCCTGGCTGACGCGCGAGCGCCTGCGTGGCCTGCAGCGCGTCGCGGTCGCCCACTTCGCCGAGCGTTACGGGCTGTTCGTGATCATCTGCCTCGGCGAGTCGATCGTCGCGATCGGCGTAACCGCAGCCGGTGGGCGCGAGCATCTCAGCGCCGAGGTGGTGACGGCGGTGACGCTGGCGCTCGCGATCACGATCGGGATGTGGTGGACGTACTTCGATCGCTTCGCCGCGACTGCCGAGGAGCATCTCCAGCAGCACGACGATCCGGTGCTCGTCGCGGCCGACGGCTACAGCTACCTGCACCTGTTGATCGTCGCCGGGATCATCACGTTCGCCGTCGGCGTCCGGGTGCTCGTGCGCGACGTCGGCGACCCGATGGCGGCTGCGCCGCGCCTGGCGCTGTGTGGTGGCGTGGCGCTGTACCTGCTCGGGCACGCAGCGTTTCGCTGGCGCCTGAGCGGCTCGCTAGAACACGAGAAGGTCGCGGTCGCCGCCCTGCTGCTGGTGCTCGACGCTGTCACTGGAGGGCTGTCGGCCTGGGCGCTGGCCGCCGCCGTCGCGGCTCTGCTCGGCGCCCTGTGCGTGTTCGAGACGGTCGCGCCCGAGGAGGGCTCATTTTTCGCCGGCCCGGAGGCTGGGAAGCATCAGGCAAGCGAGGATCATCTCCCGCCCCTGGTCGAATGAGAGGAAACAGAGAGCGATGAGTACAACCGACGTCGAACTGCACGGTCCGATCGATGCGGCATATGAAGACGTGCTGACTCCCGGCGCGCTCGCCTTCGTGAGCGCGCTCCAGCGCGAGTTCGGCCCCCGGCGAAAGGAGCTGCTCGAGGCTCGGGCAAAGCGGCGCGCCCGCCTCGCCGACGGCGAGATGCTCGATTTCCTGGACGAGACGCGCAAGATCAGGGAGTCGGACTGGACCGTCGCGCCGGTCCCGGAGGACATGCAGCAGCGCTGGGTCGAGATCACCGGCCCGACCGACCGAAAGCTCGTGATCAATGCGCTCAACTCGGGCGCTGATGGGTTCATGGCCGACTTCGAGGACGCCAACGCTCCGACCTGGCGCAACATGATCGAGGGCCACATCAATCTGCGCGACGCGATCGACGGGACGATCACCTACAAGGCCTCCGACGGCCGCAAGTACGAACTGCAGGACGACCCGGCGACGCTGCTCGTGCGCCCGCGCGGATGGCACCTGCCCGAGCGGCACATGATCGTCGACGCAGAGCCCGTCTCGGGCTCGCTGTTTGACTTCGGCCTGTACTTCTTTCGCTGCACCGGCCGCCTGCTAGGCAACGGCAGCGGCCCGTATTTCTACTTGCCCAAGATGGAGTCGCACCTCGAGGCGCGGCTGTGGAACGACGTGTTCTGTTTCGCCCAGGACGAGCTCGGCGTTCCGCGGGGCACGATCAAGGCCACGGTGCTGATCGAGACCCTGCCGGCGGCGTTTGAGATGGACGAGATCCTCTACGAGCTGCGCGAGCACTCGGCCGGCCTCAACGCGGGCCGATGGGACTACATCTTCTCGGCGATCAAGTGCTTTCCCGACCGCCCCGAGATGGTGCTGCCCGACCGCGGCGCAGTGACGATGACGGCGCCGTTCATGCGCGCCTACGCAGAGCTGCTGGCGGCGACCTGCCACCGGCGCGGGGCGCACGCGATGGGCGGGATGGCGGCGCTGATCCCGTCGCGCAAGGACGAGGAGGCCAACAACAAGGCGTTGGACGGCGTCCGCGCCGACAAGGAGCGCGAGGTCGGCCAGGGCTACGACGGCACCTGGGTCGCACACCCCGACCTCGTGTCGACGGCTCGCGAGGTGTTCGAGCAGGGCCTGTCGGGCGCGCCCAACCAGCTCGAGCGCCAGCTCGACGACGTGCACGTGACCGCCGAGCAGCTGCTGGACCTCGCTGCGACGCCGGGCAAGATCACCGAAGCCGGACTGCGCACCGACGTCAGCGTCGGCTTTCAGTACGTCTCGTTCTGGCTGAGCGGGCGCGGCGCCGCGGCGATCAACTCGCTGATGGAGGACGCGGCCACGGCCGAGATCTCGCGCTCTCAGATCTGGCAGTGGGTCCACCACGGCTCACAGCTCGAAGACGGCCGGACGGTGACGCCCGAGCTCGTCCGCCAGATCCTCGACGAGGAGACCGCGAAGATCCGCGACGCCGTCGGCGAGGAGACCTGGCAGGCCGGGCGCCCGGCCGAGACGCGCGAGCTGTTCGAGCAGATGGCGCTGTCGCCCGAGCTCGTCCAGTTCCTGACGATCCCGGCCTACGAGTACCTCGACTAGCTGATCCGGATGGGTGCGTGGGAGCCGCCGAAAGCGGCTCCCACGCTCACCCGAGCGCTCAGCCCGGCTACGGCACCATCCCCGACAGGATTCCGGACTGCAACAGCACAAGGCACGCCATCAGCAGCACCAGCACGATGCTCCAGCCGACCACCTGACGGAAGATGTCGCCCTCCTTGCCGGCGAGACCGACCGCGGCCGCGCCGATCGCAAGGTTCTGGGGCGAGATCATCTTCGCCAGCACGCCGCCCGAGCTGTTGGCGGCTGCCAGCAGCGTTGGAGACAGCGACGACTTGTGCGCTGCCGTTACCTGAAGAGCGCCGAACAGCGAGTTCGTCGATGTGTCAGAGCCAGTCACTGCCGTGCCGAACCACCCGATCAAGGGCGACAGGAACGCGAAGAACGCGCCGGCCCCGGCGGCCCAGGTGCCCAACGTGGCCGTCTGGCCCGAGAGGTTCATCACGTACGCCAGCGCCAGCACCACGCACACGGTCATGATCGCCCACTTGATCTGGGACAGCGTGCGACCATAGATCGCCAGCGCTTGCCTCGGCCTCACGCGCAACGCGATCGCCGTGAACACACCCGAGACCAGCAGCCAGGTGCCGGCGGCGGTGAACCAGTTGAACTTGAAGGTCGCGCTCGTTGGAGCCTTGCCCTTGCCGTTGAGCACGTGCAGGCCCGGCCAGCTGAACTCGCTCGTGAGCTTGTCGAGCTGGATGTTGACCGCGTGCAGGCTGGTAACGCCGAGCACGGCGATGATGATCAGGTACGGCGCGAAGGCCGCGAGCATCGCGGACCTGCTCAGTGGCTCTCCGCCGTCGGCCCGCTTGCGCCGCTCCAGCGCCGGATCGGCGACGGCGCCGCCGGCGATCGCCGGACGGTGACTGCGGATCGTCACCTCGGAGCTCGAGGCCTGCGGCGACCAGACGCGTAGCAGTCCGACCACGGCCGCCGCTGAGACGAGCGAGGCGATGATGTCGGTCAGCTGGATCGACACGTAGTTGGAGATCAGGAACTGGAAGAACGCGAACACCACACCCGCTGTCAGCGCTGCGGGCCAGGCCTCGCGCAGCCCACGTCGTCCATCCACCATGAACACGAGCACGAACGGGATCAGCAGCGCCAGAAACGGCGTCTGACGCCCCACCATCTGGCCGAGGTCGTGGGCCGGCAGCCCGGAAACCTGGGCGAGCGTGGTGATCGGGATCGCGATCGCGCCGAACGCGACCGGGGCGGTATCCGCGACGAGCGCAACGGCCGCTGCGCGCCCCGGCGACAGCCCAATTCCCATCAGCATCACGCCACAGATCGCGACCGGCGTCCCGAACCCGGCCAGCGCCTCGAGCAGCGCTCCGAAGCAGAACGCGATCACGACGACCTGCACGCGGAGATCGTCCGAAACCGTGGCGAATGCGCGGCGGAGCACCGCGAAATGTCCTGTGGCTTCCGACATGTTGAAGATCCACAGGGCGTTGATGACGATCCACATGATCGGCCAGAATCCGAACACCGCCCCCTCGATCGCAGCGTCGGCGGCCTGGCCGACGGGCATGCTGTAGACGACCAGGGCGACCACAATCGACACCAGCAGCGCGACCAGCGACGCCCACTGGGCCTTCATCCTCACCACGCCCAGCAGCACGAACAGCACCACCAGCGGCAGGACAGCGAAAATCGACGTGACCCCAAGTGAATGGGACACGGGGTCGAGGACCTGTTTGTACACCGGAACCTCCCTCATAGAGCAACGGCTTTGGGACTACCGTTACCCAGGTGAGGCGTCGATCAAGCCCGCGCCCTTGACGCCGGGCACCGTTCCTAAGTGCTCCCCGTCGTAGGCGGGAGCCACCGACATCGAGAAAATGGCCCTGGCAGGACTCGAACCTGCGCGCGACCGGTTATGAGCCGGCTGCTCTAACCACTGAGCTACAGGGCCGGGGCGGGCGCGACGCTAGCACCCGCGGCGGTTCTCACGGGACCGCCGCGTCAGATACTCTGCCCGCATGGTGGTTCTCGCCGACGCCGCGACCGGTCAGACGATCGCGCTGCTGATCACTTTTATCGGAATCGGCATTCTCGTCAACGTGCTGATCGTCTATGTGGTCCTCCAGGTCCTCGGCGAGCGCAAGCAGAACCAGGAACGCCAGAGCCGACCCGGCTGACACGCAGCCGAGAGGCTGTTCAGAGCATCCCGCGCGCAGACGGTGAAGGAACGCTGCGGGCAGGCGTCGAATCAGAGGCCTGCCCATGAAGCCATCCGCTACTTCCGTCGCCACCCCAGAGTTGCCGCACGGCCACCAGGCGCTTTCGGCCTACATTCGTGCGCGCTTCGACGACTTCTCGCGTTCCCAGAAGGACGTCGCCCAGTACATCGTCGACCACCTCGACGAAGCCGCCTTTCAAACCGCCGAGGAACTCGCCCGCCGTGCAAACACCTCGTCGAGCACCGTCGTCAGGTTCTCGCAGGCGCTCGGATTCGAGGGTTTCCCCGAACTGCAGCAGGCCGCCCGCGAGGAGTACCGCCGCCGTCGTGACGCAGGCTCCAACGGAGTCGCGTCCGCCGCGCCGCTGTTCTCGCTCGACCACACCGAGTTCGAGGCGGCGCTCGCCGCCGACCACGTCAACGTAGAGGACACCGCACACAAGCTCTCGCGATCCGACGCCGAGGCCGCGATCGACGCGATCGTCAGCGCCGAGAAGGTGCTGATCGCCGGGACCGACCAGATGGCGTTCTTCGCCAGCTACCTGCGCCACCTGCTGATGCTGCTCGACCTGCGGGCCGAGATCGTCGCGAGCCCGTCGCAGGAGGCGCTCGGGCGCCTCAGCCGGATCGACGAGCGGACGCTGGTGATCGGCCTGTCCGCCGGACGTCCGCATCCGCTGATCACGCGGACGATGAAGCTCGCGCGCCACCGCAAGGCGCCGACGCTGGCGATCACCGACGCGACGCTGTCCGAGGTTGCGCGGCTCGCGCGGATCCGCCTGTACTACTCGTCCAACACACCCGCGTTCGTGCGCTCGCACGCCGCGCTGCTGTCGCTGATCCAGTCGCTGGCCTACGGCGTGTACGCCCGCGACGCCCAGCAGTACGACGGACGGATCAAGGCTTTCCGGCTGAAGTAGAAGGTCTCGGTGGCGCTCGTCCACCACGACCTCTGCTTCGGCTGCGGTCAGACCAACGTGTTCGGCCTGATGGTCGAGGCCGACCGCAGCGACGGTGAGTCGGTCGCCGGCCGCTGCTTTGTCAAACAGGACCACCAGGGCCCCGATCGCGCGTCCGCGCACGATGGCGTGCTCGCCGCAGCGCTGTGCGAGGCGATGGCGCTGGCTTGCGGTCCCGGCGCACGCGCCGAGTCGCTCGAGGTCGAGTTGATCGGCGCCGCCCCGGTCGGCACGTTCCTCGAGCTCACCGCCACGCCGGGGCCGCGTTCGGGCGACCACGCCGAGGCGATCGCGAGCGCCGCCTCCGAGGATCGCGTCGTCGCGACCGCGCGCGGCCGCTTCCGCATCGCCCGACGCTCACCAGCCGTTTAGCGCCGAGGTCCGGCCGGGTACGCGAGTTCTGGCCGCATGGCACAGAACCTGACCACGAAGATCCTGTCCGAGCACCTCGCCGATGGCGAGCTAAAGCCCGGCTCGTCGATCTCGCTGCGGATCGACCAGGCGCTGCTCCAGGACGCGACCGGAACGATGGCGCTGATGCAGTACGAGGAGCTCGGCGAGCCGCGGGTCAAGGTGCAGCGCGCCGTCCAATACGTCGACCACAACGTCGTCGCGCTGGACTACAAGAACCCCGACGACCACCGGATGTTGCAGGCCCTCACGCGCAAGCACGGCCTGCACTTCTCGCGCCCGGGCAACGGCATCAGCCACTACGTCCACATGGAGCGCTTCGGCAAGCCCGGGCAGACGATGATCGGCGCCGACTCGCACACGACGCAGGCGGGATGCCTGGGGATGGTGGCGATCGGGGCGGGCGGCCTCGACGTCGCCGTCGTGCTCGGCGGCCACCCGTACGAGATCTCCTGCCCCGAGGTCGTCGAGGTGTACCTCGAAGGCAAGCTTCGCCGCCCGTGGGTCCAAGCCAAGGACATCATCCTCGAGCTGCTGCGCCGGCTGACCGCGAGCGGCGGCAAGAACAAGGTGCTCGAGTTCACCGGTCCGGGCACCGCCGACCTGTCGATCCCCGAACGCGCGACGATCGCCAACATGGTCGCCGACCTCGGCGGCACCGCCGGCGTGTTCCCGATCGACGATCAGACGCGCGACTGGCTCGCGCGCCAGGAGCGCAACGACGACTTCGCCCAGCTCGCGGCCGATGACGGCGCCGGCTACGACGACCGGATCGAGATCGACCTGGGTCAGCTCGGCCCGCTGGTCGCAAAGCCGCACAACCCCGACAACGTCGTCTCCGTAGAGGAGGTCGCCGGAACGCCGGTCGCGCAGGTGTGCATCGGGTCCTCGGTCAACTCCGGCTTTAACGACCTCGCCCTGTGCGGCGCAGTGCTCGCTGATCGCGACGGGCAGATCGTCCATCCCGAGGTCGCCGCGACCGCCACCCCCGGCTCGCGCCAGATCTTGACGGCGCTCGCCGACTCGGGCGTCTACCGACAGCTGTCCGATGGCGGCGTGCGGATGCTCGAGCCCGTCTGCGGCCCGTGCGTCGGCATGGGCCAGGCGCCGCCGTCTGACGCCAACTCGCTGCGGACGTTCAACCGCAACTTCCCCGGTCGGTCGGGCACGCCTGAGGACTCGGTGTTCCTGTGCTCGCCGGCGGTCGCCGCCGTGTCACTGCTGAGCGGCAAGATCGAGGACCCGCGCGAGTACGGAGACGCGCCGCAGCTGCTCCCGATGCCCGAGCTGCGGCCATACGTCGAAGACGTCCACATCTTCGCCCCGGCCGACGAGCAGGAGGCCGAGAAGATCGAGATCCCGCGCGGGCCCAACATCAAGCGCCCCCCGAAGCACACGCCGCTCGAGGATTCGCTCCAGGCGCGTGTCGCCACCGTTCAGCCCGACGACATCTCGACCGGCGACCTCGCGCCTGACGGGGTCGAGGTGATGGCCTACCGCTCGAACGTGCCGGCGATCGCCGAGTTCACGCTGCGCCACCGCGACCCTGAGTTCCGCAAGCGGCTGAAGGAGTGGGGGAGCGGCCTGATCGTCGCCGGCGACAACTACGGCCAGGGCTCATCGCGCGAGCACGCGGCGCTGGCACCACTGCACCTGGGCGTCAAGGCGGTGGTCGCGAAGTCGTTTGCGCGGATCCACCGCCGCAACCTGATCGCCCAGGGGATCGTCGCGCTGACGTTCGAAGACGAGAGCGACTACGACCGCGCCGAGGTCGGCCAGACCTGGACGTTCCCCGCCCTCAAACAGGAGCTCGCCGACGGCGCCGAAAAGATCACCGTGAAGATCGACGACGACGGTGAGCTGACCCTCACCCACGACCTGTCAGCGAGCGAGCGCGAGATCCTGATCGCCGGCGGGCTGCTGTCGCACCTGCGCGACAAGTAGCGTCAACGACGCGCGATCAGCAGCGACTGCGTCGCGCGGCCCACGCGCCCGAGCTCGTCGTAGAGCACGCTCTCGGCGGTCCCGACTCCGTCCTTGGCGATCCAGGTCTTCGACTCGAGCCCGATCCACTCGCCGGTCGGCGCACGGTCGATGTACAGCGTCAGATCGGGGTTGATAAACAGATACTCGTCCCAGGAGAGGATCGAGCTGATCCCGTTGCCGAAGTCACCCGCGGCGGCGAGGCGCTGAAGCGGCGACGGCTGCTCGCCGGCCACGACCGGTGCCCGGAGGCGAAACCAGGCGGTCGCCGGCCCGCTGCCGTGAAACTCGCCACGGACGAACTTGATCTCGATCGCGTCGGGGGCGAACATCGGGCGGTAGGGCGACCGGAATTCATTGTCGCGGCCCTGCTCGGGTCCAGGCGGTGGGGCAGAGTCGGTGATCGGGACCTCCGAATCGGCGGCCCTGATCCGCAGCGCGCGGGCGATCACGACCTCGGTCCCGTCGGGCGCCTTGATCGATCCTTCGAGCAGCTGGACGCGCTTGCCAGGCCTGATCACCGACGCGGTGACATCCAGAGCGCCGAGCGGAACGGGGCGCACGAACTCGTAGGTGACACGCGCCAGCACGAGCCCCGGGCCGTCGAGTTGCTCGAACTCGCGCATCAGCAGCGCCGCCGCGGCGCCCCCATGCTGGGCGTCCGGGCTCCACGGGCCGCGGGCCAGCTCGGTCGCCACGAACGCCGCTCCATCCTGGACGAAGATGGCGTGGTTGCTGGCTGTGGCGGACATGGCGGCACACGGTAGCGGTCTCTACATACGAGACTGGCTCATGACTCCCGCACTCGACTGGCGGCGGCGGATCGGCGCGGATTCGGCGTCCTCGGATCTCGCGGTAGCGCTGCTACCGCTTCGCTCCTGCGTCCTTGAACCGCTTGATCCGGCGCTCGCCAGCCAAGCACGGGCGCCTTGAGCCAGCCTCTACACTCAACCCAGATGAGCGACGAAACTGCCCGCGACGAGGCCACATTCACAGTCAAGGCCGGTCTGGCCGAGATGCTCAAGGGCGGCGTGATCATGGACGTCGTCAACGCCGAGCAGGCGAAGATTGCCGAGGACGCCGGCGCCGCCGCGGTGATGGCGCTCGAGCGCGTCCCTGCCGACATCCGCCGCGACGGAGGCGTCGCGCGGATGTCCGACCCGGTGATGATCCAGGGGATCCAGGAGGCGGTCACGATCCCGGTGATGGCGAAGGCCCGGATCGGGCACTTCGTCGAGGCTCAGGTGCTCGAGGCGCTCGAGGTCGACTACATCGACGAGTCCGAGGTGCTGACGCCGGCCGACGAGGCCAACCACATCGACAAATGGGCATTCAAGGTCCCGTTCGTGTGCGGGGCGACGAACCTCGGCGAGGCGCTTCGGCGCATCGGCGAGGGCGCCGCGATGATCCGCTCCAAGGGCGAGGCCGGGACCGGCGACATCGTCGAGGCCGTCCGGCATCTGCGCAAGATCGGCGGCGAGATCCGCCGGCTGACGATGCTCGACGAGGCTGAGCTGGCGACCGCCGCCAAGGAGCTTCAAGCGCCGCTGCACGTCTTGCGTCAGGTAGCCAGCGACGGGCGGCTGCCGGTCGTGCTGTTCTGCGCCGGCGGGATCGCGACCCCTGCGGACGCGGCGCTGGTCATGCAGCTCGGCGCCGAGGGCGTGTTCGTCGGCTCGGGGATCTTCAAGTCCGAGGATCCCGAGCGCCGTGCCGCCGCGATCGTCGAGGCGACGACCCACTATCAGGACCCGGCGCGCGTGGCTGCGGCGTCGACTGGCCTGGGCCAGCCGATGGTGAGCCTCGAGACGTCGAAGCTCGAGACCGAGCAGCTGCTAGCGCCCCGCGGCTGGTAGCGCCGTGGCGTCGGCTCCGGCGCACGCGCCCAAGGTCGTGGGGATCCTGGCGCTGCAGGGCGGCTTCGAGGCGCACGCGAAGATCGTCGGCTCGCTCGGGGCGATGGCGCGGGAGGTCCGTGTGCCCGCCGACCTCGAGGGTCTCGACGCGCTGATCATCCCCGGCGGCGAGTCGACGGTGATGACACTCGGCATCGAGCGCGAAGGACTGGCGCAGCCGCTGCTTGACCTGGTCGCGGCCGGCACGCCGGTGCTCGGCACCTGCGCGGGGATGATCATGCTCGACCGCGACCACCTCGGCGTGCTCGACATCAGCGCGCAGCGCAACGCGTTCGGGCGCCAGCTGCGCTCGTTCGAGGCTGACGTCGACGTCGCCGGGCTCGAGAACGGCCCCGTGCACGCGGTGTTCATCCGCGCGCCGTGGGTCTCAGATCACGGCGACGGCGTCGAGGTGCTGGCGACGGTCGACGACCGCCCGGTCGCGATCCGCCAGGGAAACGTGCTCGCGGTCGCGTTTCACCCCGAGCTGTCGGGCGAGAAGCGCCTGCACGAGATGCTGCTGGCGATGAACGGAAGCGGGGCTTCGGGCTAGCCGTCGAGCGCTGCCGGCTGGCGCTCGCGGTCGCGGGCGTAGGCCTGGAGGTCGCGCTCGAACGCTGGCCAGTCGAAGTACGGCTCGCCCTCGGGGCCGGGCGGTGGTTGCTCGTCAGACGGATTGTCGCCGCCGGGAGGTCCGCCGGAGTCATCGCCGCGTCCGCGCGACAGCCATGCGGCGAACGCGCATACGGTGATCCCGGCGGCGTAGATCAGCGTTGCGAGCACCGAGCGGTGCTTGAGCGATGCGAGCGCGCCGACCGCGTACAAGATCAGCGCGCTGAGCACGAGGCTGCGTAGCTCGGATCCTGGAACGGGTCGTTTGGGCGCGCGAGCGCCCGCGCTGACGAGGATCGCCACGCACAGCACGACCGCGAGTACCAGCTTCCACGCGTGATCTGGGGAAACGAACATCGCCCTAGGCCAATCATCGACCGGTCGGCCGGGGAAATCAAGGGTTTTCTCCGCCCTTTGTCAGACCTCGAGCCCGTGGCGCATCGTGTTCTCGGTCAGCGCCCGAGGCTCGACGAAATGTCGCAGGTAGTCGGGACCGCCGGCCTTGGTCCCATTCCCCGACAGCCGGTTTCCCCCGAACGGCTGCCGGCCGACCATCGCGCCTGTGATCCCGCGGTTGACGTAGAGGTTTCCGACAGGGCTGCGGCCCCGGACGTAGCGCACGGTCGACGGATCGCGAGCGAACAAGCCGCCGGTCAGCGCGAACGGCAGGCCGTCGACGATGTCGCACGCTTGCTCGATGTTGCGCACCCGCTCGATCGCGAGCAACGGACCGAAGATCTCCTCCTCGAGCACGGGCGAGCCGGTCGGCAGGTCGACGGCGACGGTCGGTGGGCAGAACCAGCCGCGGTCGGGCACGGGCTCGGCGCGGGCGGCGATCCGGCCGTCGGCCGCGGCGATCTGCGCGTACCGGTTCACGCGCTCTTGGGCGGCGCGCTCGATCACCGGCGGAACCTCGGTTGCGAGCCGGTCGGCCTGCCCGACGTCAAGCACCGACACGGCGCCCGCGACGCGATCGACCAACTGATCGGCGATCGCCTCGTGGACGAGCACTCGCGCGGCCGCCGAGCACTTCTGGCCGGCGTAGATGAATGCCGACGCAACGATCCCCGGCACGGCCTCATCGAGGTCGGCGTCGGCGTCGACGAGCACGCAGTTCTTGCCACCGAGCTCGGCGACGACCTGCTTGAGGTAGCGCTGGCCGGGCACTACCTCGGCGGCGGCGCGGATGATCTCGAGGCCGACCGGCTGTGAGCCCGTGAACGCGATCGTCTGTACGTCGGGATGGCGCACGAGCGCGGCGCCGACGTCGCCCTCGCCGGGGAGCAATGAGATCGCCGACGGTGGCACGCCCCCGGCGCGTAGCGCCTGCACGATCCGCAGCGCGCATCCGGGTGACTGCTCCGCGGGCTTGAGCACGACCGTATTTCCGGTCGCCAGCGCGCCGGCGGTCATCCCGCACGGGATCGCGATCGGGAAGTTCCATGGCGCGATCACCGCGGCGACGCCGCGCGCGACGTAGCGCAGCTCGTTGCGCTCGCCCGGCACCTGGAGCAGCTCGGGGGCCCGCTCGAGCTCGATCGCGCCCCGCGCGTAGTACTCGAGGAAGTCGATCGCTTCGCAGACATCGGCGTCGGCCTCGGGCCACGGCTTGGCGCACTCGCGGACTTCGAGCGCTGCCAGCTCGAGTCGGCGCTCGCGCATCCATGCGGCGGCGCGCAGCAGCGCCGCCGCGCGGTGCTCGGCACCCCGCGAGCTCCAGTCCGCAAACGCGCCGCGCGCAGTCGCCACCGCGCTCTGAACCTCGGCCGCGGTCGCGCGCGCCGAGTGAGCCACGACCCGGTCGGGATCGCCCGGGTCGGTCGATACGAGCTCCTGCGCCGAGCGCTCGCCATCGCCAATCATCACTGGCACGTTGAGCGGTAGCTGACGGTCGACTGCGGCCTGCGCGTCGTCGAGCCCGGCACGCACCGCGGCGCGTCGCAGCTCGAGGACCGGCTCGTTGGCGAACGGGGCGAGTGTCATGGCGCCGCCAGCAGCGCGTCGAGCGGCGTGCCCCGCGCCTGCTCGGAGAGGAACGATTCGTTGCTGGTGTTCTCGAGCAGGCGCCGCACCAGGTACGCCATCCCGGCGACGAGGTCGCCCACCGGGCAGTACGTGCGCACCCGCAGGCCCCGCGACGCCAGCGCGTCCTGGAGCTCGTCGCCGAGCCCTCGCAGCACTTGCAGCTCGAGGTCGCCGTCATCGCCGCCCGACAGCCGGTTGACCGCGATCGCGTGGGCGACCGACCGCAAGTTGTGGGAGGCGATCGCGACGCGCACGTCGGGCCGGGCGGCGAGCAGCGTGGCGGTCAGCGCCTCGAAGTTGCGGTCGCACTCGGCCTTGACCTCGAACACGGGGGTCGGCCAGCCGTGCTGGCGCGCTTGGACGAGCTCGTGGTCCCAATAGGCCCCCTTCACGAGCCGCACGGTGAGCGGCGGGGTTCGCTGCGAGCCGGCCGCCCAGTCGAGGATCAGCGCTGCGAGCTCGGGTGAGTCGCGCAGGTAGGCCTGGAGCACGATCCCGGCCGACGGCCCGGTGCGGAACTGCTCCTCGGAAAGCAGCTCAAGCACGAGCTCGAGCACCGCCTCGCGCGAGTCCAGTGACTCCATGTCGATGTGGATGTGGGCGCCGAGCTCGTGTGCGCGGGCCAGCAGCGGCCGCAGCCGCCCGGCGGCGTCGAGGCGCCCGCGCTCGGGCGCGTCGGGCCTCAGCAGTGGCGTCAGCGCTGAAACTTTGACAGACACGTTGGCGCGCGGCAGTGGCCCGGCGGTGTCGTGCTCGAGCACCGGGCGGGCGGGCCACTTGACGGCGGCGCGTGCGAGCTGCTCGAGCGCGTCGGTGCAGCGCTCGGCGTAACGGTCGGCTTCGGCCTGGGTGACCGTCGCCTCGCCGAGCAGATCGACCGAGCTGGCGACGCCCCGATCCCAGAGCCCGCGCAGCACGCCCAGCGCCGCCTTCGGCGTCTCGCCGATGATGAACCTGTGGGCCATGTGCTTGACGCCGCTGGCGGCAGCGGCGCCGAGCGCCGCACGACCGGCTCGGTTGTCTGAGATCTTCATCGCCGTTGCGATCGGCATCGGCGCGTCGGGCACCTCGTCCAGGAACCCGCGGAGGTGACGGGCGAGATCGTCGAGCGACCGGCACGCCGGCACGACGTCGACGAACCGGAACAGCGCCGCCTTGAGCTCGCGGTCGCTGGAGGCGAGCTCCATCGCCCGCGCGTCGATCGCACGCATCGGATGGCGCGCGGTCGACGGAAACGCCTTGGCGATCTCCGCTCCGATCCGATGCGTCTCGAGCTCGATCGCCTCGCGGTCGGGCAGGGCGCGCTGCTCGGTCATCGGCGCTCACCGGCGCTGACCGACGGCGGGGTCGCGTGCTCGATCGTCTCCCAGCTCATGTCGCGCTCGCGCATGCGCTCGTCGACGGCGCCGCCGCCGCGAAGGCCGAACAGTCGCTTGGCGTAGAGCAGGTAGATCACGACGGCGACGTTGATCACGAATCCGATCACCTTCAAAAACGACACCCGGTGGGTGAGCTCGTAGATCTCGAGAGGTAGCAGCACCGTCGTGGCGATGAACGTCAGGTACTCGGCCCAGCGCTTGGTGTACCAGAGCCCAACCGCCTCGATCCCCTCGAGCAGCCCGTAGCCGAGCAGCGCGGCTCCGACCTCTCGAAGCTTCCCAGAGCGCAGCGAGAACAGCCTGTCCAGCTCATGCAGGATCCCGACGTGACCGCTGTTCTGGACGGGTCCCCCGGCGACGCCGCGCTGGATCGCGTCGAGGATCCGGTAGTAGGCACCGCGCAGGCTGTCCTCGTGGGAGGCGAACACGAGCACGCCGATCCCCAGCAGCACGAGCACGACGAAGTGAAACGCACGGTCGATCGCGATCAGGCGCAGCACTACCCGGTCGCGCAGCGCCTTGCCGCGCATCGGGACGACGATCTCGTCGCGCTCTGGCGGGTGCTCCCGTGACGGGCTCGATGGGGGCGGCAGCGCCACCCAGCTGTCGCAGCGCAGGCACCGGTGCCAGCGAAACGGTCCCTCGTCGCGCGCGACCAGTTCGTCCTCGGGCCGCAGTTCGGCGGCGTCGGTGCCCACGAGCACGTGCCCCTGCCATCCGCACGCGATCAGCTCCCAGTCGATCTGGCGGCGCTTTCGCGGCGGCGGGTGCGCGCCGGGCGGGTGGGGGAGGCGGCGCGGCTGCTCCATCGGGGCAACCGTACCCGCATCAGCTGAGGATGTTCACCGCGCGCGACACAACCAGCGCGACGGTGACCAGCGCGGTCACCGCCTGCGCGCTCATCAGCCATTTCGCGGTGACGGTCAGCGGCATCGTGTCTGTAGGGCTGAACGCGGTCGCATTGGTGAACGACACGTACAGGTAGTCGACGAGCCCCGGATGCCAGTCCTTCGGGGCCCAGCGGGGGTCTGACATCTGCACGAATAGGAAGTCGGGATGCCGGTGGCGCTTTCGCATCCGCTCCATCGGGCCGCCGCTGTCGAGCTCCCAGTACCACAGTCCGAACAGCAGCACGTTGGTGAGCCACAGCAGCGCACCCGAGAAGATCAGCGTCCGCCCGTTCTCCATCCCGCCCCTGAGCAGAAAGTGGCTGAGCAACCCGAGCGAGACGGCGTTGGTGGCGCTGACGAGCGCGATCAGCGCGATCGCGACCATGCGCCGCGCGGGCGAGTGGCGCACATAGGGATGCGGCGAGGCGAGGATCAGGCCGACCAGCAGCACCGCTTCGAGCGTCGGCAGCAGCCACGACGGCCCGACCGTCAGCTTGCTGGGCAGGATCACGTCGATCACGATCGCGACGGCGACCACGAGCTCAGGGCCCCAGATCGGCAGCTTGCGGTCGATCGCCTCGATCGCCTCGACCGGCTCTGAGTGCGGCGACGGCGTTTCACTCATCCGCGGGCTGGATACTGGCAGGTGGGGCCGACCAAATCGGAAGGATCTCGCCGTGGGCTCCACGAAACACCCGAAGATGAGGCTTGCGATCGCGATGCTCAGTGTGCTTGCGCTCGGGCTCGCCGCGTGTGGCGGCTCGTCGCAGCCCGCAAGCCAGACCTCGACCAAGCACGCCGATCAGCCCCCGCAACCAGCCACGACGTCGACTCCGACCACGGCGACGACGGCCCCAACGCCGGCGAGCAGCACTCCGACCGCGCCGCCGGGGCCAGCGCCATGTACGTCATCCGATCTCGCGCTGTCCTTCCTGGGCCAGCAGGGAGCGACCGGCCGCGGTGAGCTCGGCTTTGCGCTTCGGAACATCAGCGGCTCGAGCTGTCACACATACGGCTATCCCGGTATCCAGTTCCTCGACCGCGCCGGCCAGCCGCTGCCGACGTTGTCAACCCGTACGACCCACGACTACTTCGGCAACGCTCCCGTCCAGGCGCTGCTGATCGAGCCCGGCAACAGCGTCTCGTTCAGGCTCGGTGTTACCCACGGGATCGCCTCGTCGGCCGGTTGCTCGACCGCTTACGAGTTGCAGGTGATCGCTCCCGATGACACCCACACGATCCGGCTGGTGATCCCTGACGGGGGCGCGTACGAGTGCCGGACGGCGACCGTCTCGCCGCTGCGCCCGGGCGATTCCGCCTATCCGTAGCGGCAGGACACTAAGTGCTCCCCGGCGGGAAGCACTAGGCGGCGTGGAAGCGGACGACGTCGCCGTCCTCGTGCTCGACCGCTTGACCCTCGTTGACCAGCACGTCCATGTGGCCGAGGACCTCCGACAGCGTCAGGTACGCCTGCGTGACCGCGACGTTGCCCCAGATCTGCACTGCGATCTCGTAAGCCGTCATCGGGCCGGCATCGAGCAGCCGCAGCATCTTGCGCCCGCGCTTGCGGTGCATCCGCAGGCGCTCGTCGATCAGCGCGACATGATCGACGACGGGCTCGCCGTGGCCGCCGAGCACGATCCGTGCGGGCATCTCGCGGGTGGCGCGAAGCGACTCGATGTACTGGACCAGCGCCTGCGGCCTGGCCGACGTGGCGTCGCCGTCCAGCGGCCGCGTCACGAGCGGGTTCGACGAGATGTGCGCGAGCAGATGGTCGCCACAGATCAGGATCTGGCGCGATTGGTCCCAGAAGACCGTGTCCGACGGGCTATGTCCGGGACGGTGCAGCACGCGCAGCGTGCGGTCGCGCAGTGCGAGGTCGTCTCCGTCGCGCAACGGCCGGTTGACCTCGCCGCTGGAGCCGAACGCGCGGAACGCCGCGCCGACCGAGCCGAGCGCAATCGAGATCTCATATGGGATCCCATGGCGGCGCATGATCGCCTGGGAGAACTCATCGTCGGCCACCGCGCTCTTGCCGAAGTTCGCGAGATAGGGACCGAGCGAATGCAGCGCCGCGATCTCGGCGCCCGATCGCCGCGCGAGGATCTCCAGCAGGCCGATGTGATCCATGTGCTGGTGTGTGAGCACGATCAGCTCGAGATCCTCGATCGCATGCCCGTGCTCCGACAGCGCCTGCTCGAGCTCGTCCAGCGACTTGCCCGAGTTCGGGCCGGTGTCGACCAGCGTCAGCGGCTCATCCTCAATCAGATAGCAGTTCACGCGCCCGACGAGGAACGGCGTCGGCACCGCGAGCCGGTGGATGCCCGCACGGGCCGCGAGCGCGAGTGACTCCTCGGCGCTGGGCACGGGCTGAGACGACGTGCTCAAGAACGGATCACGGCGAGTACCTCGTCGCGGCGGCGCTCCATGTCCTCCTTGGAGCTCAGCGACTCGAGGCACAGCCGCAGCAACGGCTCCGTGTTGGACGGTCGCACGTTGAAATGCCAGTCGTCGTACTCGACCGAGACCCCGTCCAAGCGGTACTGCCGTGCGTCGGAGTAGCGGGATGAGAGCTCCTCGAGCTTGGCCTGCGGGTCCGCCACCTCGGTGTTGATCTCACCCGAGATGAAGTACCGAGACCGATAGGGCTCAAGCAGGTCCGACGCACTCGCGCCGCGCGTTGACAGCAGCTCGAGGATCAGCAGCGCCGGGATCGTTCCGGAGTCCGCGCAGTAGAAGTCGTGGAAGTAGTAGTGGCCCGAGACCTCGCCGCCGAAGATCGCGTGCTCGTCGCGCATCCGGGTCTTGAAGAACGCGTGCCCGACGCGGTTCATCAGCGCGCGTCCGCCGGCGCCTTCGACGACGTCAGCGACGGCGCGGCTCGCGCGGACGTCGTAGAGGATCGTCGACTCCGGCTGCTTGGCGAGCATCGACTCGGCCAGCAGCGCGGTCATGAAGTCGCCGTCGACGAACTCACCGCGTTCGTCGATGAAGAAGCAGCGGTCTGCGTCCCCGTCCCAGGCGATCCCGAGGTCGGCGCCCTTGTCGACGACCTCGCGCATGATGAACTCACGGTTCTCGGGCAACAGCGGGTTGGGTTCGTGGTCGGGGAAGTTGCCGTCCGGTTTCCAGTAGGCCTCGATCAGCTCGAGTCCCAGCCCGTGCAGCAGCGGGCCGACCATCGGGCCTGCCATCCCGTTGCCGCCGTCGACGACGACCTTCAGCGGCTTGACGACCGCCGGGTCGATGAACTTCAGCGCCGCCTGGCGGAACTCGTCGGCGATCGACACGTCCTCAGCGTGTCCGCCGCCGGGAGCGTCGCCGAGGCCGGCTTCGATCTTGGTGCGCACGTCGCCGATCCCGGCGTCGCCCGACAGCGCGATCGCGCCGCGCTTGACGAGCTTGGCGCCGGTGTAGGGCTTGGGGTTGTGCGAAGCGGTGCACATCAGCCCGCCGTCGAGCTCTCTGGAGCCGACCAGGTAATAGAGCATCTCGGTGCCGACCTGGCCGGCGTCGAGCACGGTCGCACCTTCGCTGCACATGCCTTCGCGATACGCGGCGGCCATGTCGGGCGCGGTCAGGCGCATGTCGCGGCCCAGTCCAAGCCGCAGCTCGGACGACGGCTTGTCCTCGAGCTCGGCGATCACGCGCACGAACGCGCGGCCGATCTGCTCCGCGGTGCCTGAATCGAGGTCGCTTCCGTGCAAGCCGCGGATGTCGTAGGCCTTGAAGATCTCGGGATTTGCGATCGGGGCCACCGCGGCCGGATGCTACTCGGCCCACATATGAATGAATAATCCGCGTGTGCTGCTCCGCGTAAATCGCGTCCCACCGAGAGACGTCGCTGGCGGATGCCGGGCGAGGACGCAGGAGGCGACGCGCAGCAGCGCTGCGCGAGCCGACGAGGACGAAGCCCGGCGCCGACAGGGGCGGCTCGAATGGGATGAGATTTACGCGGGGCAGCACTAGTGGGACAGCACAAGTGATCAAGCCGACGGTTGCGATTCTGTGCGGCGGCCGGGGCACCCGGCTCGTCGCGAGCACCGATTCGATCCCCAAGCCACTGGTCGAGATCGGCGGGCGGCCGATCGTCTGGCACGTGATCCAGATCTACATCGCCCAGGGGTTCGAGCGGTTCGTGCTGCTCACCGGGTACCGGGGAGATCAGATCGAGGCGTTCATTCACGCCCAGCGCTGGCCTGAGGGCGTTGACGTCGCATGTATGCAGACCGGGCAGGACACCCCCACCGGCGGTCGCCTGTACCGCGCTGCGCAGGCGCTCGGCGATGCGGAGACGTTCTGTGCGACGTATGCCGACGGCGTCGCCGACATCGATCTGGACGCGCTGCTCGCCTATCACCACGGACACGACGGCGCCGCGACGATGACGGTCGTACGACCGCTGCTGCAGTTCGGGATCGCGCGGCTCAACGGCGACGGCGTTGTGTGCGGGTTCTCAGAGAAGCCGCGCAGCGAGCACTGGGTCAACGGCGGCTTCTTCTGCTTCGAGCGCTCGGCGTTGACCGTGTTCGATGCGGACAGCGTGCTCGAGCGCGAGCCGCTCGAGCGGCTCGCCGCCGCGGGCGACCTGCGCGCCTACCGCCACGAGGGCTTCTGGGACTGCATGGACACCTACAAGGACGCGATCGAGCTCAACGACCTGTGGGCGGCCGATCAGGCCCCCTGGAAGCTGTGGACGTGAGCAGGCTCGGTACACCGCTCTAGAATCACCCTGGTATGTCCGGACATTCCAAGTGGCATTCGATCAAGCACAAGAAGGCCGTCGTCGACGCCCGGCGCGGTCAGCACTTCACCAAGCTTGCGCGGGCGGTCACCGTCGCAGCGCGTGAGGGCGGCGGCGATCCCGACGGTAATCCGGCGCTGGCGCTGGCGATCCAGAAGGCCCGCGACGCGTCGATGCCCAAGGAAAACATCGAGCGTGCGATCGCGAAGGGGACGGGCGAAGGGGTTGACGCCGACCAGATCGAGACCGTCCTCTATGAGGGCTACGGCCCCGGTGGCGTCGCCCTGCTGATCGAGGCGCTGACAGACAACCGCAACCGCACCGGCGCCGATGTCCGGCACATGCTCTCCAAGCACGGGGGCAACCTCGGCGAGCCAGGCTCGGTCTCATACCTGTTCGACAAGCGCGGCGTGATCGTCGTCGACGCAAGCCGCTACAGCGAGGACGACCTGATGCCCGCGATCGACGCGGGCGCCGAGGACATCTCGCTCGACGACGACGTGTTTGAGGTGATCACCGAGCCGGGCGATCTCGTCGCCGTTCGCGAGGCGCTCGGGGAGGCCGGGGTCGAGATCGAGAGCGCCGATGTGACCCAGCGCCCGAAATCCAGAGTTCCGCTGCAAGAAGACGATGCGAGCAAGCTGCTGAAGCTGATTGACGCGCTCGAAGAATCAGACGACGTGGGGTCCGTTCACGCCAACTTCGACGTTGAGGCGTCGGTGCTCGAGCGGATCGCCTCGTAGGCGCCCGCTCCTGCCGCTGACGCCGGTCTTACTTCGGCCCGCTACCCTCTCGCCCCGTCATGACGTTCAAGCGAACCATCGGTCTTCCGCTCGCGCTTGCGCTGTCGGTCGGCGTTGCCGCCTGCGGCTCGAGCTCCTCAGTCGCCCCGGGTGTCGAGCAAGCTCCTTCAGAGGGGGCCACGCAGGCATCGGTCGCGACGACCCCTAAGCCGCCCCCGCAGCTGGCCACCAAGCCAACGGTCACCGTCCCGAAGACGGCGGCGCCGACCAAGCTGGTCGTCAAGGATCTGATCACGGGCACCGGTGCGACCGCCACCCAGGGCAAGACGGTCACAGTCAACTACGTCGGCGTCCTCTACAAGGGCGGCAAGCAGTTCGACTCCTCGTGGCAGCGCAACCAGCCGTTTACGACCTCGCTGGCCGCCGGAAGCGTGATCAACGGCTGGGTCCAGGGCATCCAGGGGATGAAGGTCGGCGGCCGTCGCGAGCTGATCATTCCGCCGAGCCTCGGCTACGGCAAGGCCGGCAGCCCGCCGACGATTCCGCCTAACTCGACGCTCGTCTTCGTCGTCGACCTGCTCGCGGTCCAGTAGCGCGCTTGTCGTCGGGCCCGTCGTCGTCTGGCTTGTGCGGCCGGGCGCGGTAGAGGACAACCGCCGAGGAGACGCCCTTTAGCTTGT
This sequence comes from Solirubrobacteraceae bacterium, assembly GCA_036490775.1. Classification (GTDB taxonomy): domain Bacteria; phylum Actinomycetota; class Thermoleophilia; order Solirubrobacterales; family Solirubrobacteraceae; genus Palsa-465. The sequence goes on along the minus strand of DASXDD010000193.1, from coordinate 19,096 downwards.
GGCGTCCGGCCGATGACCACTCGAACTCGTCGGGCGCGGCGTCGCGCACCTCCTGGGTGCACAGCACGCTGCCCGGCCGGGCGATTCCGGTGACGCGGCTGGCGAGGTTGACCGCGTGGCCGTAGAAGTCGCCGGCCCGCGGGAGCGCGGGGCCGATCGCGACCCCGGCGCGCAGCGTCGGCAGGTCGGCGTCCTGGGCGCCTTGAAGTAGCGCCAGCGCGACCTCGACCAGCGGCCCGGGCTCCGGGCTGACGAACATCGCCGCGTCGCCGATTGTCTTGACGAGCCGCACCGGCGGCTTCGAGACAGCCGTCGCGAGCTCGCCGAGCTTGACCGCGACGCTCCCGAGCTCCCAAGCCTCGACCTCGCCGCCAAGTCGAGTGAAGCCGACCAGGTCGGCGAAGCACACGGCCATCTCCTGGGCGCCCGCGATCTGCCCGGCCTCGCGCTCGGCGCGGCCGATCATCCCGCGCCGCACGCTCTCGCGCAGGTGGGCGTTGAACGCCGCCTGGAGCACCGGAGCGAGCTGCGGTGCGAGCTCCTGTGCCAGTGCCGCGAACCGCAGCGCGACATCCTGCTCGCTGTCGCCAGGCTTCAGGAAGGTGTCGACGAACGCGGCCGTCGTCGTCGCCGATAGGCGCGACATCGCCTCACCCAGAACCCGCGTGATCTCGGCGATCGCCTCCTCGCCGAACCCTGCGTCGAGGAACAGCCGCTGCGACTTCGCCGCTTCGACGTCGATGTCGGAGAACACGCGGTCCTGCTCGTCGGCTACCGGTAGCCCCAGCAGCCTCCGGACCTTGAGCAGCAGATCCGCCGGCAGGCCCGTCCGCTCCTCGATCTCGGCGGCGGTGTAGGTGCCGCCGAGCACGCGCTCGACGGGAAGCAGCGCGAGCCGGTCCTCGTCGACGGCGGCCTTCAGCTCGTCGAGGCTCACGCCTTCGTCTGCGAGCCGCGCCAACAGCTGCTCGCGCGCCTCGCGATCGGCCCCCTCGAGGCCGTCCAGCAGCCCTGCCTGCTCGAAATCCATGCCGTACATCGTCTCGCAAACGCTCCGCTCGCTAGCCGGTTGGCCGTCGCCGATTGGGTCTGTCCGCCAGGCGATCGGCTAGCATCATCCGCCCTCGCGGGCGCCACCCGGCAGGCAGCTTGCTGTTGGGGTGTCCCCGCCCAGTTCGCGACCGCAACGGAACCCCAATGCTTTCGATCCTGATGCCCGTCTACAACGAGCGCGAGCGCGTCGAGCGAGCGATCGCCGAGGTGCTCGAGACCGAGCTGCCCGACGAGATCGAGCTGATCATCGTCGATGACGGCTCAACTGACGGAACGCGCGAGATCCTGCGCAACGGCAACTGGGATGAGCGGGTGCGGCTGCTTGAGCACGAGCAAAACCAGGGCAAGGGCGCTGCCATCCGGACCGCGCTGCACAACGCCCGCGGCGAGTACTCCGCGATCTTCGACGCTGACCTCGAGTACGACGCGAGCGACCTCGGCGTGCTGATGCCGCCACTGATGGACGGCCGCACGAACGCGGCATTCGGCGTCCGGGTGTTCGACGGGTACACGAGCCATTCGTTCCTGTTCGTGCTGGGGAACAAGGGCGTTACGCTCGCCTGCAACATCCTCTTCAACGTGTACCTGCACGACATCATGACCTGCCACAAGATGATCCGGACCGACGTGTTCAAGACGCTGGAGCTGAGGTCGCCCGGGTTTGCGATCGAGCCGGAGATCACCGCGAGGCTCGTGCAGCACGGTGAGCGTATCTTCGAGGTCCCCGTGCACTACCGTGCCCGGGCTACGGATGAAGGCAAGAAGCTGACGGCGGTCGACGGCTTTCGCGTGATCGCAACGCTGCTGCGCTGTCGCTTCTCGCCGACCAGGTAGCCACCAGCAGATGGAGAGCCGCACGATCACCCAGACCCCGCCGTCGCGGCCGGCCAGCCGGACCGCAGAGCGGGGCGCCGAGCGCTCGCGATGGCGCGGATGGCTGTCATCGCCGCTTCTGATCGCGACGGTCGTCTGCTTCGCGCTTGCCGCGATCTCGGCGGCGATCCTCCCGACCGTCCCGAGCTACGACCCGTGGTCGTGGATCGTGTGGGGCCGCGAGATCGTCAACCCGCACCTGGGCTTCTCGACCGGCGGCGGGCCGTCGTGGAAGCCGCTGCCGGTGATCTTCACGGCCGTCTACGGGCTGTTCGGCGGCGCCTCGCCGACGCTGTGGGTGATCACCGCCCGCACCGGCGGGTTCCTGTCGCTAGTCGCCGCCTACCGGCTCGCCTCGCGGCTGACCCGCGGCCCGGCGTGGATGGGCGCGGTCGCCGGCGTGATCGCCGCGATCGGCGTCGTGCTCACGCAGGAGTGGTCCTACTACATGTTCCGCGGCACTTCGGAGCCGATGCTCGTCGGCCTGTCGCTGTGGGCGGTGGACCGCCACCTCGATGGCAAGCGTGGGACGGCGTTTGTGCTCGGCGTCGGCGCAGCGCTGATCCGGCCCGAGGCGTGGCCGTTCATCGGGCTCTATGGGATCTGGCTGTGGCTGCGCGAGCCGCGGCTGCGTGTGCTCGTGATCGCCGGATGGGCGTCGATCCCGATCCTCTGGTTCGGGCCGCCTTGGGTCGGCTCGGGCCAGCCGTTCCTCGCCTCGGTCCACGCCAAGGACTACAACGGCCACCTCGGCAGTGACCCGTTCCTCGAGGTACTGCGTCGCGGTAGCGACCTGCAGATCCTGCCCGCGCTGATCATCGCCGCCGCCGGCGTCGCAATCGCCTGGTTCAAGGATCGCGACAAGCTGTGGGTTGGGTTGGCGGCGGCGGTTGTCGGTTGGTGGGTGCTGGTCGTCGGGATGACGCTTGACGGCTATCCGGGCCTTGAGCGGTTCTACCTGCCTGCCGCGGGGCTGACGTGCGTGCTCGCCGGCGCGGCGGTGGTGAAGATCGCCCAGTTCGTGGGCGAATGGATCTCGTCACGCGAGGGCTGGGGCGAGCGCGCGGCGCTCGTCACCGGCGCGATCGTGGCCGTGTTGGTGATCGTCTCGATCCCGTTCTCGACCTCGCGGATCAACGAGGCGCGCGCGCAGGAGCCGATCGCCGCCCGTGCCGTCACCCGCCTGGACCATCTGTCGGCCGCCGTCGCGGCCGTCGGCGGCCACGACGGTGTCTACCCCTGCAAGGTCAGCTTCGCCGCCGTCAACCATGGGGTCCAGACCGCGCTGGCCTGGAAGCTGCGGGTCACGCTCGGTCGCGTCGGCACCTCGATGCGCCACTCCGGCGTGATGTTCGTCGGCCCCCACGACACGATCGACGGCGCCCCGCCGGCGATCGACCCCCGCCTTACTCAGTCGACCCTGATCGCCCACGTCGGCGAGTGGACGGTCTACCAGCGGACGGTTCCGGGTCACACGACCTGCATCGGGCGCTAGGGCGCTTTCAGGTTCGGAGTCGCCGCGGGTCCCACCTCACCGCGACCGCGCCGCCGCTGACCCAGGGAGGCGTCCGGCCTCCTACGGAGAATGGTGAACCGATGATCGTCCTGGGAATCGACCCCGGCACTGCAAGCACGGGCTATGGCGTGGTGCACAGCTCCGGCTCGCGCCTGTGCGCGCTCGAGGACGGGGTGATCCAGACCCACGCGGGCGTGCCGCTCGAGCGTCGGCTAGCCGACATCCATGCGCGCGTCGGCGAGCTGCTCGACTCCCATCGTCCCGATGCGCTCGCGATCGAGGAGCTGTACTTCGGCGCCAACGTCCGGACCGCGTTCGCGGTCGGACAGGCGCGCGGAGTCGTGCTGCTGGCCGCCGGCCAGCGGTCCGTCCCGTCGCGTTCCTACACGCCCCAGCAGGTCAAGGCAGCGGTCTGCGGGCACGGCCGCGCCGGCAAGGACCAGGTCGGCCGGATGGTCGCGCGAATGCTCGGCTTGCAGGCGCCACCGCACCCCGACCACGCGGCGGATGCGCTCGCGGTCGCGATCTGCGACCTCAACCGCGCGCCACTAGCCAGCGCGCTCGCCAGCGCCGGAGCGCGCGCGTGATCGCGCTCGTCGCGGGCAACGTCGCCGTGCGGCGCGGCGATCACGTCGTCGTCGAGTGCGGCGGCGTCGGCTACCGGCTCGCGGTCTCCGCCGAGACGCTTCGCAAGGTGCCCGCCGTCGGCCACGAGGTCCTCCTGCACACGCACCTCGTGGTGCGTGACGACGCGCTCGCGCTCTACGGATTCGCGACCGAGGAGGAGCGTTCGCTGTTCTTGATGCTGCTCGGGGTCCAGTCCGTCGGCCCCAAGGTCGCGCTCGCTGTCCTCTCGGGCGGCCCGCCGCGCGATCTGCTCGCGGCCGTCGCGGCGGGCGACACCGCGCGGCTTCAGGCCGTGCCTGGGATCGGCAAGCGCACTGCCGAACGGATCGTCGTCGAGCTCCGCGAGAAGGTCGACGGCGCGTTGCCCGCACAGGAGATCACGATCACACGCGGCGATGACCCGCGCTCGCTCGCGCGTGAGGGCCTGATCGGGCTTGGCTACAGCGCACAGGAGGCCGAAGAGCTGCTCGACCGGACCGAAGGCGACCGGCCCGAGGACCTGATCGCGGGCGCGCTGCGGACGGCCCGCCGATGAGCGCCGTATCGGACCCGGGGGAGGCGCGGATCCACGATCCGCAGGTCGGGCCCGACGACGAGTTCGATCGCTCGCTGCGCCCGCGGCGGCTCGCGGATTTCGTCGGTCAGGAGCCGGTCAAGGATCAGCTCGCGATCTCGATCGCCGCGGCCGTCGCTCGCGAGGAGGCGCTCGACCACGTGCTGCTCGCCGGGCCTCCCGGGCTCGGCAAGACCTCGCTCGCGCAGATCGTCGCCGCCGAACTCGACGTCCAGTTCGTGCAGACCGCCGGCCCCGCGCTCGAGCGCAAAGCCGACATCGCGGCGGTGCTGACCGCGCTCGAACCGCGCGCCGTGTTCTTCGTCGATGAGATCCACCGGCTGCCGCGCGCGCTGGAGGAGACGTTCTATCCGGCGATGGAGGACAGTGCGCTGCCGATCACTGTCGGCCAGGGCGCCGGAGCGCGTGTGATCACGCTCGACCTGCCGCAGTTCACGCTGATCGGCGCGACGACGAGGGCCGGGCTGCTGACGACGCCACTTCGCGATCGCTTCGGGATCCAGCACCGCCTCGAGCACTACGGCCCGGACGACCTGGCGACGATCGTCCGCCGCTCCGCACGGCTGCTCGAAGTCTCGATCGACGAGGGCGGCGCATACGCGATCGCGCAGCGAAGCCGTGGCACGCCGCGGGTTGCCAACCGGCTGCTCAAGCGCGTGCGCGATTACGTCGAGGTCCGTGGCAGCGGCGTCGTCACCAGCGACGAGGCGGCAGCCGCGCTCGATCTGCTGCAGGTCGATCACGAGGGCCTCGACCGGCTGGACCGCGAGATCCTCCGAGCGATCTGCGAAAAGTTCAGTGGCGGTCCAGTCGGGCTGTCGACGCTGGCGGTCGCCGTCGGCGAGGAGTCCGACACGATCGAGGACGTGTACGAGCCCTATCTGCTCCAGCGCGGGCTGATCGAGAGAACGCCCCGTGGACGGGCCGCGACGAGGCGCGCATTCGAGCATCTGGGGATGCAGCCAAACGGCCCATTAACGCTGCTTTAGCGTGTCAAAGCCCTTACTAAGGGCGGCTATCCTCAGGCACCAATGTCGCGAGAGCGCTATTTCATCTGTCCCCACTGTGGCAATCGATCGATGGGCACCGATCGCAACGCCGGCTTCCGGCGCGAGGCTCGCGGGTGCGACAGATGTGGGTTTGCGTACCTGTTCGAGCTGCTCGACGACTACTACCCGGCGCCCAACGCAGCGTTCTTCGCTTGCGACCGCGACGGCCGGATCGTCGACTGCGGCAAGGGGTCGTTCGAGCTGACCGGCCTCAAGACCGAACAGGTGATCGGCCGTCCTGCCCGCGACGTGCTCGGGCTGCAGTTCGAGGACGGAAGCGATCACATCGCCACCGCGCTGGAGTGGGAGGTTCGTGTCCAGGGCAAGCCCGTGGACGTGCACGCAGAGCACGACCTGCCGGCAAAGGCAGTCGCGGACATCTTTCCGGCATATGACGACGAAGAGGGCGGGCTGCTGGTGGTTCTTACACCGGCGAACCACCACTGACACCCCGCCGCGCGGCCCCGCCGGTGCAGAGTGACCACTAGCATCCAAACAGACCGATGACAGATAGACAGCGCAACGGGTTCATCCTGACCCTGGTCGTCGGGCTGGTCTTGGCGTCGCTCGTGGTGATCGCGGGCATTCCCGGCGGCACCGTCAAGGCACACAAGACCCGCCTCGGTCTGGACCTGAAGGGCGGCGTGCAGCTGATCTACCAGGGTCAGCCGACCGCGCAGACGCCGAAGGTCACGCCAGACGCGCTGTCACGCGCGGTCGACATCATGCGCCAGCGCGTCGACCAGCTCGGCGTGTCTGAGCCGGAGATCCAGACCACCGGTGGCAACCAGATCTCCGTCGGCCTGCCGGCCGTCTCGAACACCGCACGCGCAGAGAAGCTGGTCGGGAGCACCGCACGGCTGGAGTTCTATGACTGGGAGAAGAACGCGATCCTGCCCAGTGGCAAGACCGCCGCCAGTCAGCTGCAGGTGCAGGACCCCAACGCGGAGGCGATCAGCCAGGGCTCCAACGGTCAGCCGCCCGGAAATCCCAACGCCGGCAGCATGCCCCTCTACCAAGCGGTGAAGCTCGCGTCCAAGCAGGCGCCCGAGCCCGCCGCCGACAACGCCCGCGATACGCCCGAGTACTTCATGTTCGGCGCGCCCGGCAGCCAGGGCTGTGCGGCCGCGGCCAAGGCCGCCGGTCGTCCGGTCACCGTCGGCGAGCGCTGCCTGCTGTCGGGGCCGACTGACACCAAGGCGGACCTGCTGGACGGCCTGCCCGCAGGCGTCACCGCGTCCGAGGGCGAGATCCTGACCGTCCCCCGCGGGATCACGGTCCTGCAGGCGGTCCCCAAGGACTTCGTCCACCCGCTGAGCTTCGACGACCCCGCCGCCCAGTTCTTCGTGCTCAAGGATCACGTCGCTCTGTTCGGAAACGACATCACGAACCCGCAGCAGAGCACCGACCAGAGCGGTAACCCCGACGTCTCGTTCGGGTTCACCTCGCACGGCAAGAACGCCTTCCAGAGCGTCACGGGCGACATCGCGCATCGCGGTCAGCTCAACAGCCCGCTGGGGGCCACGCAGCAGAACCAGCACTTCGCGACCGCGCTCGACACACAGCTGGTCACGGTCCCGCAGATCGACTACAAGCAGTTCCCCGACGGCATCCCCGCCGATCAGGGCGCCGACATCACCGGCGGGTTCACGATCTCCTCGGCGCAGGATCTCGCCACGCAGCTGCGACTCGGCGCGCTGCCGATCAAGCTCAAGCTGATCTCCGAGTCGACGGTTTCGGCGACGCTCGGACAGCAGGCTCTCCACCAGGGTCTGATCGCCGGCCTCGCCGGGCTGCTGGTCGTGGTCATCTTCCTCTGCGTCTACTACCGGGTGCTCGGCGTGATCGCGACCGCTGGGCTGCTCGTCTACGCGATCTATTTCTACGCGCTGATCAAGCTGATCCCGATCACGCTGACGCTGCCCGGGATCGCGGGCCTGATCCTGACGATCGGCGTCGCCGCGGACGCGAACATCGTGATCTTCGAGCGCGTCAAGGAGGAGATCCGCGGTGGGCGCTCGATCCGCCAGGGGATCGCGACCGGCTATCGCAAGGGCCTGACGGCGATCATCGACGCCAACGTGGTCACGATCCTGACCGCATTCATCCTGTTCGTCCTGGCGACGTCCGAGGTCAAGGGATTCGCCTTCACGCTGGGCATCGGAACGTTCGTCTCGCTGTTCACGGCGGTGATGGCGACCCAGGCGATCCTGATGACGATGGGCAACTCGCGCACGATCTCGCGCCCATCGGCGCTCGGCGCGGGAGGCAAGACGCGGGGGTGGACGTTCGACTTCATGGGCGCGTCGCGCTACTTCTTCTCGATGTCGGGCGTGATCCTGCTGATCGGCGCGCTCGCGATCGGCGGCAGGGGACTGAACCTTGGGATCGACTTCACCTCCGGCACGCGGATCACCGCGAGCCTCGTCAAGCCCGCCGACGAGGCGCAGGTCAGCTCGGTGGTGTCCGGCGCCGGCGCGGTCGGGCCGGAGGTCCAGAAGGTCTCCAACAAGGCGCTCGGCGACAACGTCTTCCAGATCGCCTCCAAGCAGCTCCAGCCTTCCGGCGTCAACAACGTCCGCAATGCGCTGAACGCGAAGTTCGGCTTGAAGACAGCCGACGTGACATCGGTCGGCCCGACATTCGGAAAGACGGTCGCCCACAGCGCGATCGTCGCGATCATCGCGTCGCTGCTGCTGATCTCCGTGTATGTGGCGCTGCGATTTGAGTGGAAGTTCGCGGTGCCGGTGCTGATCGCGTTGATGCACGACCTGCTGATCACTGCGGGCGTCTACTCACTGACCGGCCGGGAGGTGACGACAGCGACGGTGGCCGCGCTGCTGACGATCTTGGGTTATTCCATGTACGACACGATCATCGTGTTCGACCGCGTGCGCGAGAACATCCCGCGGATGCCGCGCGCAGCCTTCTCGCAGATCGTCAACCGCTCGATGTCCGAGGTGCTGACCCGATCGCTGGCGACGACCTCGTGCACGCTGATGCCGATCCTCGCGCTGCTGTTCTTCGGCGGCGCCACGCTGCGCGACTTCGCGTTCGCGCTGCTGATCGGCGTCGCCTCCGGTGCCTACTCGTCGATCTTCATCGCCTCGCCGGTGCTGACGCACTGGAAGGAGCGCGAGCCGCAGTACCGCGCGCGCCGGCGGCGGATCGTGGAGGACCTCGGGGAGGTCCCGCCATACGCGCCGACCGGTGCCGACGTGGAGCCCGCGCGGCGGGGATCGCGCCGGCCCGGCCGGATCACCACGCCCCAGCCCGACACGGTGTCCGCAGCCGAGTTCGAGCAGATGAAGCAGGACATCGTCGAGCCCGAGCCCGAGGTCCCCTCGCGGCAGACCTCGACGATCACAAAGCGCCGCCCGCCGAAGCCCGACCCCAAGCCGGCAGCCGACCCCAAGCCGCCCGCCGCCGATCGAGGCGGCAACGGCGATGGCGTCGAGGGGACCGGCAATGGCGACGGTGTCCAGCACGCCCCGGACATCGCCGAGAACGAAGGCGTCTCACCGACGCCGAGTCAGAAGCGCCCGGCGAAGGCCAAGCCCCGCAACCGACGTCACGGAAGGCCCAGGTAACAATGGGAGCACTCGCTTGGGTGATGATGGGCCTGGCGCTGTGGCACTTCACGGTGTGGCTTCCCGACCGCTACTGGGGCGGGATCGTCGGCGCATTCCTCGGGGCCCTGATCGGCGCGGTCCTGTTCGGCTTCCTGATCAACGGTTTCAGCGTGCCCGGACGCCACGCAACCGACCTCGGCACCGCGCTCGAGGCAATCCCAGGCGCGCTGATTGGAATGGCGCTCGTCTACTTCGAAGGCGTCCGCCGGGAGCGCGCGGCGGAGACCAAGACCCTCGGGCTGACCTAGCGTCCCGCGTCGGCGCGACGCTAGTTATCCGTCGGGAGCGGCACATACGCTGCGGCAATGGCAGAGGCCGCGGTTGTCCCGCTCATCCGATCAGCACCGACCGGTCCAGCAGCGACTCTGCGCGCCGTCGACGAGCCGGCGAAAGGCCTCGCACCGCCTGAGCCGCGGCTCGAACTGGCCCCGTACGACCTGGCTGCCGCGATCGAGCTGCGCGGCGAGCTCGGCATCAGCCACGCGTTCGCCCAGGTGCTCGTCCGTCGCGGCCTCGGCGACCCGCAGGACGCCCGGGACTTCCTGAGGGCCGGCGAGCGATACGACCCGAGCGCATTTGCCGGGATCGAGCGCGCCGTTGAGGCGATCCGGCGCCGGTTGGCGAGCGGCGGGCGGATCGTGGTCCACGGCGACTACGACGTCGACGGCGTGTGCGCGACGGCGATCATGGTGCGCGCGCTGCGGGCGTTGGGAGCCAACGTCGGCTGGTTTCTGCCGGGCCGGATCGATGACGGCTACGGGCTCTCTGAGGAGACCGTGCGCCGGCTCGCGGCCGGCGACTGCGAGCTGCTGCTGACCGTCGACTGCGCGATCACCGCTGTCGCGGAGGTCGCTGTCGCCCGCGCGGAAGGGCTTGCGGTCGTCGTCACCGACCACCACGCGCCGCGCGCCGACGGCGAGCTGCCCGATTGTCCGATCGTGCATCCGGCCGTGTGCGGCTATCCGTGCCCCGATCTGTGCGGGAGTGGCGTCGCCTACAAGCTCGCTCAGGCGCTCGGCGCCCCGACGACCGACGACGACATCGAGCTGGTCGCACTCGCCACGGTTGCCGACGTGATGCCGTTGCGCGGCGAGAACCGCCGGCTGGTGCGCGAGGGGCTGGCCGCGCTCGCGAACACCGCCAAGCCGGGACTGCGGGCGCTGATGGCGGTCGCGCGGGCCGACCCGAGCATGCTGGACACGCACGCGCTCGGGTTTCGCCTGGCCCCACGAATCAACGCGGCCGGGCGGCTGCGTCGGGCCGACGCCGGGCTCGAGCTGCTGCTGACCGACGACGAGCAGCGGGCGTCGGCGATCGCCGAGGAGCTCGACCGGGTCAACGTCGAGCGTCGCGCGGTCGAGCGCCAGATCTTGTGGGAGGCGCAGGCAGAGGTCGCGCGCCTGGGTCCGCGCAGCGCGTACGTGCTCGCCGCCGAAGACTGGCATCCCGGCGTGATCGGGATCGTCGCCTCGCGGATCGCCGAGAGCTACCACCGGCCCGCGATCCTGATCTCCGTCGATGGAGATGTCGGCACCGGCTCCGGGCGCAGCATTCCCGGGTTCGATCTGCTCGCAGCGCTGCACGCAGCCGCCGGCCACCTCGACCGCTATGGCGGTCACCGGGCGGCTGCCGGTCTGACGATCGCGCGCGATCGCATCGAGGAGTTCCGGGCGGCGATCGAGCGCCACGCCGAACAGACGCTGACGCCGGAGCTGCTCGCGCCGGTCGAGCGGATCGATGCGGTCGTCTCGGGTGCCGACCTCGGTCACGCGTTTGCGGAGGAGCTCGACTCGCTGCAGCCGTGCGGCATGGGGAATCCGAGCCCGAAGCTGCTCGTCCCCGGAGCGAGGTTCACCGATCCGCGGCCGATGGGGGAGGGGCGTCACCTGCGGTTCACCGTCAGCTCGGGAGGCACGCGCGCACGGGCGGTGTCGTTCGGTTGCGACGGGCGGCTCGGCGTCGAGGCGGCGACGCCCGTCGACGCGAGCTTCAGGCTCGAGCTCAATGCCTGGAACGGCGCCGTCGAGCCGCGGTTGCTGCTGCGTCACGCGCATCCCTGCGCACCCGCGCCGATCGAGGTGATCGGCGAGCCCGACGACTACCTGGCTGGAGTGCTCGCCGAGCTCGACGAGCTCGACGGGCCGCGCTCAGACGACCCCGCCCCGGCCGCCGGCAACGTGATCCTCGACCGCCGCGGCGAGAGCGCGCTCGCCGTACTCGCCGACGCCCTTTCGGCTCAGGGCGGCGTGTTGGCCGTCTGCGCCGACGCCCCGCGACGGCTGGGAGGCCTCAGCCCGCGCGTCGGGGGCTTCTCGCTGATCTCCTACCACGCACTGCGACGACGGCCTCAGACGACTGCTGCGTTCACCCACGTGGTGGCACTCGACCCGCCCTCATCGGGAGCCGACTCGGCGAGGCTGAATGCAGGCGTGCGTTTTACCCACTTGGCGTGGGGCGAGCCTGAGCTACGCTTTGCTGAGCAGATGCACGAGCTTGAGTACGGTCTTCGCGCTTCGCTCGTGGCTCTCTACCGAGGCCTCCGGCTCCGAGAGAGAGTGACCGGCCAGGAGCTCGAGCACCTGCTTCGCGGTGACGGTGAGCACGGTCGTCCGGCTCGACTGGCGGCCAGACTGGTCAGAGTCCTCGCGGAGCTGGAGCTCGTCAGCCTCGACCGGGACCTGCCGGCCCTGGCGATCGCCGGGTCAGCGCCCACAGAGTTGGAGCGCTCTCCGGCATACCGGGCCTATGCAAGGCGATACGAGGACGGACGATCATTTCTGAGCAGCGCAACACCCCGACCGAGCGGCTGACGGGCCCCGACAAGCCCGCCGACGGCAACGGGGGCAACGACGGCAACGGCGAGGGCCGGCGGCAGTCTTCGTTGGTGACCGTGCGTCCGCAGGTCGACAAGGTGCAGCGGTCGGAGTCCCAGACGACGATCGAGCGCACCGAGTTGACCCCGGTCGAGCGCCGGCTGCTCGCCGACCTGTTCGCGATCGTCGAGGAGCACGCACACGAGGCGGCGCTGACGGTCGACCGCGATCGCGTCGCCGAGGCGTTCGTCTACGCGTGCGTGCACCACGCCGACCAGCGCCGGCGTACTGGCGAGGACTTCATCATCCATCCGGTCGGCGTGGCGAAGATCTGCGCGGGCATGCGGCTCGACACCGAGACGCTGTGCGCGGCGCTGCTGCACGACACCGTTGAGGACACGTCGGCGTCGCTCGAGGAGGTCCAGGAGGCGTTCGGCGACGAGGTCGCCGGCCTGGTCGACGGCGTCACCAAGCTCACCGGGCTGACGTTCCAGTCGCGCGACGAGGCGCAGGCCGAGAACTACCGCAAGATGATGGTCGCGATGGCCACGGACATCCGGGTCATCCTGATCAAGCTTGCCGACCGGCTGCACAACATGCGCACGATCGCGGCGGTCCCGAAGCAGAAGCAGATCGAGAAGGCCCGGGAAACGCTGGACATCTACGGGCCGATCGCGCACCGGCTCGGTATCCATGCGATCAAGTGGGAGCTAGAGGACCTCGCGTTCCAGACGCTTCACCCGCGCAAGTACAACGAGATCAAGGGCTTGGTCGCCCAGCAGCGCGCCGAGCGCGAGCGCTACGTCAACCAGGCGGGCCAATACCTCTCAAAGGAGCTCGACGAGCTCGGGATCGAAGCCGAGATCTCCGGGCGCGCGAAGCACTTCTACTCGATCTATTCGAAGATGACCAAGAAGGGCCGCGAGTTCAACGAGATCTACGACTTGACCGCGATGCGCGTGATCGTCGGCTCGGTCAAGGACTGCTATGGGGCGGTCGGGGTGATCCATTCGCTTTGGAAGCCGCTGCCGGGGCGGTTCAAGGACTTCATCGCGATGCCCAAGTTCAACATGTACCAGTCGCTGCACACGACCGTGATCGGCCCCGAGGGGAGGCCGCTCGAGATCCAGATCCGGACGCGCGAGATGCACGACCTGGCCGAGTTCGGAATCGCGGCGCACTGGATGTACAAGGAGTCCGGTCCCGCCGCGGCGCCGTCGGCGTCCCCGGACGGCAAGCTCAAGTGGCTACGGTCGCTACTGGACTGGCAGCAGGACATGTCGGACCCGCGGGAGTTCATGGAGACCCTGAAGGTCGACCTGTTCGAGGACGAGGTGTTCGTGTTCACGCCCAAGGGGGAGGTCAAGTCGCTGGCCTCCGGCGCGACGCCGCTCGACTTCGCCTACGAGATTCACACCGACGTCGGCCACCGCTGTGTTGGCGCGAAGGTCAACGGCAAGATCGTGCCGCTCTCCTACCAGCTGCGATCCGGCGACATCGTTGAGGTCCTCACGTCCAAGCGTGAGCGCGGTCCTTCGCGCGACTGGCTCGCGCTGGTCAAGACCACGCGGGCCCGCAACAAGATCAAGGCTTGGTTCAAGGCCGAGAACCGCAAGGACACCGAACACACCGGTCGCGAGCTGCTGCAGGAGCACCTCAAGAAGCAGGGCCTGCCCGCTCAGAAGATCGTCGGCTCGTCGCTGCTGGCCGACGTGATCCGCGAGATGGGCTTCCGCAAGGCCGAGGACTTCTACATCGCGCTCGGTGGCGCCAAGATCTCGCCGAAGGTCGTCGTCAACAAGGTGATGCAGCTGCTCAAGCAGGGCGAGGCGGCCGAGTCCGAGCCGACCGCCGCCGACGACCTGCTCCACACCCGCCGCCGTCGATCGCGCGCGACCACGTCGTCGACCCGTTACGGGATCACGGTCGAGGGGATCGACGAGGTGATGCTGCGGATGGCCAAGTGCTGCCGTCCGGTGCCCGGCGACCCGATCGTCGGCTACATCTCGCTCGGCCGCGGGATCACGATCCACCGCGAGGACTGCCCGAACGTCGCCGTGCTGCGACGCGACCCAGAGCGGTTCACGCCGGTCTCATGGGACGGCGACGCCGAGACGTCATTCCGGGTCGAGATCCAGGTCGACGGCTGGGATCGCCACCGCCTCCTCGAGGACATGTCGCGCACGTTTGCCGAGGCCGGCATCAACATCATCGAGGCACGTTGCACGGTCACCCACCCGATGGTCAAGAACCGGTTCGTCGTCGAAGTCGGCGACACACACGCGCTCGATCAGTCGATCAACCGCCTGCGCAACATCGATTCGGTGTTTGACGCCTACCGGGTGACCCCGGGCGGCGGCTAGCGCTGACGGCGCCGTTGGCGACTGCGCGTGATCTTTAGCCAGCCGCCGCGTCTTACGTAGAGGAGCCCTTGTGCGAACCGGCCGGGTCGCGGGGACAACTCGAACACGGAGGACGAGATGCAAGTATCAAAGCGCGCCGGATTGGCCATGCTCACGGCGGCTGCCCTTGCCGGATCGGCGACCACGGCGGTCAGCGCGTTCGGCGACAAGGGCGGCGATCACGGCAAGGGTGAGCGCCACGATAAGGGTGAGCACCGTGGCTTTGACGAGCACGGCGGGTTCGGCGAGCACAACGGCAACACGCTGTTCGACACGACCCTGGCGCCGACGGTCCCAGCCGATCCCGCCCTGCACGGCAACGCGGCCGGCGGCGCGCCGTGGGTGCTGAAGTTCGGCGAGGCGCGGCTGCGCCAGGACGGACGCCTCGACGTCCGCATCCGCGGCCTCGTGATCCCGCCGCCGATGGGCAACGGCACCCCGGGCCCCGTGATGAATGTGCGCGCGGCGCTGTTCTGCGGCACCGACACGACCGCGGCGGCGACGACGCCGTCGGTACCGCTGTCGACGACGGGCGACGCGCGGATCCGCGCGGTTGTGACCCTGCCGGCCAAGTGCCTGGCGCCGGCGTTGCTGATCCAGCCCAACGGCGCGAGCACGGTTTACATCACCGCCAACGGCTTCGGAGGGTAGCTCCGGCGCCCACCGGAGGGAGGAGGAACGTTCGGTCACCCCAGCTCACGCCCCCCGCGCTGGGGTGGCCGGACGTGCATCGCGCGCGTCTGCGCCGCCGGCTGCTTGGTCAGCATGATCGCGTCGCCTGTGCCGAGGGTCTTGATCTGGTTGGGGTGGACGACGAACCGCTCGACCTGGCGGCGGGTGCCGCCGCGGGTCGTGTAACGGCCGAGTGGGCCGGCGCCGGTCTGAATCGTGCGCTCCCAGACCAGCTCGGTGCCTGCCATCTGCGCGACCATCAGCGCCGAGTCCGGGACATCCTGGCGGTGGATGATCTTCACCGCCGCGTTGCCGACCAGCTGCTCGCGCAGCCCACGTGCGACGCGCTCCATGTCGGCGAGCTCCTGGGTGGCGAACACGACGCTCACCTTCGGCTCGCGCCCGCGCGCGACGAGCCCGATCAGGTGATCGGCGCCGAGCGCGGAGAACTCGTCGATGCCGACGATCGCCTGCGGCAGCGCCGAGACCGGCCCAGAGCTCAACCGCTCGCCTGACGCCGAGACAAGGTCCTGGATCGCGAGCGTCCCGAGCTGCGCCGCGAGCCGCCCGTAGCTGCTCGAGTTCAGACTGAACACCACGACTTCGTCGCCCGACAAAGCCGCGTGCAGGTCGATCTCGTGTGCCCCGGTCGTGGGCTGCAGATACTGACCCGTGTGCGACTCGGTGAGCACCGCCAGCCGCGTTCCGAGGCCACGCGCGGCGCTGACCTGATCGGGCGTGAGCTGCGACAGATAATCCTGGACGCGCTCGCGGGTGTCGCGCGGCACATCTCGCAGCACCGCCGGCACGCGCCGCGGGTCCATCAGCGTCACCACGTCGGCGAGCGTCGGTGCGCGGCCGGGATGCGCCAGCTCGAGCACTCGGAGCACCATCTGCACGTAGCGCTCGGCCGCTCGCTGGTAATGCGGCTCGGTGAACCGCTCAGTGGCGATCAGCTTGTCCTTCAGCTGTGTGGGGTTGCCGTGACGCAGCGGGTTCCAGATGCTCGGGCCGTCCAGGCTCCAGACCGCGAACGGCCGGCCGGCGGCCGCGGCGGCCGCGGATAGCTCCTCGACGAACGCGGGCGAGCCTTTCATGTCGATCGCGATCACCGGCCGCCCTCGCCGCACGTGGTCGGTGAGGATCGTCAGCAGCGTCGTCGACTTGCCGGCGCCGCTTGCGCCGAGGATCAGGCCGTGCGCCGACAGCTGGCGATCGGTGAGCACGATCTCGCGTCCGCGCGGATCGACGCCGAGTACGACGCCCTCTTCGCGCTCGTGCGAACCGCCCGATCGGCCGCCGAACGCGCGGCGCACGCCCAGCGTCAGCGACACGCATGCCGCCGTCGCGAGCATCGCCGCGGTGACCCACGCGGGCGGTCCAAACAGCATCGCCACGAACACCGGCGCCAGCCAGTACGGCCGGCGCGCGCGTGGCCGGGCAGGCGGGCTCACCGCGCGACGCCGCTCGTCTGACGCGCCGACCCGGTCTCGCGCGCTGAAGCGGCCTGGCGCGTCGACGTTCGCGCGATCGCTCGCTGGGTGTCGGGAGGCGACGCCGTGGCGCGCGCGACCTGCTGGATCTGCACCAGCCCGCCAATCCCGAGCCGTCGCGCCGAGCCCTCGATCGACTGCGCGATGCGTGCGTCGTGCACGACGTAGACGACCGCCGCGATCCTGGGGTCGGCGGCGTACCCGGCAAGGATCCGATCGCGGCGTGTGCGCCCCTTGCCGGTGAGCTCGAGCTCGATGGCGAGCCGCCGCCCGTCGTCGGCCACGAGCAGCAGGTCGGGGTAGTGCAGCCGCTCGCGCCCCGCCGCTCCCGTCCCGCCGAGGCGAACGCCAAGCGGATCGTCGCGCCCGGGCACGCTCGCGTCGTGTGAGCGCAGGCGACGCTCCGATAGGACGTCGCGCATCGGCCCGAACGCCCCGCGGCGCGCTGCCAGCCACAGCCAGGCCGCCCCGACCTCATGGTCATAGGCGCCGACCCTGCCGGTCGGCCTACCGAGTTCGCTGCCCGCGGCATCGAGTCCCCGCTGGGCGACGCGGTACGACAGAGGTTCGGCCGCGAACACCCGGCGCTCGGTTACATACCCTGCGCGCGCCAGGGCGCGCAGGCGGGCGCTCGCAGTCTCCTCGGCCACATCGAGCAGCGCCGATGCGTGCGCCGGCAGCACGAACCGATGCTCGGCGACGAACATCAGCAGCTCGCGGTCTCGATCGGTTAGCGGACGAGCGCGGCGCACATCTCATAGAGCCTGCGACGCGAGGCGATTCGCCCCCCGAGATGAACTAGCGCCCGGGGTGCGGCAGCGACGCGGTGTTGACGACCTCGAAGTCGCGGCCGGTCAGGCGGTCGAGCAGGTGCAGCGCATCGTTGTTCCAGTGGCGGTCGGGCGCGCCCGAGATGTACCACGGCGAGCCGTTGTCGGCGAGGATCATCCCGTAGCGCTGTAGCGCTCGCAGCACCACGCGCGCCTGCGGCGGGAACGATGCGACGTTCACGCTCGCCTTCAGCCTCACTCGGAGCCCCATCGGCGGCAGCGAGGGGTCGTTCGAGCTCGAGGCGTAGTGGCGCGCGGGATAGACGTATGCGCGGCGGGTCTGAGAGGCGGTGAAGCGCAGGGCGTGGTCGATCGTGCCGCGCGCGGCCTCGTCCCAGCGCGCGAGGCCGGGGAAGATCGGCAGCCCCGCCGCATCGGCCGACGTCCAGCCGGCCGGGCGCAAGTGGTTCGAGCGGAGGCTCCAGACGGCGCCGGAGCCGGCCGTCCAGCCGCGGCTCGTGTGCTGCAGGTCGTAGAGCTCATAGAGCCGGCACGAGCTCTTGTCCACGAGGATCGCGTGCCGGTCCCCCGTCGCGTGGGTACCTCCCTCGATGTGGACGTGGCCCGGGAGCGGATAGCGGACGCGATTCGACTCGTCGGCGTACTCGAACGAGACGCGCGAGCGCGGCGTCTTGTGCGAGACGACGTCGAACGGGATCCCGATCGGCCCGCCGTCCCACGTGCCCGAGCCGAAGTCCGCGTGCACCGGCGAGTCCAGGCCGATCGACGCGACGAGCTGCGCAGAGTCGGCCGCGACGGGAAGCTTGTCGACGCGCTGGTTCCAGGCGTTGCTCGCCGGAAAGACCGGACAGTGGCGGGCAGCGGGGAGCCTCAGTGCATGCGCGGAGGAGCCCGCGAGCAGCGCAAGGGCGAGGGCCGGAACGGCTGCAAGTCGCTTCATGGCCCTATGCATCGGCCGAAGCGTGTCCGATACTGAGCACCATGGCGTCAGCACCCTTGCGGCGGGTGCTCGTCGTAGACGACGACGACGACATCCGCCTCCTGCTCGAGGAGCTCCTTCGTGCGGCGGGCTACACCGTGGACACGGCCCAGGACGGGCGCGCCGCGCTGCGCGTCTTCCATGCGAATCCGTGCGATCTCGTGATCCTGGACCTCTCGATGCCCGAGCTCGACGGCTTCGAGACGCTCGAGCGACTGCGCGACCTGAGCGACGTGCCGGTCATCCTCCTCACGGCGCGTAGCAGTGAGATCGACAAGGTGCGCGGCTTCCGCGCCGGCGCCGACGACTACGTCGTCAAGCCCTTCGGGCGCCAGGAGCTGCTCGCGAGGATCGAGGCGGTGCTGCGCCGCGCGCCGCAGGCGACCCACGTCCGGCACTACGAGGACGGAGCGCTCTCGATCGACTACGGCAGGCGGTCCGTCCTCTGCCGTGGCCTCCCCGTGCGCCTGACTCCGCTCGAGTTCCGTCTGCTGGTTGCCCTCGTCGAGCACGCAGGCCTCGTGCTCTCGGCCGATCAGCTGATCGAGCACGTCTGGGGCCACGCGGCCGGCGTTTCGCGCGACCAGGTGAAGCTCTACGTCTCGTACCTGCGCAAGAAGCT
>DASXDD010000192.1:0-12707 GCA_036490775.1 Solirubrobacteraceae bacterium | reverse complement strand
AGCACCAATCCGCACGAACTTCGAGAGCGGCGGCGGCGGGGTGAACATCAACGGCGGCAAGCTGGTCATAAGCAACAGCACGATCAGCAACAACGGCGTCACGTTCAACGCCGATGCGAGGAACAGCGGCGGCGGAGGGGTGTACAGCAACGGCGGCGAAGTCGACGTGACAGGCAGCGACATCAGCCACAACACGCTCAGCCAGGCATCGAGCTCAGGCGACAGCGGCGGCGGCGGCATCTACTCCAACGGCGGCACTGTCGAGGTGACCAACAGCACCGTGCTCGACAACTCAGTACAGATCACCTCGAGCTCGGGCGGGGATGACGGCGGTGGCGGCATCCACGGCGAAGGTGGCGGGGTCACCCTCACGCAGGCCACGATCGATGGAAACTCGTTCACGCTGGCCGGAGGCACCGGCGGCGACAACGGCGGCGGCGGCGTGTACGAGAACGGCGGCGACGTGACCGTCGTCGTCTCGTCGATCGACGGCAACACCCTCACCGTCCAGAACGACACCGGTGGGGATGACGGGGGCGGGGGCCTCGCCAGCGAGGGGGGCGACATCGCGATCGGCTACTCGAGCATCTCGAACAACACCGCGAACGTCGCCGACACCGGAGATGACGACGGCGGCGGCGCGATCCTCGACGAAGGCGGCGACAGCCTCTACCTGGACAGCACGTTCTCGGACAACTCGATGACGATCTCAGGCGCCGGCGCGTTCAGCGGCGGCGGTGCCATCCTCAGCTTTGGGAGCGCGCTGCTCAGCAACCTCACGATCGCGGGCAACGACACCAACGCGGCGGGCGGCGCGATCCGGAACGATGGCCAGGCCCAGTTCAAGAACACGATCGTTGCGGACAACATCGCGACGCCCGCGGGCAACTGTGCCGGCACCGGCACGTTTGCCTCTGCCGGCTTCAACCTGGACAGCGCGAACAACTGCGGGCTCAACGGCACCGGCGACCTGGTGAACACCGACCCGCAACTCGGGCCGCTTCAGAACAACGGCAGCCCGACGCCGACGCCGACACTCACCCAGGCGCTCGCGGCGGGGAGCCCGGCGGTCGACGCCGGCTCGTGCACCGACATCATCGGCACCGCGGTGACGATCGATCAGCGCGGCGTGGCGCGCCCGCAACCGGCGGGTGGCAGGTGCGACATCGGGGCGTACGAGTTGATCGCGGGCGGTGCGCCTCCTCCGCCTCCTCCGCCACCGCCGGCGAAGCCGGCCACGGTCCCGGGTCCGCCGGCCGCAACCGCCAGCACCCAGGCGAGCTTCTCGGGCACGATCAACCCGCAGGGTCAGGCGACGATCTTCTTCTTCCAGTACGGGATCGATGCCGCCGACCGACCCGGCGGCTCGGCTGGCATCGTGTACGACCAGAGCACGGCGCCTCAGTCGCTGCCGGCCGACTCGAGCAGCCACGCCGTGAGCGCGTCCGCAAACGGGCTGGTTCCCAACGCGCTGTATCACGTCCGCCTGGTGGCGACCAACGTCGCCGGCACGACGTTCGGTCCCGACCAGACGTTCACGACTCCGGCCGATCCGGCGCCGTCGGCTCCGGTGCTCGGTAAGGCCGTCAACGCCCAGCCGATCAGCGGGAAGGTGTTCGTGCTCGTCGGCAAGACGCTCGTACCGCTGACCGAGGCCGACCAGCTTCGCTCGGGCACCGTGGTCGACACGCGCCACGGTTCGCTGCAGCTGACAACGGCGTCATCGCAGAAGCACAAGCGCCAGACCGGCACGTTCAGCGGCGCCATATTCAAGATCGCCCAGGTCCACTCCGGGCTGACCACGCTCTCGCTGGTGGAGAACGCGCTCTCGGGTGCTCCGTCGTACGCAAGCTGCAGCACCAAGGGCGCGCACGCCGCAGCCGTGAGCAAGCGCACGCTGCAACTGCTGCATGGAAGTGCCCACGGCAAGTTCCGGACAACCGGGCGCTACGCCGCGGCGACCGTGCGTGGCACCAAGTGGACGATCGCCGATCGCTGTGACGGGACGCTGACGCACGATCTCGTCGACTCGGTCGCGGTCATCGACTTCGTGCGCCACAAGACGATCGTGCTTCACCCCGGGCAGAGCTATCTCGCCAAGGCGGCGCAGCCAAGGAAGCGCAAGTAGCTGCTACAGACCCAGGCCGCGCACGCCGTTCTCGTCCCACCCAAGGTGGTGGGCGAGCTCGTGGCGGACCGTGCGGGTGACCTGAGCCTTGAGCTGCTCGGGATCGTGGCCGAAGTCACGCAGCAGCGTGTCGCGGAAGATCACGATCCGATCGTGGAAGTAGTCCTGGGCGATCGTGTCGCCCTGGTAGAGGCCATAGGCGCGCCGCTTGCGCCCGCCGTCGGAGACCACGACGGCGACGTGCTCGAGCGCGCGGTGGAACTCGAGCGGAAGCTCGTCGATCGCGCCGCGCACGAGCGTTCTGAAGTCCTCGTCGTTATGCGGGTCAAACAGCTCCTCGTCGTCTTCGAGTTCGTAGTCGGTGTCGTCGTAGACGTCGGTGGCCGCCAGCCACTCGGCGCGCTGGACAATCGCCTCGAACTCCTCCTCGGACTCGGGCTCACGCCAGCCGGCGAGGCGGATCATCGCGACCACGACGGCGCCGCCGATGATCACTGCGCCGGCGGCGAACACCGCGAGGCCCTGGAACAGCCGGATTGGGAACGAGTCGCTGAAGCCGGCGAGCAGGCTGATCGCGCCGAGCCCCACGGTCAGCGCCGCCATCGCCGAGATCAGAACCCTTCGCAGGGTGGGCGGGTGACCGGGCATTACGTCAGCGCATCGTCCGGGCGATCACGAGCCGCTGGATCTCGTTGGTGCCCTCGTAGATCTGGGTGATCTTCGCGTCCCGCAGCATCCGTTCGACGGGGTACTCCTTGACGTATCCATAGCCGCCCAGCACCTGCACCGCCTCGACCGTGACCTTCATCGCCACGTCGGAGCAGAACAGCTTCGCCATCGCCGAGTACTTGCCGATGTCGGCATCGTCGCGGTCGATCTTTGCGCATGCCTGGTAGAGCAGCTCGCGGCCGGCCGCGCATTGGGTCTCCATGTCGGCGAGCTTGAACTGGATCGCCTGGAACGCATTGATCGGCTTGCCGAACTGCTTGCGCTCGCGCGCGTATGCGGCCGCGTAGTCGGTCGCTCCCTGGGCGATCCCGAGCGCCTGCGCCGCGACGCCGAGGCGCGAGTGGTCGAGCGTCGCCATCGCGACCTTGAAGCCCTCGTTGACCTGGCCGACGACGTTCTCGTGCGGCACGCGGACACCGTCAAAGATCGGCTGGCCGGTCGGCGAGCCGCGGATCCCGAGCTTGTGCTCGAGCTTGCCGACGCTGAAGCCCGGGCGGTCGGCCTCGACCACAAACGCCGTGATTCCGCGCGAGTGGCCCGCCTGCGAGTCGGTCACCGCGAACACGACGTAGAAGTCGGCGATCCCGAGATTCGTGATCCAGTTCTTAGCGCCGTCGATCACCCATTCGTCGCCGTCGCGCACGCCCCGCGTCAGCATCCCGCCCGGATCTGAGCCGGCGTCGGGCTCAGACAGGGCGAACGCCGGCGACCACTCGCCGCTGGCGCAGCGCGGCAGGAACCGCTGCTTGAGCTCCTCGGAGCCGAACAGCCTGATCGGGAGCGTCCCGAGCTCCTGGATCATCAGGATCAGTGCCGTCGAGGCGCACGCCTTGGCGATCTCCTCAACGGCCATGTTGAGCATCAGCGCGCCGGTGCCGGTGCCGCCGTACTCGGTCTCGAATGGCAGCCCGAGGATGTCCTGCTCGGCGAGCAGCGCACGCAGGTCATGCGGGTACTCGGCCTTATCGTCGATCTCGGCGGCACGTGGTGCGATCCGCTCACGCGCGATCTGCCGGATCGTGTCGCGAAAGTCGAGGTGCTCCTGGGGGACCGTGTAGAGGTCGGCAAGCGCTGACATCACAACTGATCCTACGACAGCGGCGAGGCCGTCAGCGTGGCGGCATTCGCAGCGCGCCGTCGATCCGGATCACCTCGCCGTTGAGCATCTCGTTCTCGACGATGTGCACGGCCAGCGCCGCGTACTCCTCAGGGCGGCCGAGCCGGTGTGGGAACGGCACCGCCTCGCCGAGCGCCGTGCGCGAGGCGTCCGAGAGGCCGCCGAGCAGCGGCGTGTCGAACGTGCCCGGGGCGATCGTGCAGACGCGCACGCCGGCGACCGCGAGGTCGCGCGCCGCCGGCAGCGTCATCCCGACGATCGCGCCCTTGGAGGCGGAGTAGGCGATTTGGCCGATCTGGCCGTCGAACGCCGCGATCGAGGCGGTGTTGATGCAGACGCCGCGCTCGCCGGAATCGGTCGGCTCACTTTGCGTCATCGATGCCGCTGCCAGCCGCAGCACGTTGAAGGTTCCGATCAGGTTGACTGCGATCACGGTCTCAAACGGTTCGAGCTGATGCGCCCCGCGCTTGCCGGCGACCCGTTCGGCCCAGCCGATGCCCGCACAGCAGATTCCGATCCGCAGCCCACCGGGCAGCGCGGCCGCGGTGTCCACGGCGCCCGTCACCGAGTTCGGGTCGGTCACATCGGCGTGAACGAACTGCACCGCGTCTCCGAGCTCCGACGCCAGCGCGCGGCCCCGGTCGTCGTTGAGGTCGGCGATCACGATCCGCGCTCCGCGTGCGTGGAGCGCGCGCACGGCTGCCTCGCCGAGGCCCGAGGCCCCGCCGGCGACGAGCGCGCCGCTTCCGTCGATCTGCATGGGCCGAACCCTACGTGGCGCGCGCCGCGAGTGACAGCGCGAACAGCTCGTCGGGGTCGGTGTACCACCCTTCGAGCGTCAGCCCGGCCGCCTCAAAGTCCTCGCTCACGCGTTTACGCGTGAACTTCGCGCTGATCTCGGTGCGCAGCTCCTCGCCGGCGGCGAACTCGATGCGCAGGCCGAGGTCGGCGATCAGCACGCTGCACGGCCGCACCGCCCGCAGTCGCATCTCGACCCACTCGCGCTGACGGTCGAAGAACGCGATGTGCTCGAACGCCTCGGGCACGAAGTCGGCATCGAGCTCGCGGTTGATCACGTGCAGGACGTTGCGGTTGAACTCGGCCGTGACGCCCTGCGGGTCGTCGTAGGCCGCCTCGATCACGCTCGGCTCCTTGACCAGGTCGGTGCCGAGCAGCAGCCGGTCGTCGGGTCCGAGCAGCGCGCCGATCTTGCGCAGCATCCGCCGGCGCGTGCCGGGCGGGAAGTTGCCGATCGTGCCGCCGAGCAGCGCCACGATCCGCGACTCGCCGCGAGCCGGCGGGACGCGGTCGAGGTGGCGCTCGAAGTCGCCGACGACGCCATGGATCTGCAGGCCGTCGTACTCCTCGATCAGCGCAATCGAGGCGTCGCGCACGACCTGCTCGGACACGTCGAACGGGATGTATCGCTCGAGCGTCCCGGCGGCGGCCATCGCGTCGAGCAGGATCCGCGCCTTGTCGGCGGCGCCGGAGCCCAGATCGACGAGCTCACCGGCGCCGGTCGTCTCGACGATCTCGCGGGCGCGCGCCACGAGGATCGACTGCTCGGTGCGGGTCGGGTAGTACTCAGGCAGCTCGCAGATCCGCTCAAACAGCTCCGACCCGCGCGTGTCGTAGAAGTGCTTGGGCGGAAGCTCCTTAAACGGGCGTGTGAGGCCGTCGAGGACGTCGTTGGCGAGGCTTCGGTCCTCGACCTCCGACAGCCACGACTCGATCCGGATATCGGTGGTGTCCAGCAGTGCTCTCATAGGTCCCTCGCGATTCGCAGGCCGGCGAAGATCTGGCGGCGCTGTGGGAGGTCCCAGTTACGGAAGGTCGGTGTCACGACCCGCGCACGGGTCGCCCACGAGCCACCGCGCAGGACCTTGTAGCCGCTTGAGAAGAAGACTTCGGAGTACTCCTTGTACGGATATGCGGCGAAGCCCGGGTAACCGTCGAACTCGGTCGAGGTCCACTCCCAGACGTCGCCGATCATCCCCAGACAGCCGTAAGCAGAGGCGCCCGCGGGGTACGCGCCGGCCGCGTGGGGGCCCCAACCGAGCTGGTCGACGTTGGCGTGAACGCCGGGTGCCGGGGCCTCATCGCCCCATGGGTACGCGCGGGAGCGGCCCTGCTCCTGGTCCCAGGTCGCCGCCTTCTCCCACTCGATCTCGGTGGGGAGCCGGACGCCGTGTGCGCGGGCGAAGGCATCGGCCTCGAACCAGGAGATGTGGACGACGGGCCGGTCGGGCGCGAGTGGCTCGCGCGATCCCAGGCGCCACTCGGCGCTGAGGTCCGCCGTCCAGTTTGCGGGTCGCGTGATGTCGTACTCCTCCTTCCACGACCAGCCCTCCGCCGACCACCACTCGCGGCGTTCGTAGCCGCCGCCCTCGACGAATGTCAGGTAGGTGGCGTTGGTGATCGGCGACTGGCCGATCAGGTAGCCGCGGACGTCGGTCTGGTGGCGCGGGCGCTCGTTGTCGTAGGCAAAGCCGCTCCCCGGCGCGCCGATCGTGCACGGGCCGGCCGGGACTTCGATCAGCTCCAGGCCAGTCAGCGGCCGGTTCTGGCAGATCGGCGGGTATGCGTGCGCTGCGGGCTCGTAGTCGCGCAGGCGCGCGAGCTGAAGCGTCTGGAGCATCGTCTCGTTGTGCTGGTGCTCGTGGCGCAGGACCATCTCATGGACAAGGCCGTCGCCGATCCCCTGCTCGTCGACGACGTCGAGCACCACGCTTCGAACCTCGGCTAGGTAGTCGCGCGCGGCGTCGGGTCGCAGGAACTCGAGCTCACCGCGCCCGGCGCGTGGGGTCTCGAACGCGTCGTAGATCTCGGCGAGGTCCGCGCGCAGCATCGGCCGCCCGCCGTAGCGGTGCACGAGCCACAGGTCCTCAAATGCGGCGATGTGGCCGAGGTCCCAGACGAGCGGGCTCATCAGCGTCGAGTGGACGCGCTCGAGGTTCTCGTCGGTGACCGACGCGATCAGCGCGAGCGTCCGCTCGCGGGCTTCTCGGAGGGCCTCTGTGGCATCCGCGGCGGTCGTGGCCCCCACCGCTGCGCTGGGGAAGCTCATCGTCCTCATTGTTCCATCCTCGACATCTCGGCTTATTGTCTGCCCGTGAACGGCATCGTTACACGCCTTTTTCAGCGCGTCCCATAACGCAGGAACAGCGAGCCATCGCGCTCGAGCTGCCACAGCAGCGTCAGCTGGAGCAGCTCTGACAGCGGCGGCCCGGTCGTGATCGGGGGCCCGGAGTCGCCGCCGGCGAGCTTTGGCACGAGCGTCAGGAACAGCTCGTCGACGAGCTCCTCGTGCAGCAGCGAACCGAACAGCGTCGGGCCGCCCTCGCACAGGAGCATCCGGACGCCGTAGTCGGCCGCGAGCCGCCGCACCGCGGTCGTCAGCGTCAGTTCGCCCGGATCGAGCCGCACGACGTCGACCTGCGCGGCGCAGCCCGACGTGTCGAGCTCTGACGGGGTGAAGACGACGACCCGTGCCTCGGGCTCGGCGAACAGCGGGATCTCGGTCGGGACGTCACCGCTGCGCGTCACGATGCAGGCGAGCGGCTCCGGCGTCAGGCCTCGCTCCGCGCGTCGCTCGCGGCGGTAGGGCTTGGTCGTGATCCGCCCGTAGTTCTCGGTGCGCAGCGTGCTGGTGCCAGCGATCACCGCGTCGACGCGCTCGCGGAGGCCGTGGAACAGCTGGCGGTCGCCGTCGTCGCCGATCGGGCCCGAGCGGCCGCCGAACGCGGCGCGACCGTCGGCGGTGCAAACGAAGTTGACGAGCGTGTATGGGAGCTCGCGACCGGCGTGCTCGGCGGGGTCCAGCGCACCCAGCGCGTCGTCGGCTGTGACCGTGCGCTGCTGGGGAAACAGCTGCTGGTACTGGAGGTCTGAGCCGGGCGTGGCGCTCTGCATTCGGTCGAACCTAGCAACCGCCGCTCGGCCTGGAGGCAGCCGTTAGGCTCCGGGGCCGATGGACGCCAAGGCGCTCAACCGTGGGGAGTTGATCGCGATCGTGGGAGGGATCCTGCTCGGCGTGTCTCTATTTCTCGCGTGGTACTCGCTCGGCAACCGGCACGCGATGCTCAACAGCTGCAAGGGCCCCAACAGCACGTGCACCGGGTGGGAAGCGCTGACGATCCTGCGATACGTGCTGCTGATCACCGCCGTCGCGCCGCTGATCCTCGCCTACATCATCATTCGCGGGCACGCGCTGTCGTGGCCGCGCGGCGAGCTGACGGCTGTGATCGCGCTCGTCGCCCTGTCGCTGACGCTGTTCCGCGGCGTGCTCGACCATCCCGGGACCCCGTCTGGCGAGATCAGCATCGCGTGGGGATGGTGGGTCGCGCTCGTCGGCGGCCTGATGATCCTCGTCGGCTCGGTCTGGCGCTCGCAGGAGAGCGCCGCGCGGCGAAAGCCCCCAGGGGTGCTGTGAGGCCTCGGTCGCCCGCAGCCGGGTAGGGTTGCCCGTCGTGAACGAGCAGGGCAGCCAGCGGCCGGACCGAAACCTCGCGCTCGAACTCGTACGCGTCACCGAAGCCGCGGCGCTGGCCTCGGCGCGGATGGTCGGGCGCGGCGACAAGGAGGGCGCCGACCAGGCGGCCGTCGACGCGATGCGCAACGTGCTCGATCAGGTCTCGATGGACGGCGTCGTCGTGATCGGGGAGGGAGAGAAAGACGAGGCGCCGATGCTCTACAACGGTGAGCGGATCGGCGACGGCACCCCGCCCGAGGTCGACGTCGCGGTCGACCCATTGGAGGGCACGCGGCTGACCGCGCTGGGGATGCCGAGCGCGATCGCCGTGATCGCACTCGCCGAGCGCGGGACGATGTTCGACCCCGGTCCTTGCGTGTACATGGAGAAGATCGCCGGCGGCCCGGAGGTCGCCGACCTGCTCGACCTCGACCGGCCACTGCCCGAGACGCTGGCGCTGGTCGCCGAGCGCAAGGGCACCGACATCCGCGACGTGATGGTCGTGATGCTCGACCGCGAGCGCCATCACGAGGCGATGGCCCAGGTCCGCGAAGCCGGCGCCCGTGTGCGGCTGATCCTCGACGGGGACGTCTCAGCGGCGCTGCTCGCGGTCTCAGACAACTCGCCCGTCGACCTGCTGTGGGGGATCGGCGGGACCCCTGAGGGGGTCATCTCGGCGGCCGCGATCAAGTGCATCGGCGGTCAGCTGCTCGGCCGGCTGTGGCCGCGAAGCGACGAGGAGCGGACCGCTGCGGTCCAGGCCGGCTACGACCTGGACAAGGTGCTCAATTGCGATGACCTCGTGGCCGGCGAGGACGTGTTCTTCTCGGCGACTGGCGTGACCGACGGCGACGTGCTTCAGGGCGTGCGCTACCAGGGCGGTCGCGCGACGACGGAGTCGCTGGTGATGCGCTCGCGCTCGGGGACAGTGCGGCGCGTGTCGGCGCGCCACGACCGCACCAAGCTGCGCACGCTGACCGGCGTTCGCTACGGCTGACGGCCGGAGACCGGCTCAGGCTCAGGCTCGGGCTCGTCGCGGTCGCGGTCGCGCTCGTGCCTTGATCCCCTGAACATCGCCGGCACGATCATCGCCAGGCGCCCGATCTGTGAGGTCGCGAGGTCGAGCTTGGCGAGGGAGCGCAGGAACGCGTGTGTGACGAGCACGTGGATCGCCGACTGTGTCGCCTCGTAAACGGGCGTGCTGAACCCGGCCGCGATCGAGGGGTAGAAGTTGGCGACCTCGACCTCGATGCGGAGCTTGGCCTGATCGTCTGCGTCGGCCTCGGGCAGGCGGCGGACGTCGAGTGAGAGGAACCCGCAGCCCCGGCGCCGTCCGGCGCGGGCGACGAGCAGGCCGCCGCGGATCTGCCAGCGGACGTTGCCGTGCTCGGCCTCGAGCACGTACTCCGGCGCCCCGAAGCGCAGCAGCGTAAGCGGCCGGGCGAGGAACACGACCGCGCGTTCGTTGGCGCTGTACGTGACGCGAATCAGCCCGAGGGTCACTCGCGAGAGGAATCGCCAGTAGGTCCGGGCGAGGTTCTCGAGGTTCTCCGGGTTCCAGAGCCGGTCGAGCTCGGGCTTGGCCATCGTGATCTCCGCCGACTGCACGGAGCGGACCGCGCCATCGGCCGCGATCGCGGTCGACTTGCGGGGCGAGACGATCACCGCACGAGCCGGCAGGCGTCGGTGGCGTCGCTGGCGTGCCACCACCAACGCGGCGAACGCGGCGAGCAGGACGACGAACGGACCCACGCCATCAATTGTGCCCGGTCCTCGGACGTTCGACGCTGTTTGTTGGTTATGTATGGAGAGTTGGCGGGGTCGGGACACTAGTTCGCGAGCGGTTGCAGCTGCACGCGCGTGCCTGCCGGCGCATCGCCCTCTCCAGCCGGGATCAGGGCGAGCGCATCGGCGCCGAGCAGAGAGGTGACGATGTGCGACGCCTGAGGCCCGGTCGGCAGCGCGATGGTGGTCCCGTCGAGGCGCTCGAGCCGCACGCGGATCGCCTGTTCGCGGCTACGGTTGCGCCTGACCGCGGTCGCGAGCACCGCCTCGGTGTCGAGCTGCGGAGGGTCGGTCGCGTTCTGCAGAGCTATCAGGGCGGGGCGGACGAACAGCGAGAACGTCACGAACGCCGACACCGGGTTGCCCGGCAGCCCGAACACGAGCTTGTCGCCGGCGGTGCCGAACCACGTCGGCTTGCCCGGCTGAAGCGACACGCCCCAGAACACCTCGCTGACGCCGAGCGCAGCGAGCGCCGGCTTGACGTGATCGTGGGGGCCGACGGACACGCCTCCGGACACGACGGTCACGTCGGACTGCTCGAGCGCGGTGGCGAGCGCCTGCTCGGTCGCGTCGCGGTCGTCGCGCAGCCGCTGCGCGGGCGCCGGCGCGGCGCCGCAGCGAGTCGCGAGCGCGACGAGCATCGGCGCGTTGGAGTTGTGGATCTCGCCCGGGCGCAGTGGCTCGCCGGGCGCGCGCAGCTCGTCGCCGGTTGACAGGACCTGGACGCGCGGCTTACGCGAGACGAGCACGTCTCCGACCCCGGCCGCGACGGCAGCGCCGAGCTCGGCGGCGCGCAGCGTGGTGCCGGCGGCGAGCACGCTCGCGCCCTGGCGCATGTCCTCGCCGGCGTCGCGCACGTTATCGCCGGGCTCCGCGTCCTTGGTCACCGTGACCGTGTCCCCGTCTGACTCGGTGTCCTCCTGGCGGATCACGGCGATCGCGCCCGGGGGTACCGCGGCGCCGGTCGAGATCCGGATCGCCTCCCCGTCTGCGAGCTCGCGGTCAGCCGGCGTGCCGGCGCGCGATTCGCCCACGAGTTGCAGCGTGCGCCCGGCAGGCCCGGCTTTGATCGCATAGCCGTCCATCGCCGAGCACGGGAACGGCGGCACGTCGCCGGCGGCCCGGACTTCGTCTGCCAGCACACGGTCGAGCGCCTTCTCGATATCGACGAGCTCGTGTCCGAGCGGTGTGGTGTGCTGAAGGACGAGCTCGCGGGCACGGGCGATCGATATCAAGGTGGTTGTTACCCGGGGATTCTCGCTGGCGGTGCTCATTTGGTGCGTTTTTAGGAAGTTTCGGTAGGGAACTCGTGATAAAAGGACCCGATGCAGGCAGGCCCTCCACGGCGGCGGCCGGCACGTGCGGTTGCCGATGCCCCGATTGAATCGTTACTGGCTCATCTTGACGAGCTCACTAAGGGCTGGCTGCTGGCGCTGCTGGAACGGGCCTCGCTCGACGAGGCACCAGGGATTCTCGCAGCCGACATAGCTCGGGACGGACCGCGCGTGTGTGAGGCCGTCGTCCGCGCGCTCGTCGACGATGCCGATCTGCGGCGAATCGAGGCCGACGGCCAGCTCGAGCTGCTGGTCTCTCGCACCGGCGAGCTCGCCGGCGCTCAGAGTGCCGAGGCGATCGTGCGCGCCGTCGACACGCTTGAGGCGGTCGTCTGGAGCGCGTTGCGCGCTGAGCTGCGCGACGACGACCCAGAGCTCGTCGCGCAGCTCGCCGAGCGGCTCTCGCGGATCGCGGGTCTGGTCCGCGCCGCGACGCTGCGGGGGGTCGGCTCCGGTTCCGGGTCGGGCGCGACGCCCGGCACCCATCTGCGGCCGTTGCCCGATCCGGCGCCTGCCGGGCGCACTGCGAGCCCTGGCGTGGAACGTGGGCGCCCGGTCGTGCCCGACCGCCCGCCGATGCCCGGGGGCCCGGCCGCGACTCCGACGACCGTCGACGAGAGCGTCTGGGTCGGGGTGCTCGACCGCGAGCTGACGCGGGCGCAGCGGTCCGGCTCGCCACTTTCGTTACTGCTGCTCGAACTCGAGGAGGCCGATCGCGTGATTGCGGTCGAGCCCCCCAGCGAGGCTGCGGCGACGTTCGGCCGGTTTGCGCAGACGGTCCGCGGCGTGATGCGCCGTCAGGACATCCTTGCGTGCGAGACCGACGCGCGGGCCTGGATCATCGCCCGCGACACGGGCAGGGCCGGAGCGCAGGCACTGGCCGCCCGGACGGCGGGCTCGGTGCGGATGGCGCAGGCGTGGCGTGGCGCGCCGCTGACCGTGAGCATCGGGCTTGCGGTGCTCGGCGAGGATGGAAGCGACACCGACCAGCTGATCGACAGCGCCGAGCGGGCGCGGCTGGCGGCGGCGGCTGAGGGCGTCGGGCTGTTCCGAGGTGCGCCGGGCGGTCCGGGCGGCGCGGGCTTTGGCGGCGATCCGGAGGAGCCGGAAGGGGCATAACGTGACGCGCCCTCGTTGCGGGGC
>DASXDD010000191.1:0-70904 GCA_036490775.1 Solirubrobacteraceae bacterium | reverse complement strand
ACAGATCTCCGACCCCTGACCCTCGCCGACGCTCCCGCCGTGGCGCGGTTTTTGCAAGACCTCCCGGAGGGTGATTTGACCTTCCTCAAGGAGGACGTCGACACCGACACGGTCGCGCGCTGGTGCAGCGACGAGCGGGTCACGAGGTGGCTCGCCGTCGGTGCCGACGGTGAGCCCCAGGCGATGCTCAGCATCGTCCCCGGGGCGCTCTGGAGCTCGCATGTCGGCGAGCTGCGCTTGGTCGTGGGAGGCGACTATCGCCGCCTGGGCCTCGGCCGCCGGCTGTCCCGCTATGGCCTCGCCGAGGCCGTGCGCCTCGGCCTGCGCAAGATCGTGGTCGAGGTCGTAGCCGACAAGGAGGGCGACATCGCGATGTTCACATCGATCGGGTTTGAGGCCGAGGCGCTGCTGCGCGATCAGATCTGCGATCGCGAGGGCAACCTGCGCGACCTGGTGCTGCTGTCGCACGAGGTGGGACCTCGCTCGGCAGTGATGGACGTGCTCGGCCTCGACGCCGAGGTCGGGATCGGCGACGCGTCGTGAGGCGACGCGCGAAGCCTCAGATCTACTGGCGCGAGGGCGGCCGCGGGCCGGCACTCGTGCTGATCAACGGCTGGAGCGCCTCCGGCCTGGCCTGGCCGCGCGCCTGGGTGCGCGAGCTCGAGGATGACTTCAGGGTGATCCGGATCGACAACCGCGGCAGCGGCTATTCGCGGTTCGCGCCGGTGCCGTTCACGATGGCCGACCTTGCCGACGATGTCGCCGCCGTGCTCGACGAGCTCGAACACGAGCGCGCGGCGGTGGTCGGGATGTCGATGGGCGGGATGATCGCGCAGGAATTCGCGATGCGCCACCCCAGCCGATTGACGGGCCTGGTGCTGATCGCGACGCGACCGCCTGCGCCTGCTTACGCGATCCCCAAGGGCTCGAGCCTGATGCTCGACCTGCTTGTCCCGCCGCGCAAGGGAGAGACGCTGGAGGCCTACTTCACCCGGCTGTGGACACTCGCGACCGGACCGGGTTTCGCGCAGCGCGAGCCGGAGCTGATCGCCGAACTGGTGGCGCAGATCGTTGCTCGCCCGACGCCGCGGGTGATGCTGATGCACCAGCTGCGGGCCGTCAACGGCTGGGGCCATGCGGAGCGGCTGCGGCGGATCAGCGCCCCAACTGCGATCGTGCACGGCGCCGAAGACCGGCTGGTCCACGTGCTCAACGGCCGCCGGCTCGCCGAGCTGATGCCGACCGCCGGCTACCACGAGCTCGAGGGCGTCGGGCACCTGCCGCCGGTCGAGGCGCCAGACAGCGTGCTCGAGGTGATCGCCGGGGTGGCGTTCGGAGCCTCAGCGCGTAACGGCGCCGCCCCCGCGACGGCGGCCGCCCCGGCCTGACGCGCCGACGTGCCGGCGGTCATCTTCGTGCGCCACGGGCAGGCCTCGTTCGGCGCGGCCGACTACGACCGCCTGTCGACTCGTGGGGTCGAGCAGGCGAACGTCGCGGCGCAACATTTGCTGCGCGAGCGAGCCGAGGTCGACGTTGCCGTCAGCGGCGCCCTTGGACGCCAGCGGGCGACCGCCGAGCCGATCGCGGCTGCGTTGCGCTGCGAGCTGGAGATCGATTCGCGCTGGGACGAATACGACGCCGATCAGATCCTCACGCACCACTCGACGAGCTCGGTGCGCCAGCAGCGGGCCCCGGGCAGCGAAGCGCCCGAAGTCTCGTCGCGGGAGTTCCAGGACGTGCTTGAGCGGGCGGTGCTGGACTGGATCGCGGCCGGGACCGCCACGCCGGCCGCGGAGAGCTGGCCACGGTTCAGCGAGCGGGTGAGCTCGGCGCTCGCCGACCTATGCCGGCGGCTGAGCTCCGGACAGACGGCACTGGTGTGCACCTCGGGAGGGGTGCTTGCGGTCTTGTGCACGCGGCTTCTGTCGGTGCCCGACCCGACGTTCGTTGCGTTCAACAGGGTGACGGTGAACGCCGGCATCACGCGGGTGCTGCTCGGTCGCTCCGGGGCGACGCTGCTGTCGTTCAACGAGCAGGCGCATCTGCTGTGTGACGGAAGCTCGCTGGTGAGCTATCGCTGACGATCGACATGTCCCGGGCCGTCTTCATTTGACGGTTTCGCCAGTCGGTTAGACGGCATCATCCACGCATGGCCGACCTGATCACCGAGGTGCGCGAGCTACAGCCGCCCAGCGAGCTGACCAACCGCGAGCTGTGGCGCTGGCGGGTGCAGCGGACGCCCGACCGTCGATGGCTCTGGTACGCGGGGCAGACGTGGTCCTACGGCGAGTTTGACCTCGAGGTCCGGCGCCTTGCCGCAGGGCTTGGCGAGCTCGGGGTCGGGCCGGGAACGCGCGTCCTGGTCGGGATGAGCTGCCGTCCCGAGACCGTGGCGACGCACCTCGCGCTTGCGCAGCTCGGCGCCGTACGCGTGCTGCTTGTGCCGGGGCTGCCGTTCGAGGAGCTGATGTTCCCGATCGAGCATTCCGAAGCGCATGTGCTCGTCGCCGACGATCCGATCGCATCGCTGGTGATGTCCCGGCGCGAAGAATGTCCGTCGATCGAGCACCTGGTCGTGCTCGCCGACGGAGGTCCGGGCGCCGGAGCCGGGGTCGAGTCCTTCCAGGAGCTCGCGCGGTCGAGGCCGCTCGAACACGAGCCACTCGAGGCCGACGACCCGCAGGCGCTGTCGTACATCGTCTACACGTCGGGCAGCACCGGTCGCCCTAAGGGCGTGATGCTGAAGGCCGGCTCGCTCTATCACTGCGGCCTCGGTTACTCCGATCTCTACGGGTTCAGGGCCGATGACAACTACTTCCAGCCGCTGACCTTCGGTCACTCGCTGTCGTCGATCGCCGGACTCGGGATCCCGATGGTCACGGGCGGCTCAGTCTCGCTCGTCGAGCGGTTCCGTCCCTCGAAGTTCTGGTCGGGCGTGGAGGCGAGCAGCGCCACGATCTCGGTGCTGTTCCCGGCGCATCTGAACCTGCTGCTCGAGACCGACGACGGCTCGGTGGCGAAGGGCAGCACGAGCTTGCGCCACGTGGTGACGCACGCCGACATCCCGGCGTTTCGCGACCGCTTCGGCGTCGAGCTGGGCATGATCTGGGGGATGTCCGAGACGCTCGTGTGCGTCGGCAGCGATCCGGGCTACGCGGGCGAGCTCGGCGCCGGCTACGTCGGACGTCCGTTCGCGGGCGCCGAGGTCGGGATCTTCGACCCCGACTTCAACCGCCTGGGCCCGTACGAGTACGGCGAGCTGTGCCTACGGCACCCGATGGCGATGCTCGGCTACCTGAAGGATCCGGAGGCGACGGCGTCGACGATGCGCGACGGCTGGGTTCGCTCCGGCGACCGAGGCTACGTCGACCACTCGGGACGCGCGTACTTCGCCGGCCGCTACAAGGCGATGATCAAGCGCTCGGGCGAGAACGTCAGCGCCGAGGAGGTCGAAGCGGCGCTGAACGAGCACCCCGACGTGGCCGAGTCGGTCGTCGTCGCGGTGCCCGACCGGCTGCGGACCGAAGAGGTCGGGGCGGTCGTCGTGCGGCGGGCAGGAACCAACGGCGACCCGGCACGGCTGCGCGAGGCAGCCGGCGAGCGGCTTGTGCGCTGGAAGCTGCCCCGTTACATCCTGCTCCGCGACGAGCCGCTGCCGCGGCTGGGCAACGGCAAGATCGACCGTACCTCGGCGGCGGCGTTGATCGATCCCGAATCTGTCTGGGACGCCGAGAGCAGCTGACGAGCCGGTGGCGCGGATCCTCGATCCAGACTCGGCCGTCCGCGAGATCTCCAGCGGCAGCTGCGTAGGCGTCGGCGGAAGCATCAACTCCGGCCATCCGATGGCGCTGGTGCGGGCTCTGATCCGCGCTCGCGTCACCGACCTGACGGTCGTCGGCCTGACCAGCGGTCTGGACCTGGACTTCCTCGTCGCCGCAGGCTGCGCGGGCACGATCTCGGCCGCCTACGTCGGCGCCGAGGACATCGTCGGCCTGCCACCCGGAATCCGATGGGCCGCCGAGGAAGGTCGCGTCGAGGTCTGGGAAAGCGAGGAGGGGATCCATCTGGCGAGCCTGCGGGCGCGAGCGCTGAAGCTCCCGTACACGACCTGGACCGCGCTGGGCACTGCTCCGGTAAGCCATCCGCTCGTCGAGGCGGCCGTCGACGAGGCGACCGGCATGAGCTATCTGAAGGTCCGCCCGCTGAAGGTCGATGCGGCGCTGGTGTGGGCTGAGGCCGCCGACGAGGACGGAAACCTGCTGCTCTGGGGCCCGGACCTCGGGGACGAGTGGCTGCGCAACGCCGCCGACCTGCGAATCGCCCAGGTGGAGCGGATCGTGCCGACCGCGGTGCTGTCGCGCCATCCGGACCGCGTGATGCCGTGGGCGGCGGAGGTCGTCGTTCGCGCGCCGCTGTCCACGCATCCGTTCGGCAGCACGCTGCTCGGCCCCGACGAGCAGTGGCTGGTTGCCTACGCCAAGACGGTCAGCGATGCGCGCAAGGCGCAGGAGCCGGCTCAACTGGAAACGTTCTTCGACGAGTGGATGCGAGACGTCGACGGCGAGGACGGGTACCTCGACAAGGTGGGCCTGGCGCGACTGCGGGCGCTGATGATCTGATGGACGCGGCGGCTGCGCACGACCTGTTGATCGCCGCGATCGCGCGCGAGCTGCAGGACGACGATCGGCTGTTCATCGGCACCAACCAGCTCGACGTCGCGCTAGCTGCGTTCATGGCCAGGCGGCTGTGGGCTCCGAAGCTGAAGTTCTGGGCCAGCAGCATGGCCCATCTCGACCCCTCCCAGGATCTGCTGCGGGTCGGTCGCAGGACGCTTGACCCGGTGCTCGTGGCCGGGCGCGACAGCACCTTCTGGCAGGCCCACGCGTTCGACGACGCGCTGCGGGCGCCGCTGGTGTTCGCGGGCGGACTGCAGGTCGATTCGCGCGGGAACGCCAACCTGGCAGGGATCCGCGATGGGGGCGGCTGGAAGCTGCGGGGACCCGGCAGCGCCGGGCTTCCCTCGCTGACCGCATTGGCGGAGCGCTTCTTCATCATGATCCCGGTACACGAGCCGCGCTTCCTGGTCGCGCAATGCTCGGCGCTGTCGGTACTCGGCGACCCTGTTGCGCGCGAGGCGGCAGGGTTGGCCCCGGATGCGCTGGTGGCGGTGCTGACCCCGCTGGCGAGGTTCGAGCCATCGCGTGACGGACTTGTGCTGACCGAGATCGCCCCGCAGTCGACCGTCGAGGAGGTCAACCGGTGCACCGGGTGGGAGCTCCGGCAGGCCGCGGAGGTCGGGCAGCGCGCGCCGCTGAGCGAGGCGGAGTCGCGCGTGCTGGCGGAGCTACGAGCCGCAACCGAGCAGAACAGGAGTCAGCATGGATCGTCCGGCATTGGCTGAGGCGTTGACCCGACCGTCGACCGATGGCCGGGACATCCTCGGCGCCTGGGATGACTATCCCGTGCACCAGTCGGCAGCGCTGATCGGCGCGGTCGCGCCGGCGCTTCCCAACTGGTCTGAGCGTTTCTACTTCAACGTGCTGGCCCCCAGCGGCGAGGTGCTGGCGATCCTCGGCGGCGGCGTCTACCCGCTGCGCGGCGCCAACGAGTGTTACTTCTGCCGGATGGATGGCGACCGGCAGGTCAACGTCCGCAGCTTCGGCAGGCTCCCGCGGCCGGGCGAAGCGGTGCAAGCCGGCCCGTTCTCGTTGCGCTGCGACGATCCGTTGCGGGACTGGACCGTAAGCGTGATGCTCGACGAAGCGCGCTTGCATGGGCGCTTCTCGGGGATCAACCCGCCGTACCTGTACGAGCCGGTCGACGTTGCGGCCTCGGAGCCCGGTGGCGAGTTCGACCTCTATCGCCATTTCGTCGCGGTCGGCGAGTGGGCGTTCGAGCAGGCCGCTGGGATCGATACGTCGGGTCGGCTGCTGGGCGTGCGCGATCGCACCTGGGGCGTGCGCACGCGCCGGATCCGCTGGCACAACTGGTGCGTGTTCCAGTTCGGCGAGCGCACGGTCACGCTGATCCACCAGGAGCTCGCCGACGGCACGGTCATGCACAGCGAAGCCGGCGTCGTCCACGGCGACGGCGAGATCGAGCGGCTGCGGATCACCGCTCACGACGTCACCTACGACCCCGACGACCGTCAGGTGATCCGCGCTCGATGGACGCTCGAAGGTGAGCAGGGAGCGCTGAAGCTCGAGTACGAGCGCGTCGGCACGGCGATGCGCCTGGCCGGCGCGGGCTACGACGATTCGCAGGGATCGCGCGCGGAGGGCGACGTGCAACATGACAGCTTCGACCTCGCCGACCCGGAGGTCGCGCGTCGTACCGGCCGCGGCACGATGGATCAGGGGGCCCGGGTGCATGCCTCCGGGGCCTGGGAGGCCGACGGGATCGGCGTGGTCGAGTCGGCGATTGCTCGCAACCACGTCCGCTACGGCCACCAGGTGGCCTGACACCCGCCCGCCGAGCGTCGCGCCGTGTTCAACCCGATGACCACGAGCGAGGTCGTGAGCGCGATCGGTCGGGCCGCGCGACACGCCGCGCGCCCCGGCGGCGAGCACAGCGAGTTCTCGCGAGGGCAGCTGATGTCGGCGTTCAGCGCGTCGCGACACCTGTCGGTCGAGCTGTCCCGGTTCCCGGTGGAGCTCGAAGCGTTTGCCGCGAGCGTCGCCGGCGAGCTCGCGCAGGCGCGCCGAGTGTCGCGCCCCGACGACCTGGCCGCGATTGCCGCCGAGCTCACGAATGCCTGCGACGCGCCCCGGATCGGAAACCTCGTCGCCGCCGCACTCGAGCTCGTCCGCGATGACCCTGCGCCGGCGGCTGTGTCGCTGCGCGCAAGCCTGCTCCGATCCCTGCGCGGGCTGTCTGACCGAGAGGTCGAGCTGCTGGCCGAGGCGATCGAGAGGCCGAGATGAACGGACGCGCGGCTCGCCGTGGGATCTCCGTATTCGCCGGCTCGATCGAGGAGATGGCCGCCGCGGCCGCCGCGGCCGACGCGGCCGGCTTCGAGTCGGTCTGGACGAGCGAGCTCTACAACCGATCCGCCACCGTGACGCTGGCGGCGCTGGCGCAGCGCACCGATGGCTGTGCGCTCGGGTCGGGGATCATGTACGGCGTCGGCCGCACGCCGCTGATGCTCGCCGCCGAAGCACGCGATCTCGACGAGCTATCGCGGGGGCGCCTGATCCTCGGGCTCGGAAACGGCACGCGGCGGATGATCGCCGACTGGCATGGGCTCGACGGTGACGCGCCGGCGTTGCGAATGGAGGAGCTGGTGGGGCTCCTGCGGTCGCTGTGGCGGCTCAGCGAGGCGCCGGTGGACCACGAAGGGCGGTTCTACCGGTGCAGGATCAAGGCGCTGGACCAGATGACAGAGCCACCGGTCCGCGACATCCCGGTATTCACCGCCGGCGTCAACCCGCGGATGATGGAGAGCGCCGGCCGTGTCGCCGACGGGCTCGTCGGCCACACGCTGTTCAGCCCGCGTTACATCGAGGACGTTGCGCTACCGGCGATCGAGCGGGGAGCTCGGCGGACCGGTCGCGACCGCAGTGACGTCGCGTTCGCGGCGATGGTCCTGTGCTCGATCTCCGACGACGAGCTGATCGCGCGGCGTGAGGCCGCGGCGATGATCGCCTTCTACGGTTCGGTCAAGACCTACGCGCAGATCTTCGAGGTATCCGGCTTCGGCGCCGAGGCAGAACAGATTCGGGAGGCGTTCGCGCGCCGGGATGTCGCGGCGATGACCGATCTCGTGTCCGATGAGATGGTCGACGCATTTGCGGTCGCCGGGCGGCCCGAGGACGTCAACGCCCGCCTGCGGCGCTACGACGCGCTCGCCGACCACGTGATTCTGTTCCCGCCCAGCTTCGACGTCGAGCCCGACCGCAAGGCCGAGAACGTGGCGCTGCTGATCGAGCACTGCCGGCCGCGCGGATGACCGAGCCCGACGTCGCGATCGCCCGCCGGGAGCTGCT
Organism: Solirubrobacteraceae bacterium; assembly: GCA_036490775.1. Lineage (GTDB taxonomy): Bacteria > Actinomycetota > Thermoleophilia > Solirubrobacterales > Solirubrobacteraceae > Palsa-465. The sequence goes on along the minus strand of DASXDD010000191.1, from coordinate 62,919 downwards.
GACCAAGCTTCTGCGCGACGCGGGCGAGATCGGGCCGCGAGACCGCGTGGCGGCGTGCGATCAGCTCGAAGGTGGATGGTCGCGCTTCTCCCACGTCGCGACCGTCCGTGACGCCGACTCGAGCGAGCGGCGATACGTGGTCCGCGTCAAGGCGCCGTACGGCCTGTTCGACACCGACCTGGTCGTCGAGTACGACCTGTTCCAGGCGCTCGAGCCGCTCGAGCTCCCCACCCCAAGGGCGTTCGCGCTGCACACCGAGCTCGACAATCCGTTCGGCGGTGAGCTGTTCGTGATGGAGTTCCTGCACGGCAGCTCGGCCAACGTCTGGCGTGCGCGCGATCACGAGGGCCTGCGGACCGATTGGCAAGGCCAGCGTGGAATCGCGCGCGATCTCGTGACCTACGCCGCCCGGATCCATTCGATCGGATCGGCCTGGGCGCCGGCCGGCCTCCCGCGGCTGAGCTTTGCCGGCCAGGTCGCCGCCTGGCGCGACACCTATGAGGCGGCCGGCTTCAACCGCGATCCGGTGCTCGAGGAAGCATTTCACTGGCTGCTGGCCCACCAGCCCGGCGAGGCTCCGACCGGGCTTGTCCATGGGGACTTCAGGATCGGGAACATGCTGATCGACTCCGGTCGTGTCACCGCGATCCTCGACTGGGAGCTCGCCTATGTCGGCGACGTGCGCTTCGATCTCGGTTACATCGCGACCGAGTACATGGCGGGCAAGCACCTGCGAGCGAAGACCGATCTGCTCGGCGCGGTGGCTGAGCGGGAGTGGTTCTTTGCCGAGTATGAGCGGCTCACCGGCAGCGAACTGGACCGCGACGCCGTGCTGGCGTTCTCGGTGCTCGGCCTCGCCTCGCTGATGTCGATGACCTACAAAGGCCTGCGCCGCTACGTCGACGGCCAGAGCACGGACTTTCGCCGGGCCTGGGCTCGGTATGGATTGCCCGGGATGCGACAGGAGGTCACCGCCCTGATGAATTGGTGACGTCATCGCAACCGTGAATTGACCCGTCGGCAGGGCCCGCGGTATAGTTCCATCTCGAACCAAACGTTCGGTTGAAACTTGGGAGCTGTCGAAGTCGTGTGCATTCTGGGATCCGCATGAAAGAACGGGTGCGTTTCGCCGCCTGGGCGGCGTTCTGGGGTGATACACCGCGGGCCGCGCGACAGGTGCTCGCCGCCGACGAGATCGACTATCTCGTCTCGGACGACGGCGTACTCGGCGGCTCGGGCGGAACATCGACGCTTCGCTACGACCCGCAAGGCAAGTCCTGCGCGGCGATGCTGCTGACGATCCCGGTCGAAGTTCCGAGCAGCTGGAATCTCGAACCGACGCTGAGCGAACCGGCGGCCACGACTTGAGCCTCCCGGTCAAGGTGCTGATTGCCAACCGCGGCGAGATTGCGGTGCGCATCATCCGCACGCTCAGAGAGCTGGGGATCGCGAGCGTCGTCGTCTATCACGCCGTCGACGCGGGCGGCCTGGCCGCGCGCGAAGCCGACGAGGCGGTGGAGCTGTTGGGCGACCCGCCTGTGTCCGCTTATCTCGACATCGAGGCGATCATCGCCGCGTGCACGCGCACCGGTGCCGACGCCGTCCATCCGGGGTTCGGGTTCCTCGCCGAGAACGCCGAATTCGCCCAGGCGGTCGCCGATGCCGGGATCACGTTCGTCGGGCCTCCGCCGGCGGCGATCCGGGCGATGGGCGACAAGATCGAGTCCAAGCGGCTCGCCAAGGCTGCGGGAGTGCCGACCCTCCCGGGCTCCGACGGAGCGTTGGCGAGCGCCGAGGAGGCGGTGGCCGAGGCCGAGCGAATCGGCTATCCGGTGCTGCTCAAGGCGAGCGCCGGAGGCGGCGGCAAGGGCATGCGGATCGCGCGCGACACCGACGCCTGCCGCGAGGCGTTCACGCGCGCCTCCCAGGAGGCAGCTGCGGCCTTCGGGGACGGGCGGGTGTTCGTCGAGCGCTACGTCGACCGGCCGCGGCACATCGAGGTGCAGGTGCTGGCCGACGGCCACGGCAACGTCCTGTACCTCGGTGAGCGCGAGTGCTCGATCCAGCGCCGCTACCAGAAGGTGATCGAGGAGGCTCCCTCGCCGTTGATCGATGAAGCAACGCGTGCCGAGATGGGGGAGCGCGCGGTCGCGCTGGCGCGGGCGGTCGACTACATGTCCGCCGGGACGGTCGAGATGGTCGCCGACGATCAGCGCAACTTCTACTTCCTGGAGATGAACACGCGTCTGCAGGTCGAGCACCCGGTGACCGAGATGGTTACCGGCATCGACATCGTCGCCGAGCAGTTGCGGATCGCCGGCGGCGCGCCGCTGTCGTTCGGGCAGGACGACGTGCGCCTGCGCGGTCATGCGATCGAATGCCGCGTCTACGCCGAGGACGCCGAGGCGGGGTTCATCCCGGCGACCGGTCCGCTGCACCTCGTGCGCTTTCCCTCCGGCGACGGGATCCGCGTCGACCACGGGGTGCGCGAGGGCGATCCGATCACGTCGGCGTTCGATCCGATGATCGCCAAGGTGGTTGGCTACGGCGAGTCGCGCGCGCAGGCGATCGAGCGCACGCAGCAGGCGCTCCGCGAGACCGTGCTGCTGGGCACGATCACCAACACCGGTTTTCTCGAGCGCGTACTGGCCCATCCCGAGTTCTGCGCCGGCCGCACGCACACCGCGTTTCTGGATGAGAACCCGGAGGTCATGATCAGCCTGCCACCCGGGATCGAGGAGCAGCGACTGCTGCTGGCCGCTTGTGCGCTTGCAAGCTCGCGTTACGACCGGCGCGAAGCGCTGCGCGAGCCGCTTGGCTCGCTGGGGGCCTGGAGGCCATAGGTGAGCCTGCAGATCTGCATCGACGGCGGCGAGCCTCGTGACGTGATCGTTACCCGGGTCGAGAATCGCTACGACGCGATCTGGATCGACGGCAAGGAGCACCGCGCATTGCTGCGACCGGTGGGTCGAGCCTACGAGGTCTCGGTCGATGACCGCACCGAGCCGATCTGGCTCGTCGTCGACCACGACACGGTGTTCATCCATGCGTTCGGACGGTCGTGGCGTACCGAGGTGATTGACCCGGCCGAGCGCGCATCCGCCGATTCCGACCAGACCGATGTGGTGATGGCGCCGATGCCGGGAACGGTGATCACGGTCGCGGTCGCGGTCGGCGAGACGGTCATCGCCGGACAGCCGCTGGTCGTGATCGAGAGCATGAAGATGCAGAGCGAGATCGTCGCCTGGCGAGACGGCGTGGTCGAGCGAGTCCACCGCCAGGTCGGGGACACGTTCGACCGCGGCGATGGCCTCGTCGGGCTTGAGCCGCTCGAGCCGGTCGAGCCGCTGGAGCCGGTTGATCCGGTCGAGCCGCTCGATCCGGTCGATCCGGTCGAGCCGCTCGAGGAGGCCGCCGCGTGAAGCGAATCATCTCCCAGGTCGACACGAGCTCGGACCAGTACCGGCGCAACCGCGAGGTCAATCTGGCGCTCGCGGCCGACCTGCGCGAGAAGCTGCACAAGGCGCGCTATGAGCGCCCCGCGCGCGCGCTCGAGCGACTCGCCGAGCGCGGCAAGCTGATGGTCCGCAAGCGGCTTGAGCTGCTGCTCGATCCTGGATCGCCGTTCCTCGAGCTGTCGCCGCTGGCGGCGTTGCACGCCTACAACGGCGAGGCGCCGCAGGCGCTGATCGTCACCGGTGTAGGTGTCGTCAGCGGTCGCGAGGTGATGATCACCGCCGGTGACAGCTCACTCAAGGGCGGGTCTTGGTACCCGCTTTCGGTCAAGAAGATCGTGCGCGCACAGGAGATCGCACTGCGCAACCGGCTGCCGGTCGTGAACCTCGTGGACTCGGGCGGGGCGTTCCTGCCGCTCGGCGACGAGATCTACTCGCTCGGCGGCTATACCTACCGCGCCCAATGCCTGATGAGCGGCGCCGGGATCCCGCAGCTCGCGCTTGTGCTCGGACCCTCGACGGCCGGCGGTGCCTACCTGCCAACGCTCTGCGATCAGTCGATCATGGTCCGCGGCACCGGCTTCGTGTTCCTCGGCGGTCCGCCCCTGGTCAAGGCGGCCACGGGCGAGGACGTTAGCGCTGAGGAGCTCGGCGGCGCCGACATGCACACGTCGGTGTCGGGTACGGCCGACTATGCCGTCGACACCGAAGCGGAGGGGCTCGAGCTGTGCCGTGAGATCGTCGGCACCTGGGCGCGGCCGCACAAGGCGCAGATCGACATGCGCGACTCCGAGCCGCCCTACTACGACCCCGACGAGCTCTACGGGATCATCCCCGACGACATCAAGAAGCAGTTCGACATCCGTGAAGTGATCGCGCGGATGGTCGACGGCAGCCTGTTCACCGAGTTCAAGCCTCACTACGGCGACACGATGGTGACCGGCTGGTCCTACCTGCATGGCATGAAGGTCGGGATCCTCGGCAACAACGGAATCCTGTTCAGCCAAGCGGCCAACAAGGCGACCCAGTTCATGCAGCTGTGCGATCGCGACGGAACGCCGCTGATCTTCCTGCACAACATCACCGGCTTCATGGTCGGTCGCGAGTACGAGCGCAACGGCATCACCAAGGACGGCGCCAAGATGCTGATGGTCCAAGCGAACGTGACCGTGCCCAAGCTGTCGGTGTACGTGCACGCGTCCCAGGGAGCCGGCAACTACGCGATGACCGGACCGGCGTGGGACCCACGATTTCTGTTCGCCTGGCCCAACTCGCGCTCGTCGATCATGGGCGCCGAGCAGGCGGTCAAGACGCTGAGTGAGGTTCGCGTCGCGAACCTCATGCGCGAGGAGGGTCGCGACCCGACGCCTGAGGAACTGGCGCGGATCGACGCCGAGGTGGGCGATTACTACGAGCGGACCTCGCACCCGTATCACCTCACGTCCGAGCTGCGAGACGACGGTCTGATCGATCCGATCGACACCCGGAACACGCTGGCGATGGCCCTGTCGGCGGCGCTCAACGCGCCGATCGAGCGGACACCCGGCGGCGTGCTGCGCATCTGATCCGACGAAGCAGAGGAGAGTTATGGCTGACGAGATCATCTACGCGGTCCGCGACCGGATCGCCTGGCTGACGATCAACCGGCCCGAGGCGCGCAACGCGCTCAACAAGGTGGCGCGCGATGCATTCGGGGCGGCATGCGAATCATTCGCGACCGACGAGGACGCGAGCGTGCTGATCATCACCGGCGCGGGCAACAAGGCGTTCTGCGCGGGCGCCGACCTCAAGGAGATGGCCGAGACCCAGATGCGTGTGCCGCCGAAGAACCTGTTCGTCGAGTTCAACCGCACGCTGAAGACCGACAAGCCGATCATCGCCGCGGTCAACGGACACGCGTTCGCGGGCGGATTTCGAATCGCCCAGATGGCCGACCTGGTCGTCTCGGCCGATCACGCTACATATGCGATCTCGGAGCCCAAGGTCGGACGTGGGGCTCCGTGGGCGGCCCCGCTTGCGTGGATCGTGGGCCCGCGGATCGCGCTCGAGCTGCTGACCACGGCGCTGCCGCTCAGTGCCCAGCGCATGTACGACCTCGGCTTTGTGAACCGCGTCGTGCCGTTCGACGAGCTGCTCCAGGAGGCGGAGGCGATGGCGCGCGCGATCGCCGACAACGCCCCGCTCTCGGTCCGCGCCGGCAAGCGCATGGTCTACGACTCCGCCTCGCTGGGCTGGGAGGAGGGTCTCGACGCCGCCGACGAGCTGTGGGAGCACGTTTACCTGAGCGAGGACGGGCAGGAGGGGCCACAGGCCTTCCGCGAAAAGCGCAAGCCCGTCTGGCAAGGGCGCTGAGCGATGAGCCCAACCGATTTCGATCCCGCCCACGACTTCGTTCACACGCCCGACCCGGGTCGCGAGCGCTGGCGCGAGAGCTACTACTTCCAGTTCGTCGACTTCAAGCAGGGGATCGGTGGCTACCACGGCCCCGGTTACCGGCCGCGCAAGGGTTATAGCGGCGTCCTGCACGTGCTCTGGCGTCTCGGACACCCGACGCTCGTCGCGACCGAGAAGGGCTCCTACACCAAGCACGACGCCGTCCACCCGGTGGGCGGCTTTCAGTGGGAGATTCTCGAGCCGCTGAAGACCTGGCGGATCCGCTTCGACGGTCGGCTCAATGACGGCGGCGCCGACCCGGCATTGCCCGTCGACGCGGTCGTCGGCGTCGCCGACGGCCCCGGCGCGACGGTCGACGTTTCCTACGACCTCACGTTCGAGCGCGACAAGCCCGCCTACTTGTATGACGAGAACGCGGCGTGGGACGGGCTGTTCGACGGTCACATCGACGAGGTCGGCACCGTCGCCGGCACGATGCGGATCGGAGCTGAGACATTCGAGATCGACGGCCGCGGCAGTAAGGATCATTCCTGGGGCGCGCGCGATTGGGGCAAGCCGAAGGGGTGGCGGTGGGTCGACATGCTGTTCGAGGACGGCCCCGAGGTGACCGTCTGGCGCGCGACCTTCGATGGCGAGAACTGGATCGACGACGGCGCGATCTACGTCGACGGCGCCGCCGAGAAGATCACGTCGTTCGCCGAGTCGGTGACGTTCGTGGAGCGGCCGCGCGCCGACCGCCCAGCAAGCTGGGAGTTCGAGATCGCCTCCGAGAACCACCGCCTGCGCGGGCGCGGCGAGATGATCTGCGTCGCCCCGCTGCTGTTTCCGTTCCGGACAGCCGAGGGCACCCGCGGCATGCTCTGGAACGACCGCACCGTGTTTCGCTGCGAGCTCGAGGACGGGCGCTCGGGCTATGGCAGCGCCGAGTTCCAGTTCCGAGCGCCGGAGGACGGCGAGCGCGCGCCGCGGCCGCTGCTGGCGGCGCGGAAGCCGGCTTGAGCGGCCGTCGGGCGATGGGCTTTGTCAAGACGCCGGCGGAGATCGAGCGCATCGAGCGAGAGCTGTCGGCGCCGCGCTGGAGCGGCGAATGGCTGTCAGTGCAATTCCTGACCGAGCGGACCACTCATGCGCGCCTGCTGCCGCCGCCGCTGCAACCGTGCGACGAGCCGCTGGCAGCTGTGACGGTGGGGCGGTGGCAGAGCAACTGCCTGGGGGATTTCACCGGCGCGGTGGTCAACCTGGCTGCGCAGTACGAAGGGGTCGAAGGCTCATACGTGTTGGCGCTGTACATGGGTGAGGAGCCGCCGATCGTGTTCGGCCGCGAGGTATTCGGGGAGCCCAAGAAGTGGGCGGACTCGAGCCTGTTGCTTCACGGCGACCGCGCGCGTGCCTGGGTGACACGAGGCGGGCGCCGGCTGATCGAGCTGCACGCGACGCTTGGCGATGAGCTCGGGCCTAGCAGCCAAGAGCGATGCACCTACAACTACAAGGCCCGGACGGCGACCGGGGGCAGGGGGCTGGAGGAGGACGCGATCCTCACGCGCACCCGTTTTGAGGTCGAGGTCTCGCGCCGGCGAACCGGCGCGGGCACGGTCTCATTGACAAGCGGGCCGCACGACCCTCTTGGCGAGCTCGAGGTTGTGGAAGTCCGGCACACGGTCTACTGTCAGGACGTCGCCGCAGCCCACTGCGCCGCGGTCGCGACAGTGCCCGCCGAGCGCTTCCTTCCCTACCACTATGGCCGCCAGGACGACTGGTCCACGCTCAACACGCTCGACCGGGTCCCAGCGTAAGCGGGGTGCCACCGTGCTACCATACGTTTGTTAGAAAGAGGAGCGAGTAACCAGCCTGGGGGCTTGCATGCCTAATTCGAGAACGAGGTAACAGATGGCTGGACCAGCGACGCGAACCAAGACAGCCCGAGCTGCAGCGCGCTCGACCAAGAAGACCAACCGCCAGGCGGAGGTGACTCAGGCCGCGATTGAGATCTTCTGGCAGAAGGGTTATCGCGCTGCTTCGATCCAGGACGTCGCCGAAAAGGTGGGCGTCCTCAAGGGCAGCCTCTATTACTACATCGAGTCCAAGGAAGACCTGCTGTGGCGGATCATCGAGGATGTCCATCACGAGTGGAGTGAAATCCTCGAACAGGCGGGCCAGCTCGAGGCCGGGCCGATCGACCGCATTCATGCGTTCATCAAGCTCCACATCGAGTGGTACCTGCGCAACATGAAAGAGGTCAGTGTCTTCTTCCGCGAGTGGCAACACCTCGGGGGCGATCGGTTGCGGACCGTCAAGGACCGCCGCCGCCGTTACGAGCAGGTGATTCGCGACCTGATCGCGGCCGCACAGGAAGCCGGCGACGTGTCCGCAGAGCTCAACCTGCAGTACGCATCGCGTTACGTCTTGGCCGCCGTCAACGCGGTCCCGGACTGGTATCGCCCGGCGAGTGGTGATTCGCCGGCCAAGGTGGCCGACGCCTACGCCGACATGACCATCGGCCTGCTGACCGGGACCCCGCGCCCGGCACCGAAGAAGGCTCGCAAGACCAGCTAGCGCGGGAGCGTGATCCCGCGCGCGCGCAGCGACTCGCGCCGCCGCTGCTTGGCGGCGGCGCTCATCATCTCGGGCGACCAGTCGAGTCCCGTGTCAGAGACGGCGCGGACGCTGCGGACACCGGTGACCTGGCGGGCGCGGTCCTCGGCCTCGACCTTGAAGTAGGAGACCATGTGACAAGTGGGCGAGGTCAGGCGGAGCTTGATCACGACGTTCCCGTCGGGATCGACCTCCACCGCCTCGACCAGCCCCATCTCCTCGATTCCCATCGGAACGCCACTGCCGACACTGCACGGATCGCCGATCGAGTCAAGCGCCCGGCGGATGTCGGCCGCGACCCGCGGGTCGCCAACGTCGTGATGCATGCGAGCCTCGGCCGCCACGATCACACCGGCAGGGCCGGACCAGCGGGCTGAGTGCGGGGCGCCGTAAACGGCGTCTGTACCGCGTCGGCAAGCGGCGTCGTCGAGTAGGGCACCGGCAGCTCCTTGCCTTGGGTGTCGGAGAACTCGTCGTCCTCGATCCCCTTAGCCAGCTCTGCGATGTCGAAGCCGTGCAGACGGGCGAGGTTCTCGCCGAGGATCTTGCGGCGGTGCTCGTCGGTCAGCTGCGGGATCTCGAAGAACGTGCCGACCCGCTCGCGGACCTCGTCGGGGATCTGGAAGGTCATGAACGCCTCGAGCGACGGGCGGGGGTGGCAGTTCATCGCCCCGCTGGCCCAATACATCCGGTCGATCGCCGACTCGCCGGCGATGCTCATGATCCCGGCGAGCATCTCGGCGAACACGCGTGGACGCAGCATCAGCGTGATGTTGAGGCTCTCCATGTTGATCCAGATGTTCGGGAACCGCGCTACGAGCCACGCGGTCTCCTCGGTGAATGCCATGCCGCCGTGGACGATCGAGAAGTTGATGTCCGGGAACGCGAGCGCGGCGCCCTCGACGTCCTCGGGATGGAACGCATGCCCGTTCGGCGCCGGCCCGAGCGGCAACGACTTGTGGATCGCGACGTTGTTGAGGCCGAGCTCACGGCACTTCTCATACAGCGGCCAGCCGAGCGACGGGTCGTCCATCCGCCACGGGGTTGCCTCACCATGACTGTCGAACCCGACCGGGTAGAGCTTCAGTCCAACCGGGTTGTCGAGCTGCTCGAACTGGCGCTCGAACTCGCCGACGGGATCGGGCGACAGCGGGTCGACCGCGCAATAGGAACCGATGAACCGGGTCGGCCAGCGCTTGGTCGCTTCGAGTGCTTTTTGAAAACCCGATAGCCCGTCCTTGTAGAAGAAGATCGGCACCGGGTGAAAGATCGCGACATCGGTGTAGGTCTCGCGAAACAGGATGTTGGCGGTGTCGTCGACGGTCCAGTCGCGAATCGTGGACTGAGGATCGAGGTCGTACCCCGGGGGCTGTGAGCCGAACAACGCGCTTTGAAGCTCGTTCAGTCCCTGGGCGTAGCGCTCGTTGGCGAAGTTCGCCGGTGACATGTCGAAGGCGTGGGTCACGCCGTCGAGCACGAAGATTCCGTCTTGCACGTGTCTCTCCTCTGGGCGGGCCGCCCATGTCGAGTTAGCTCTCCTGAAGTCCCGCCTCGCCGATCCTACCCGCGCACTTTCGCTGCACAACTGGAGGAAGCGCCAGCGGACGGGAACCTAAACTGACGCGCCATGGCGGTGCTCAACAGGTTCAGGCTCGACGGCCGCGTGGCGATCGTAACCGGTGCTTCCTCGGGCCTTGGTGTGACGATCGCGACGGCCCTGGCGGAGGCCGGAGCCCAGCTTGTGATTGCCGCCCGCCGGGTCGACCGGCTCGAGGACACACGCGCGCTCGTCGAGGAGTTCGGCGTGCGTGCGGTCACGGTCAAGGCAGATGTCTCTGACCCGGATGACTGCGACCGCCTGGTCGAGGTGGCGATGGCCGAGTTCGGCCGGGTCGACATCCTGATCAACAACGCCGGGGTTGGAGTTGTCGTGCCGGCGCTGCACCAGAGTCGTGACGAGTTCCGCCGGTTGATCGACGTCAACCTCAACGGCTGTCACTGGATGGCGTGTGCGGCCGCCAGGGCGATGGACGGCGCCGGCTCGATCGTCAACGTGTCGAGCATGATCGCGCTGACCACCGCGGGCACGCCGCAGGCCGGCTATGCCGCCAGCAAGGCGGGATTGCTCGGCCTGACCCGCGATCTCGCGCAGGAATGGACGGGGCGGCGCGGGATCCGGGTCAACGCGGTCGCGCCGGGATATTTCGCCACGGAGATGACCGATGGTCACACGGATGCGATCGAGCATCTGCTCGTGAGGGTGCCCTCGGGGCGGATGGGCGAGCCCGAGGAGCTCGCGACCGCGGTGCTGTTCCTGGCCAGCGACGCCGCGAGCTACGTCACCGGCCAGACACTCGTCGTCGACGGCGGATTCACGGTCGGCTGATGGCGGTCCCCGGCGTCCTTCCGCATTTCCCATCGCGCTCGGAGTGCGTGATCGCCGACCTGCTGGCTGCGCAGGCAAGCGAACGTCCCGAGCATCCATTCGTCGTCTTTCCTGACGAGACCTGGACGTTCGCGCAAGCCGCGTCGCGGGCATGGGAGCTGGCTGCGGGGCTGATCTCTGAACAGGTGCAACCCGGCGAGTGCGTCTCGGTCTGGTGTCCGACGCGTCCGGAGCTGGTGCAGACGTGGTTCGCCATCAACGCGGCCGGCGCGATCTACGCGCCGGTGAATCTCGCGGCTCGCGGGGCATTCCTCGAGCACGCGCTGAACCTGGCAAAGCCGCGTGTGCTGATCGCCCACGAGGGGTTGATCGAGCGCCTACAGGGGCTCGACGTGCCATCGCTCGAGCTCGTGGTCTCGATCGGCGGCGCCCCCGAGGTTGAGGTCCCGTGGCGGCTGATCGAGTATGAGCAGCTGCTCGCCCCCGCCGGCACGCCGCGGCCCGCGCTCGAGACCCCGACCGAGCCCTGGGACGACTTCGCGCTCGTGTACACGTCGGGGACGACCGGGCCCTCCAAGGGCGTTCGCCTCTCGTATGCGAGCCATCGACTCTACGCCGACTCGCTGGTCTGGCCTGAGATCGGCGCCGACGATCGCTTCATGGTGTCGGTCCCGCTGTCGCACGTGGGCGGCACGTCGCTCAGTTACGCGATGCTGCAGCGCGGCGGCACTGTCGTGCTGCCCGGCGGCTTCAACGCCCGCGAGTTCTGGCGCGACGTCCGCCGCTACGAAGCAACCGCGACGTTCGTGATCCATGGGATGGTCTCGTTCCTGCTGGGCCAGCCGCCCTCCGACGACGACACCGACAACCCGCTGCGCTTCGTCTACATGGGTCCGCTCACGCGCGTCCAGGAATTCGCCGACCGATTCGGGGTCAAGATCTGGACCGGGTTCGGGATGACGGAGCTGCCGACGTCGCTGCGCTCCGGTCTCAACCCGACGCACGAGACGACAGTTGGCCGTCCGTTCAATCCGGATTTCGAGTGCCGGCTCGTCGACGAGCACGACCTGCCCGTCCCCGACGGCACGCCGGGCGAGCTGATCGTCCGTCACAAGCTGCCCTGGGTGATCAACTCCGGCTACAAGGACATGCCCGAGGCCACGGCGAGCGCGTGGCGCAACGGCTGGTTCCACACCGGCGACCAGATGCTCGTCGACGAGCAGGGAGAGTGGGTGTTCGTCGATCGCGCGAAGGACGCGATCCGCCGGCGCGGCGAGAACATCTCCTCGTATGAGGTCGAGGCAGAGGTGCTTTCGCACCCCGACGTCGACCAGGTGGCCGCGATCGCCGTACCGACCCCGGAGATGGAGGAATCAGCGGGCGACGAGGAGGTCAAGGTCGTGATCGTCGCGGTGCAGGGCCGGACGATCGATCCGATGGCGTTGAGCGAATATCTGGTGCCGAGGATGCCGCGGCACATGGTGCCCCGATTCATCGAGATCGTCGACGAGCTACCGCGCACGCCGTCGTTCAAGGTCAAGAAGGCGGACCTGCGCGCGGCCGGCATCACACCCGCCACGTGGGATCGGGAGAAGGCGGGACTGAGGCTGAGGGGCGAAAAGCTGAGCTGACGCGACTCCCTTGCATTCCCGCGCTCGTACTGTCATCCTTCCGCCAAACGGTCGGTAGAAAAAGGGAGTAGGGAGCGAAACATGAATGCAGGAACCGCGATCGCGTCCCCAGAGGTGCTCGAGGGGACTCCTGAAGCTTCACGCCCGGTCAGGGTGATGGTCGTAGACGACCACGAGGTGGTCCGCGAGGGACTGTCGGCCGCTTTGAGCTCCGACGGTCAATTCGAAGTCGTAGCGGCGGTGCCGACGGCGGCCGCGGCGCTCGCCGCGGTCAGCCGGACGCGACCCGACGTCGCGCTGGTCGACCTGCGGCTGCCCGACCTGATGGGTGACCGCCTGTGCGTCGAGCTGCGCAAGCGCCTGCCATCCACCGCGGTCGTCGTGCTCAGCTCCTACGTCAGCGAGGACACGATGCGCACGGCGATGGAGGCCGGCGCGTCGGCCTACATCACCAAGGGAGCGGGGCTGGCCGAGCTGCGGGAGGCGCTGGCCGACGTCGTCGCACGTCGCGAAGAACCGGGCGAGCCTCAGATCGTCGGGCAGCTGCACCAGCTCGTCTCGCGCCGCAGCGACGACAGCCGCCTGACGCCGCAACAGGAGCGGGTCCTGGAGCTGTCGGCGGAAGGCTTGACATACCGTGAGATCGGTGCGCGCCTGTTCATCTCCGAGTCGACCGTGCGTTTTCACATGCAGAAGCTGAAAGGGAAGTTCGGCGCTCGCACCAAGACCGAGCTGATCGCCCGCGCGATTCGTTCTGGGGCGATGGCCCCCGCGAGCGAGGCGCTCGGCGCCGGTTCGTGATCCGACTCGTCGAAGCGTTCACGCAAGCGGCCGACGCGGCCGAGTCCGGCTTCGCGGCGGCCACCAGGCGCGCGCTCGGCGCCGACGCAGCATGTGTGATCGAACTGCTGCCGCGTGGTCAACAGCCGATTCTCGACGCCGATGGGCTTGCTCCGAGCGAGCTCGAGCTCGTCGAGGCGGCACGTGGTGCCGCGGCGGCGGGAGCCGGCGAACGCTCGGTGGTCGTGCACGGATTTCGCTCCGCGGTCTACGTCGAGGCCTCCGTGGCGGGCGTCGGTGCCGCCGCAATCTGCGCATTGCAGCGCCACGGCGATGGCTTTGACAACCCGGAGCTGGCCGCGACGTTCGCTCGCCACGCTGCGGTCGCTTCGGGCATACGACGTCACGCGCGCCGCCTCGATCGGTCGCGGGCTGGGGATCCAGTCGACGTCCTCGGGATCTGCGAACTCGAGGAGGGCGGCTATGACAGCTTCAATCGCGCGCTCGCACGGGAGCTGGACGCAGCCGTCCGGTCGACGCGGTTTGCGGTGCTCCTCTGGGAACCAGAGCTCGAGCTGCTGCGTCCACTCCCCGGGGCGTTCGGGGCCGACCCTGACGAGCTCGCGCCGCCGCATGCCGCTCACGATTGGTGCAGCAGCGCGGCACGCGTGTTCGCGACTGGCGAGCCGTACCTGACCAACCACGCGCCCGGTGATGACGGCGTCCTCCAGGACCACGTCGATGCCTACGGGATCGAGCGGATGATGACCGTCCCGCTGACGGTCGGATCGGAGTGCGTCGGCGTCCTGCAGGTCGTCAACAAACGCGGCGCGTTCACGGTCGCAGACCTGCAGCGGACGGTCAGACTTGGACCCCGAGTGGCGGTCGGCGCCCGCGTGGCACGGATGCGTGACACCCTGCTGCGACGACAGCGGCTCAGTGAGATCCTCGGCGACGCCGCGATCGGAATCGCGTCGGGGCGCGACCTCCAGGAGTTCCTCGGGTCGACGCTCGACTCGATCAGTGCGGAGTTGCACGCGTCGATGATCGTGCTCGCTCCGACGGCTGGGGCGCCGCTGATCCGGCGGCGCGGACCTGACCGGGGTCATCTCGAGGAGCTCGTGCTTCGCCAAGCGCGCGAAGCCTCGAGTTTGCGCATCTACGGGCTGGGGGCACGAAGGGCCGGCCGGCCGGGCTGGTCGGCAGCCCATGTGCCGGTGCTGATGGCAGGCGAGCAGGTCGCAACGCTGTCCGCGCTGCGCGTCGGAGGCGATCCGTTCGAGCGCGACGAATGCGGGGCCCTGTCGCGATTGGCTCACCTCGTGGCGCTGGCGTGGGCAACGGAGAGCTATCAGCGCCAGTTGGCCGACTCGGCAACGGCGGCCGAGCGCCAGCGGATCGCAGACGAACTGCACGACCAGGTTGCTCAGCTGCTGTTCGCCGCTCGCCTCAGCCTCGACTTCGCGCTCGAGATCCCAGGCCTGCCCGAGGGCGCGGCTGCGAACGTCGGGCGGGGACGGGATCTGCTGCTGCGGGCCGACGACGCCACCCGCCAGGTCATGGAGCGAAACGCACAGGCGTCGGAGGACCGCCTCTCGGACCGGCTCGCCGCGCTCGTCGCCTCGGTGGAGGAGGAGTTCGCGCGGCCAGTGGCCCTCGAGATCGCACCGGCGGTACGCGACGTGGCTGATGCAATGAGCGGCGCCTCAAAGAAGTTGATCGCACGGGCCGCGCGCGAGGCATTGGTCAACGCCGCCAAGCACGCCGGACCTTGCCAGCTGGCGGTGCGCGTGACGGTCACGCGGCGAAGCCGCCTGCTGCTGACGGTGACCGACGGCGGGATCGGCGTCGGGGACAAGCGCGCAGACGGTTACGGGACCGCGGCTCTGCGCCGCGCCGTCCGCCGACATGGCGGTGTCCTGCGCGTCAATCCGATCGACACGGGCGGGACCAAAGTCGCGGTCAGCCTGCCGCTCTGAAGGCGATCTTTCTGCTCGTGTGTTCCCACGCCGGGCGGAGAATGTGCTTTCATGTACGTACACCAAACGTTCGGTAGTTTTTTGGGAGCCGGAAGATCATGAGTCGAGTCCAAGCGGTCGTTGACCACCTCGCGAAACAGCGCCTGATCGACGCAGCGCTCGAGCAGTTCGACGACCGCGGCTATCGCGCGACATCAATCCGGCAAATCGCGGCGCGCGCCGGTTGCACCGCCAGAGGCTTCTACGAGCACTTTCGCTCCAAGCGGGCGATCCTCCTCGAGATCATCGACGCGACCTACGCGGCCGCAAGTGCCGAGGTGGAGGCGGCGGTCGCGCTCGCGGGCGATGACCCGGCGAGCCGGCTGGAGGCCGCCGTCTGGGCTCAGTGCGAATTTCAGATGCGTTTCCAGCGCGCCTGCCGCGTGGCGCACACCGAGCTGCCCAACCTCGAACGCGACGATCGCGAGCGGCTGCTCGCCAAGCGTGTGCGGCTGGCGCAGATCACGCACGAGATCATCTGCGACGGGGCGGCGTCCGGCGTGTTCGACGTCAGCGAGCCCGAGGCCACGACCCGGGCGCTGACGACGATCTGCGGAGCGCTCGGCTCGTCGTATGACCCCGGCGGTCACCAGGTTCCGCGCCAGATCGCGCAGGCGCACTGCGAGCTGGCCGCACGGTTGGCCGGGGTCGAGGTTGCGCCGGCTCCGCCGGTTCGCCTCGTGGCGGCGCTAGGCGAACGCCGCACCGCCTGAGCCCGATCAGGGCTCGAGCACGACCTTGCCGACGAGCGAGCGCTCCTCCAGGCGCCGGTGCACGTCGGGCGCCTGCTCCAGCGGCACCGTTTCGAAGCGCGGCGCGAGCGCACCCTCGCGCACCAGGTCACAGAGATGCAGGAGCGCGCGGCTGGGCTCCTGCGGATCCTCCTCGGTGATGTGGGCGAGGATGAAGCCGCAGATCGTCTGGTTGCGCGGCAGCAGATGCCGGGCGTCGAATGTCGCGGGTTCCTGGCTGGCCGAGCCGGCGATCACGTAGCGGCCGCCGACCGCCAGACCACGTAGCGATGGCTTGAACAGGGGGCCACCGACGCCGTCGACGATCACGTCGACGCCGCGCCCAGACGTGACCTCGCGCAACCGCCCCGGCAAGTTCTCGGGGTCGCGGCTGTCAAGCGCGACGTCGGCCCCGAATTCGAGCGCGAGCCGGCGCTTGTCCTCGCTCGATGCGGTGGCGATCACGTGCGCTCGCGCGATCCTCCCGAGCTGCACCGCGAGGCCGCCGACTCCGCCCGCAGCGCCATGCACGAGCAGCGACTCGCCCGGCTTCAGCAGGCCGTAGCGGTGAACCCCGTAGTAGGCCGTCGTGCCCTGGAAGAAGACCGTCGCGATCGCAGCGGCCGGCAAGTCGTCGGGCACCGGGTAGACGCGGTGTCCAGGAACGAGCACCCGGTCGGCATACGCGCCGCCGGCCTCGACCCATCCCGCCACCCGGGTGCCGGGAGCGATGCCGACACCGTCTGCGGCAAGCGCGACGCGGCCGACGACCTCGCAGCCGGGGGCCATCGAGAGCGGCTGGTTGCGCAGATACTCGCCGCGGCGGATCATCGTGTCGCCGAAGTTGACCCCCGCCGCCTCGACGTCGACAAGCACCTCGCCGGGCCCCGGCGGGCACGTCTCCCGCTGCTCCAGGCGCAGGACCTCCGGAGGGCCAAAGGCATCGAGCACGAAGCCGCGGGTCGGCCGTGACAGGACCGTATCTGGCATCGATCGAGCGTACGGGCTCGCGCGATCGCGCAACCCTGGCGAAAACGCCAATTGACGGACCGGGCGGCTGCCGCGACCATTGACGAGGTGAGCGCGACAGCCGATCTCACAGCACCTGGCGCGCTCGTGCGAGACGGGCGGGTCCGAATCAGCGTCCACGAGGGCGTCGCGTTCGTGCACCTCAACCGCCCCGACAAACTGAACGCGTTCGATGCCGAGCAGATCGAGGCGTTCGAGGGCGCGTTGCGGTGGTTCGCGGAGGCCGATCAGGTGCGCGTCGGCGTGATCGCCGGGTCTGACCGCGCGTTCTGCGTCGGGGGCGACATCACGACGTTCGATGCGATCGACGTTGAGGCCGGGTACCCCTACACGCGGCGCGGCTACGACATCTTGCGCTCGCTCGAGACCAACGAGAAGCCGATGATTGCGGCGGTCGAGGGCTACTGCCTGGCGGGCGGCCTCGAAGTTGCGCTCGCGTGCGACTTCATCATCGCCGGCGCCACGGCGAAATTCGGCTTCGGGGAGCTGGACCTCGGTCTGATTCCCGCCTGGGGCGGAACCGTGCGGCTGACGCGCGCGATTCCCGCCCGTCTGGCGCGCCAGCTGATCCTCACGAGTGAGCGAATCGACGCTGCGCGCGCCGCCGAGGTCGGGCTCGTCAACGAGGTCGTGCAAGCCGGGAGCGCGCTCGAGCGCGCGCTCGAGATCGCCCGCAGGATCGCTGCGCAGCCGCCGATCGCCGTACGGATCGCCGGCACCGTCGCCCGCGTCGTAGCCGACGGAGCCGACATCGAATCGGCTCTGGCTGCTGAGCGGATCGGCGGCGCATTGCTGTTCGGCACCGCCGATGTGCACCGTGCCGTGCAGACCTGGAGCGAGAAGTGATCGATCTCAGCGGCAAGGTCGCGATCGTCACCGGTGCGGCATCGTTCCACGGCGACGACGCGCTGCATCAGCCCGGGCAGGGAAGCGAGACAGCGGCCCTGCTGGCACGGCTCGGGGCGGCGGTGGTGCTCGCCGACATCAATGGCGAGGCGGCCGAAAGGCGCGCCGAGCAGATTCGCTCAGCCGGCGGCGACGCGGTCGCGGTGCAGACAGACGTCAGCGACGAGACGCAGGTGCAACGCATGGTGCGGGTCGCGCTCGATGAGTTCGGCCGGCTCGACATCCTGCACAACAACGCGGCCAACCTGCATGTCCTGTTCGATCCTGGCGACCCCGAGATCACACAGCTCGAGGTCAGCACCTGGGAGACGTTGATGCGTACGCTGCTGCTGGGCGCCGTGCTCGGCTGCAAGCACGCGATCCCAGCGATGGTCCAGACGGGCGGCGGGAGCATCATCTGCATGTCTTCGGTGTCGGGCATGGTGGGGGAGCTGAACCTGACGATCTACGCGATGGCCAAGGCCGGCATCAACCAGCTCGTCCGGTCGGTCTCGGCCCAGTGGGGAAAGGCAGGAGTCCGCTGCAACGCGGTCGCGCCGGGCTTGATCCTGAGCCCGCCGAGCCTTGCGATCGGCGAGGAGCTGATCGCCGAGTACGTCAAGCATTCCGACACCCCCTACGTCGGGCAGCCGGCCGACACGGCCCATCTGGTCGCGTTCCTTGCTAGCGACCTTGGTCGCTACATCACCGGCCAGGTGATCCCGGTCGACGGCGGCCTGATCCAGCATTCGCCGCTCGTCGCCGACTCGCGCGGTAGCGGCCTGGTCGCCGGTCAGACGACCGAAACCTGATCGCCTACGCGGGAAACAGAACCTCGCCGCCGCCGGTGACGGTCCGGCCGCGCGGCCCATCCACCCAAGTGCGCAGCTCGGCAACGCGCCCGGCCGGCTCGTCGCGAACGTCGCTGACCTCACCGCCGGCGGCGACCTCGTCGCCGACGCAGTTGAACGCATTCATCGAGAACTCGATCACACGGATCCTCGCCCCGAGTCCGGCCCAAGATCGGATCAGCGCCTCGAACAGCGTCTCGATGAATGTCGTGTTCGCATACACCTCCGGGGCACCGGAGTCTCTGGCGGCGTCGATGTCGTAGTGAATCGGCGCGAAGTCGCGGTTCGCGGCGGCCTCCATCACGAGGCGCTGGAGCGTCAGCAGGACCGAGAACGGCGGCAACTGCTCGCCGACGACGATCGACTCACCGCGCGGTCCGGCGCCGGTTGCGGTCATCAGCCGCCGGCCTGCTGCTCGAAGCGCAGCAGCGTGACCGTCTCGACGGACACTTTCTCGTCGCGCTGATTGGTGTAGGTCGTCTCGACGACGAGGAACGCTCCCGGTCCGACGCGCGTGTGCTTGGGCGTGACGCTGCGCAGTACCGCCGTGGCGGAGATCCGGTCGCCGGGATAGATCGGCTCGAGGTGCTCGGTGCGCACGCGCGTGGCGATCATCGTGTCGCCCTCGCCGGGCACGGCGGTGGCCGGGATCGGAGTGCTCATCGGTTCGTCGCTGAGCATCGGCCGTCCCGGGCTCCAGTACGCGGGCATCGCCCACACCCGGGCCATCGAGACCGGACTGACGATCGACTCGTAACCGTGTTCACGAGCGGTGGCCTCGTCGTAGTGCAATGGGCAGTCCCAGCCGATCACCTCGAGCTTGCGCCGGATGTCGGCCTCGCAGGCCGCATCGGCACCCGTCAGCGTGGCGATCGTGCCGCCCACCATCGCTTCGGCCTGAGCCCAGGTTCCGGGCGCGAGGTTGGACACGCCGGCCATCGCCGGATGCTCGCAGTCTCGGCGAGCGCAGGCCACTGGCGCAAACGTCAGTAAGCGCGGTTGCGGGGTCACCAGGAGGCTCGTTAGTTGACCGGTCGGTTGGTAGGAAGTAGCCTGTCCGCCCGCCTCCGACGGGCATTGATCGTGGTTCAAGCCAGCAGCGCATCACTCGAGGACATCCGCGAAACCGTCACCGGCGTGACGGCACGGTTCGACCGCGCGTATTTCATGCGCCAGGCCCGCAACGACGGCACGATCGACGAGATGTGGCGGGACATGGCCGCCAAGGACCTGTTGGCGGTGGGCGTCCCGGAGGAGCACGGCGGAGTCGGCGGCGGGGTGGCCGCAATGGCCACGGTCATGGAGGAGATGTCGGCGGCTGGTGTGCCGCCGATCCTCTACGTGCTGACGGCGTTCTCCCGAGAGTCGCTGATCCGGCATGGATCAGCGCAGCAGATCGCCGATCACGTGGCACCGACGCTCAGCGGGGATCGCAAGATCTGCTTCGGCGTGACCGAGCCGGAGGCCGGGACGAACTCGTTCGCGATGAGGACGCGGGCCCGGCGGACCGCCGACGGTGGCTACGTCCTCAACGGGCAGAAGGCGTTCATCTCCGCCGCCGACGAGGCCGACCACGTGCTGCTGATTGCGCGTACCGCGCCAGCCGGTGAACCCGTCGGGCGCGACCGGGGCTTCTCGCTGTTCATCGTCGACCTCGACACCGCGGGGATCGAGCTCAGGCGCATGGATATCGCGTGGTACGCCCCGGAGCGTCAATTCGAGATCTTCCTTTCTGACGTCGAGGTGCCGGCCGCGGCGCTGATCGGGGAAGAGGGTCGCGGCTTCCGCTACCTGTTTGACTCGCTCAACGGCGAGCGGATCCTGATTGCGGCGTGGGCCGCTGGGCTCGGCCGCTACGCGCTTGCCAAGGCGGTCGCCTACGCCAAGCAGCGGGCGCCGTTCGGCAGCCCGATCGGTGGCTACCAGGCCGTCCAGCATCCGCTCGCGCGCGCGCATGCCCACCTCGAGGCTGCACGCCTGCTGATCTACGCCGCCGCCGAGGAGTACGACAACGGCTTGGAGGCGGGTCCGAAGGCCAACATCGCCAAGCTGCTGGCCTCGGAGGCGGCGGGCGAAGCGCTGGACGTGGCGATCCAGGTCCACGGCGGGCACGCGTTCGTCGCCGAGACCGACATCGCGACGCTTTGGCCAATGGTCAGGGCGATGCGCACTGGCCCGATCAACAACGAGAGCATCCTCAACTACATCGGTCAGCACGTGCTCGGGCTGCCCCGGAGCTTCGAGGTGGCAGACGCATGACGCCGGCGACTTTGTGTGAGGCGTTCATGCGCACGGTCAAGGACCACCCCGAGCGCGCCGCGCTGATCGCACCCGATGGCCAGACGCTCACGTGGCGCGAGTACGGCGCGCAGGTGGTCGAGATTGCGGCGGGCTTGCACGAGCTCGGCCTGCGACCCGGCGACACGTTGGCGCTGATGCTCAAGACGCGGATCGAGTTTCACCTGCTCGACGCCGCGGCGTTCATGCTCGGCGCGGTCCCGTTCTCGATCTACAACACGGCGCCGGCGCAGGACGTGGCCTACGTCCTTGAGAACTCCGGAGCGAAGCTGGCGGTGGTCGAGGACGAGCTGCGAGACCGCGTCTCGGTGGCGCAGACGCTCGTGGTCTCCGATCTGCCGGCGATCGCGCTGCGCGGAGCCGGCTCGTCGTTCGACGTCGCCGCGGCTGCCGCCGCGGTCCGGCCTGACGACCTGCTCACGCTGATCTACACATCCGGGACGACCGGGGAGCCGAAGGGCGTTGAGATCACACACGCCAACGCGCTGTTCCTCGCCTTCGCGGTCGACGCCGTCGTGCATTGGCCACGCGAGGCTGAGCTCGTCAGCTACCTGCCGATGGCCCACATCGGCGATCGCAACTGCAGCCACTACTGGCCGATGATCTTCGGCAGCACGGTCACGTGCGCCGACAACATCAGCACCGTGCTCGACGTGATGCGCGACGTACGCGTGCACTTCGTGTTCGGGATGCCGCGGCTATTCGAAAAGCTCCGGGCGATCGTCGAGCGGGATGCCGATCCCCAGACGCTGGCCGCGATCAATCACGCGCGGCTGCGCGCGCACGGACGCGAAGCGCCCGAGCCCGACCAGGAGCTGCTGACCGCTGTGCGCGACGCATACGGCTTCGATCGCCTCGAGTTCGGCTTCACCGGCGGGACCATGACCCCACCCGATCTGCTCGCGTTCCTGCAGGGGCTCGGCCTACGCGTCGGCGAGATCTGGGGGATGAGCGAGTGCACGGGCGTCGCCACCCTGAGCGCTCCGGACAATCTGCGGATCGGCACCGCTGGGACGCCGTTGCCCGGTGTCGACGTGCGTCTTGCGGGCGATGGCGAGCTCGAGATCCACGGAGCAGGCGTGATGCGCGGCTACCGAGGACGCCCGGAGCTGACGGCCGATGCGCTCGGCGACGACGGCTGGCTTCGCACCGGCGACATCGGCGAGATCGACGCCGGCGGCTACGTCTCGGTCGTCGACCGTAAGAAGGAGCTGATCATCGGCTCCGGCGGCAAGAACATGGCGCCGGCCCGGATCGAAGCCCGGATCAAGGAGGCGTTCCCGCTGATCGGCGGCGCTGTCGCGATCGGCGATCAGCGTCCCCACAATGTGGCGCTGATCTCGCTCGATCCCGACGCGTGCACCGGCTTCGCCCGAGAGCACGGGCTGTCTGGGTCGACGCCTGCGGACCTCGCCGGCGAGCCGGTGGTGCGTAAAGCTGTCGAAGACCAGATCCGGTCGGCCAACGAGCATCTCTCGGCGCCGGAACGGATCAAGGCTTTCACGATCGTTCCGGTCGCCTGGTCGCCGGGCGGAGACGAGCTCACGCCGACGATGAAACCTCGTCGTCGCGCGATCCTGGCGAAGTACGCCGGTGACATCGAGGCCCTCTACGAGCCCGGAGCATGAGCAGCGCATGCAGGCGCGCTTTCAAACAAGCGACCGGAAGTTACGGAAACGTTAGCTAGCAGTTTCGAGGGTGGACCCCAGTGGCGCAAATCGTCTAACATCAACCGATCGGTTGGTAGAACTTGCAGGAGCGAAGATGGATGGCGAGCGATGGGCACGCCGGAGTCTTCGATTCGGCCTGAGAGAGGAGTTGGACGTTGCGAAAGGTAAGCCGGCTATTGATGCTGTTGACCGTGGGCGCGACCGTGTTGGTCGTGGCTGCATGCGGTAGCAGCAGTAGTTCCTCGTCCTCGACAGCGGCCGCGTCGAGCGGTAGCGCGTCGAGCTCGAACGCGAGCTCGGGCCTCAAGACTCCCAAGCCGCAGACAATCGGCGTGATCCCGAGCACGGCCTCGTCCGAGAACCTGGGGATCTGGATCGCACAGCTCAAGGCGGCGGCCGCGCCGCTCGGCTACAAGGTGATCGTCTGCGACGGCGCTGGCGTGCCGACGACGATGGAGCGATGCGGTCAGTCATTCGTCACGCAGAAGGTCAACGCGATCGTGACGATGGCTCTGGGCGGACCCGAGATCCCGACGACCTTCGCGCAGGCCAAGGCCGCGGGCATTCCGGTTATGGCCGAAGGCACGAGCGTGACGCCCGGCTATGAGAAGAATTACACCGGCGGCATCTACGGAGACAACATCGTCACCCACGGTGCGGACACAGTCACTTATGTCGCCAAGCACTTCAAGGGCGTGCCGATCATCGGCGACCAGCTGACTGCCAACTACGGCGGCCAGGGCTACGTCAACGGCGAGCTCGCACAGATGAAGAAGCTTGGCCTGAAGTTCACTGACCTCCGCGACACCAACCTCGCCGACCTGGTCAACTCGATCAAGTCGACGATCCAGGCCGAGCTCCAAGCTCACCCCGGCAAGGTCGTGCTGCTCACCTACAACGACATCGACCCGTCGATCCTGCAGCCGGTCATCCAGCAGGCTGGACGTTCCAAGGACGTGACGGAGATCGTGCGCTACGACGACCCGACGACGGTCAAGCTGATGCGGGCCGGCGACAACATCCTCGTCGCCGACACAAAGCAGTACGTGCACATCTTCGACCTCGTCAACGCGCTGCTGAATCACGCGGAGAACAACGCACCGTTCCCGCCGATTTCGCAGACGGTCTACAACCCCGGCTCGACTGTCGTCGCGATCGGGCAGTTCGGCAAGGGAGCGACCCGGTACTACCCGTTCCCGCCGGCGCTGACCGCGCAGAAGGCAACCTGGGCGAAGACCTACAACCTGCAGTCCAGCAGCGCGACCGCTCCCTGATCGCAAGCGCAATGACATGAGCACCGTCCGTCCTGACAATCCGGTAACCGAGGACGAGGTCGCCACCGGCGACCTCGTCCCCGGCAGTCCCACCAGCCGCAGCGCCAGCTCCGTGAAGTCGTGGGCGGCGCAGAACTACCGCCAGATCATCCTGTTCGGCACGTTCGTGCTGATGGTCTTGATCTTCTCGCTGGCTAAGCCGTCGACATTCCTGACGGCCACCAACATCCACAACCTCGTCAACGCGATGCCGGTCCTGACGATGATGGCGATCGCCGTCACCATCGTCCTCGTGCTGGGGGAGTTCGACCTCTCGGTGCCGAACGTGGCTTCGCTGGCCGCCGTCGTCATCGGCGTCCTGGCCACCCAGACGAGCTATGGCCTGATCGTCGCGCTACTACTCGGTGCGGTCGTCGTCGGGCTCGCCGCCGGGGCGGTGAACGGAACCGCGGTCGGCTACGGCCGCGCGCCCGCATTCATCGTGACGCTCGCCGTAGGCTCGATCTGCGGCGGGATCGAGCTTCTGGTCCAGACCAAGATCAATCTGGGCCAGACCGCAATCGCGGTCTCCGCGCTCCCGACAGCGCTGCAGAACCTTACGCTCAAGCACTTCCTTGGGTTCGACATCACCGTCTGGGTCGTGCTGGTCATCGCTGCGATCGTGGGCTTTGCGATGGTCCTGACGCCATGGGGCAGGCACGTGCACGCGATCGGCGGAAACGAGACGGCGGCTCGCCTCGCCGGCGTTCCGGTCCGGCGCACGAAGGTGTCGGCGTTCATGCTCACCGCGCTCCTCGCTGGGATCGCCGGCTTACTGTTCACGTCTGGCAGCGGCTATTTCGCCAACGCTCTGACGCCCTACCTGCTGCCCGCCTACGCGGCGGCGTTCTTTGGCGCCGCTGGTGTGGGGCGTCGCGGCTTCTCCGTCCCGGCGACGCTGTTCGGGGCCCTCTACCTGTCGACTCTGACGAACGGCTTGACCGTCCTCAACGAACCTCAATGGGTGGCCTCGGTCATCCAGGGCGTGGTCCTGTTCGTCGCCGTCCTGATGGCGCGGCTGGGACAGAGGTCGTAACGTGACCAGCAACGGATCGGCACTGCTCGAGGTCGAGAGCGTCAGCAAGCGCTATGGCGGCATCCAGGCCGTGGCCGACGGCAACCTGCGGGTCGGCCAGGCCGAGATGATGGGGCTGGTCGGGCCCAACGGGTGCGGCAAGTCGACGATGCTCGGGATCGTGTCCGGGCTCGTCAGGCCCGATGGTGGCTCGGTCAAGTTCGATGGCGAGTCGCTGCCGCTCGGCCAGTACCGCAAGATCCAGAACCGCGGCGTCCTGCTGGTTCCGCAGGAGCTGGCGCTGGCGCCGCAGGACACGGTCTGGGAGAGCGTGGTGCTCGGCGCAGAGCCCCGCAACCGCGGGATCATCAACCGCCGGCGGGCTCGCAAGATCGCGACCGAGGCGCTCGGCGTGCTCGGGCACGAGCTGCCGCTCAACGCCCCGGTCGGTGAGCTGTCGCCCGTGCAGCGACGCCTGGTGACGATCGCCCGCGGCGCTGCGCACCCGCACGTGCGATTGCTGATCCTCGACGAGCCGACGGCCGGGCTGCCACACGAGGAGGCGGCGCGGGTGATCGAGGCGATGAAGAAGCTGATCGATGCCGATCGCTCGCTGATTCTGGTCTCGCATCACATCGAGGACATCGTCGCCGCCTGCCGGAAGGTGACGCTGATGCGAGATGGGCGCACCTACCGAACGCTCGAGGGCGCCGAGGTCAACAAGGACGGCATCGTCAGGCTGCTGCTCGCCAGCGTGTCGGACATCGTCGACGCGCCGGCGGCGGGGCGCGAAGCGGCCTCGACCGGCGACGAGGTCGCCACCGTCTCCGACGTGCACGGCCAGTATCTGAGCGGCGTGTCGTTCAACGTCCGCCGCGGCGAGGTCGTCGGTGTGGCCGGAATCCTCGGGTCAGGGGCCAGCGAGGTCGTGCAGATGCTCACCGGGCAGCGACAGCCAACGGCCGGCGGGATTCGCGTGGGAGCCGCCAAGACGAACCCGTCGAGCCCCCACAAGGCACTGCGCTCCGGCGTCGGATTCGTGTCCGGCGATCGCGCGAACCTGGTGATCCGCTCGATGACGGTCTCCGAGCACGTTGCCCTGCCGGCATTGGAGAAGCTCACGCGGTATCGCTTTGTCTCCAAGCGCAAGGAGCGCCGCTGGGTCGAAGACTCGCTGCAAGCGCTGTCGGTCAAGGGTCAGCCGCGCGCGCAGATGACGTCTCTGTCAGGAGGCAATCAGCAGCGCGCGCTGATGTCGCGGTGGAGTGGCCTCAGGGTCGACCTGATGGTCGTTGATTCGCCGACAGTCGGCGTCGACTTGGCGGGCCGCAAGCAGATCCTCGAGGTGCTCGGAGGCCTCGCGCGCAAGCGCAACCAGGGCGTCGTCCTCGTGGCCGAGCCCGATGAGCTGGCCGTCATCTGCGATCGCGTGATCTGTCTGCGCCGTGGAAGGATCGGAGTGGAGCTCGAAGGCGAGATCACCGAGGAGCGCATCCTCGGGGCGATCGCCTAACCCCGGAACCGGGCCGGCACAACAGCTCGAGGTGGCCGAACAGGCCCCTCGAGCTGTTCGCGCGTTCAGCCCGCTTCGCGCGCGGTCAGGCGATCAGGTCTGCGCCCGCATCCACGGGCAGCGGGACGCCGGTGATGTAGCGGCCCTCCTCGGAGGTGAGGAAGATGATCGCGTTGGAGATGTCCTCGGGCTCGACCCACGGCACCGGCAGCGTGTGCATCGCCTGCGACACGGGCGCCAGATCATCGGGCCCGGGGTGCTCGACGTCGGGGCAGAACAGCGGATAGATCTGGTCGTTCATCAGCATCGGCGTATTGACCTGCGTCGGGTGGATGCTGTTGACGCGGATCTTCTCTGGGCCGAGTTCGACCGCGAGCACCCGCATCAGACCGACGAGGCCGTGCTTGGCCGACGCGTAGTGGGCGAGGTTGGCGAACGCGTGCAAGCCGGCGGCCGAGCTGGTGATCACGATCGACCCGCCTTCGCCGTGCGCGCGGAGGTGCGGGACCGCAACCTTGCACGTGTGCCAGACGCCGGTCTGGTTGACGTCGACCACGTCCTGCCATTCCTCCGAGGTGAGATCGACGACGCCGCCAAAGCCCGAGATCCCGGCGTTGGCGACGACGATGTCGAGCCGGCCGAGCTCCGCGACGCCGGCGTCGACGGCGGCCTGCAATCCCTCGAGATCGCGCACGTCGGCCTTGCGGGCAAAGATCCGCCGGTCCTGGTCCTCGACCAGCCGCACGGTCTCCTGCAGATCCTCGTCGGTCGACATCGGGAACGCCACCGTCTCGATCTGGTCACAGATGTCGACGGCGATGATGTCGGCTCCCTCCTGCGCCATCTTCACGGCGTGGCTGCGGCCCTGGCCGCGCGCCGCGCCCGTGATGAACGCAACCTTGTTCTCCAAGCGACCCATCTCTAGTCCCTCCGATTCTTAGCCTAGGGCTACCTTGGTGACGATTCCCGCGTCGACGGGCAGCGCGGTTCCGGTGATGTAGCGCGCCTCGTCGGAGGCGAGGAACAGCACGGCGTTGGACACGTCGCGGGCGTCGACCCACGGCACCGGGATCAGGTTCATGTTCGTCGACACCTCGACGATGTCGTCTCGTCCCGGTGACTCGAGGTCGGGGCGAAACATCGTGAAGATCTCGTCGTTCATGATCATCGGCGTGTCGACCTGCGTGGGGCACACCGAGTTGACGCGGATCATGCTCGGCGAGAGCTCGTTGGCGAACGCGCGCATCAGGCCGACAGCGCCGTGCTTGGCGGCGACATAGTGCGCCAGGCCGGGCGGGCCGATCACGCCCGCGCCCGATGCGCAGATGACGATCGAACCGGATTGCTGCTCGAGCAGGTGCGGCACCGCCGCCTTGATCGTGTGCCAGACGCCCTTGAGGTCGATGTCAACCATCTCGTCCCAGGCGGCGTCGGTGATTTCGTGACCGGGGGCGTATGACGCAATGCCGGCATTGGCGACGACGATGTCGAGCCCGCCAAGTTGCGCGCGGCCGCCGTCCATGACCTCTTTGACGCGCTCGAAGTCGCGAACGTCGGCGACTGCGGTGACGATTCGCCGGTCCTGCTCCTCGACCAGGCGAGCGGTCTCGGCGAGGTCGTCCTCGCTGGCCATGTCGTACGTGACACTGCGCACGGGAGCGCAGATGTCGATCGCGATGATGTCCGCGCCTTCCTCGGCGAGGCGGACTGCGTGGCTGCGTCCCTGCCCGCGCCCAGCCCCACTTACGAACGCGACCTTACCCTCGACGCGTCCCGCCATTATGGCTCCTCTCTCGATCTGATTTCAGCTCAGCTGACCGTGCTCAGCCTACCAGACGTTTGTCTGATAAATGATGTCAGATGCGCTGCTCATCGGTGACTTTCAGGCGCTCGAGCTCATGGCGAAGGATCTTGCCGGTGGTGCTCCGCGGTACGGCGTCGTAGTCGAGGAACTCGACGTAGCGTGGGCACTTGAAGCCGGCCAGCCGCTCGCGGCACCACGACTTGACCTCCTCCGGCGTGCAGCGGCCTCCGGGCTCGAGGACGACCACGGCCTTGATCGTCTCCCCCCAGCGCGGATCGGGCACGCTGATCGCACAGGCCTCCCTGATCGCCGCGTGGGTGGTCAGGACCTGCTCGACCTCGGCCGGATAGACGTTTTCGCCGCCGGTCTTGATCAGGTACTTGAGACGATCGACGTACGTGAGCGTCCCATCCTCGTGCCGCACGAGTACGTCGCCGGTGTGCAGCCAGCCGCCACGGAACACCTCAGCGGTCGCGGCGGGATCCTCGATGTATCCCGACATCACGCTGGGTCCGCGGACGACGCACTCGCCGGGGGTGCCCGTCGGCAGCTCGCGCAGCTGGTCGTCGACGATCCGTACGTCGAGCAGCGGCGCCGGACGTTTGCGCAACGATGGCTTGGAGCCGGGCACTACGAGGTCGAGTGCCACTACGAAGCTGCTCTCGGTCTGCCCGAACGTGTCCCAGAAGCCGACGCCGAGCGACGTCGTGAACTCCTCGACGACCCTGGGCATCATGTTCGCGTAGCCAAGCGCGAAGCGGAAGCTCGAAAGGTCGTAGGACTCGCGGCGCGGGTGGTGCAGGAAATCGGTGATGACCCCGGGCAGCATCGCCGTCCAGGTGAGCCGGTGGCGCTCGATTGCTGCGTACATCGCCTCGGGGTCGGGCTTCTCGAACGTCGCGAATTTGCCGCCGGTGAGGAACGTCGCCTTGACGCACTCGTCGCCGCCGGTGTGGTACATCGGGATCCAGCCGATCATCCCGTCCTCGGGCGTGAGCTCGAACCAGTTGGCGCAGCGCACTGCGCGCATCACTGAGGCACGCTGGCTGATCATCGCCCCCTTCGGGCGTCCGGTCGTGCCGCTCGTAAACAGCACGCAATGGATGTCCTCGGGCTCGGCCGCGTCGGGGCCCGGGCCGGCGGACGCGGCCGCCAGCAGCTGCTCGTATTCGCTGGTCCGTTCTCCGACCCGATCGGGGAACCACCAGAGGCATTCGAGCGTCGCGACGCGGTGGAGCAAAGGCTCGGCGAGCTCGGCCAGGGCGGGCGACGCGAACAGCGCCGACGCGCGCGCGAGCTCGACGCAGTGCACCAGCTCATCCAGCCCCATGCGGATGTTGAGGCCGACGACGGTCAGCCCGAGCGCAGCCGCGGCGAAGTAGACCTCGATGTACTCCGGGCGTGTCGTTGACAGAACCGCGACGCGATCGCCGCGCGACAGACCGGCATCGGCGAGCACGCTGGTCAGGCGGTTGACGCGGTCGCCGAGCTCGCCGTAGGTCAGCTCGACCTCGGAGGAGACGACGGCGGTCCGGTCGCGGTGGACACGCACCGATCGCCGGAACAGGTCCGGGACGGTGAACGAGGTTGCGCGCGCCGCGAGCTCGCGACCCTCCTCGGGAGTGCGCAGCATGCTCACGCCGACCTCTTCGCGCTGCGCCTGTCGGTCATCCGGCGACGGAGTCTGGCACCGCCTTGGCGCCTTGTGCACTAGCTGTTCTGTCAATCAGGAGCGGGCGCGACAGCACCATGGGATCATGTAGGGTCAACCAGACATTTGTTTGAAATGGTGAGGAGCGGACCGGATGAGAAGCACCGTCGCAACCACGCCTGCGAACGGACTCGAGATCGCCTACGAGACGTTCGGCTCGAGCTCGGATCCGCCGATCCTGCTGATCCACGGGCTGGCGACGCAGATGCTCGGCTGGCCCGACCCGCTGTGCTCAGACCTGGCTGATCAGAGCTACTACGTGGTGCGGTTCGACAACCGCGATGTCGGCCTCTCGACGCACCTCACCGACGCTCCGCCCGTCGACCTGCAAGCGCTGCTGGGCGGTGACCATAGCTCGGCCCCTTATCGGCTCAGCGACATGGGCCGCGACACGGTCGGCCTGATCGACGGGCTCGGCCTCGACAGTGCACACCTGGTCGGCGCTTCGATGGGAGGCACGATCGCGCAGACCGTCGCGATCGAGCATCCCGAGCGGGTCCGGACGCTGACGTCGATCATGTCGACGACCGGCAATCCGGCCGTCGGGCAACCGAGCGGCGCGGCGATGGCGGCCCTGCTCGCACCGCCTGCGACCGACCGCGAAGGGGCGATCGAGCGAACGCTCCAGGCTTACCGCGTGGTCGGCTCACCGGGCTTCCCGTTCGATGAGGACGGCCTGCGGGATCGAACCGGCCGAGCGTTTGACCGCGCGCACGACCCGCCGGGCGTGATCCGGCAGTTGGCCGCGGTGGCGGCGTCGGGCGATCGCACCGAGCGCCTGCGAGACGTCCGCGTGCCGACGTTGGTGATTCACGGGCGCGAAGATCCGCTCGCCCACGTCAGCGGCGGCGAGGCGACCGCGGAGGCAATTCCGGATGCCGAGCTCGTGATCTATGACGGCATGGGCCACGATCTTCCGCGCGCGCTCTGGCCCGACCTGATCGACCGCATCAGGCGGTTGTGCGAGCGCTGACGCCGCCCCTCGACTTCTACCGGGCGTTTGGTATAATTCCGCGCCATGCCAGGCGACCTGACTGAAGCGAGCACGCTGCTGGCGGGGCGGACGATCGTGACCGGCGTGGCCGGCGACGACATCCACGTGATGGGGATCCGGCTGGTCGAGCACGCGCTCAAGTCGGCCGGGGCCAACGTCGTGTCACTCGGCGTGATGACGCCGATCTCCGAGTTCGTCGAGGCGGCGGTCGAGACCGCTGCCGATGCCGTCGTGCTGTCGTCATCCAACGGGCACGCGGCGATCTCCTGCGACGGGATCCGCGAGGCGTTCATCGAGTCCGGGCTCGGGGAGATGCTGCTCTACATCGGCGGCAACCTGAACGTCGGGCGCGTGGCTTCGCACGAGGACGTCGAGCGCCAGTTCCAGATCCTCGGCTTCGATCGCGTGTTCGAGCCCAACGCCGATCTCACTCCGGCGCTCGAGCTGATCAGCGCCGACATCAACGCGAAGGGGAGATAGCCCATGGTGCAGGTCGCCGAGGTGCGCAACGAGATGCTCGCCGACGAGGAGTTCGACCGTGAGCGTCCGGGGGTGTTCGCCCAATCGCCGAGCACGCCGATCGTCGACCTCGACGAGGCATTCGACTTCTGCCGGCGCGAGATGGCGCATCGCAACTGTCCGGCGGTGATGGCCGAGGCGAAGGCCGCCGGCCGCACGCTCGTGCAGCCGCGCGCCGGGGTCGCGAACCTCCAGGGCCAGAGCGTGCTGAACCGGTTCCTCGAGGAGGCCGGCGCCGACATCCTGCCGATCACGGTCGACTCGATGACGCGCACGCACCGTTTCGAGCACGCGTCGCGCGCCGCGCGCGACAGCACGCCGACCAAGTCGCTGCTCAACGGCTACCCGCTGATCCACCACGGGGTCGCGGCGACCCGCGAAATCGTGCTCGAGCGCGAGCGCCCAGTTCACCTGCGTGCGAACTCGACCGACCTGCGCCTGGTCGCCGACGTCGGCTTCGCCTGCGGGATGAGCGGGTTCGTATCGGGCCCGATCTACTCAACCGTGCAGTACTCGAAGAACACGTCGCTCGCCGAGGGGATTCGCAACTGGCAATACGTCTACCGGTTGATGGGCAAGTACACCGAGGCGGGGATCCCGATCATGGACGACGCGCTCGGTCTGACCCAGAGTGCCTCATGCTCGGTGCCGGCGCTGATGCACGCCGGGGTCGTCCTCGAGGCGCTGATCATGGCCGCTCAGGGGGTCAAGCACGTGCTCGCCTACGCGATCTCGCAGGGCACGATCGCGCAGGACATCGCCGCCTGTCTGGCGGTGCAGGAGTTGACCGAGGAGTACCTGGCGCGATTCGGCTTTGACGACGTCAGCGTGTATATGACGAACAACCACTTCGCCGGCGCGTTCCCACCCGACGAGTCCGCGGCCTACGGGCTGATCTCGATGAACACGCTGGTTGCGGCGATCGCCAAGGCGACGCTGCTCTACGTCAAGTCGGTCGAGGAGGGGTTCGGCGTCCCCACCGCCGAGGGCAACGCAGCAAGCGTGCGGTCGACCCGTTACGTGCTGCACCTGCTCGCGGGACAGGACTTTCCGCTCGGATCCGAGGAAGTCGAGTTCGAGCGGACGCTGAACCTGATGGAGGGCCGCGCGATCCTTGACGCCGTGCTCGACCTTGGCGACGGGGATCCGGTTCAGGGCACGATCCGCGCGTTTGAGGCCGGTGTGCTCGACGAGCCGGCGGCGCCGAGCAAGATCGCCCACGGCGACGTGCTCGTCGTCCGCGACCTCAAGGGCGCGGTGCGCTTCCTCGATCCCGGCAACGTGCCGATCCCTGCGGAGGCGCGCCGGATGGAGCGCGAGCGCCTCGATCAGCGGGCGCGGGCCAAGGGCGGCGCGCTTGGTTACGAGGACGTCGTCGCCGACCTCGAGCACATCGTCGGGAGCGCCGTGCTGTGACGCGGTGGGCGTGGCTGTTCGACATCGGGAGCACGTTCACGAAGCTGGCGGTGGTCGATCTCGACGATCCCGGTAACCGTTATCGCGCGCAGGCGCCGACGACGGTCGCGACCGATGTCCGCGAGGGCTTCATGGCCGCGATCGACGGAGTGCATCGCCAGCACGGCCCTCGATTCGAGGACGCCGCGTTCCGGGCAGCGTCGAGCAGCGCCGCGGGCGGCCTCGCGCTCGTCGTCTCCGGGCTCGTGCCCCGGCTCAGTACCGAGGCCGGCCGGATCGCAGCGCTCGGCGCCGGCGCCAAGCTGATCGGCACGCTGACCTACCGGATCAACGCCGAAGACCTCGAGGCGCTCGAGCGCTGGCGTCCCGACATCGTGTTGCTGACCGGCGGCACCGACGGCGGCGATCGCGAGATCTTGCTGGCCAACGCGACCGCGCTGGCCGTCTGGGAGGAGTGTCCAGCCGTGATCGTCGCGGGCAACCGCGAAGTGTCGGCGCAGGCGACGGAGATCCTCTGCGACGGCGGCGTCCGTGCGATCACCGTGCCCAACGTGCTGCCCGAACTGGACACGCTCGTGCCCGAGCCGGTGCGAGCGGCGATCCGCGACGAGTTCTTCACCAACATCGTGCGGGCCAAGGGGATCGACAAGGTCCGAGACCGGCTCGACGCCGAGATCCTTCCGACCCCGGGCGTCGTCCTGGATGCCGTCGCACTGCTGGCACAGCGGCTGTTCAGAGGCGGCGTCGTCGCGGTCGAAGTCGGTGGGGCGACGACCAACGTCCACTCCTGGGGCCCGTCTGAACTTGAGGAAGGCGTCGTCCTGCGGGGGCTGAGAGAGCCCCCGTTGATCCGCACCGTCGAGGGCGACCTCGGCGTGCGCTGGAACGCCGAGACGATCCTCGAGCTGGCCGGCGAGTCATTCCTGACCGACCACGGGGCCGAGGACCTGGACGAGCTGCGCGCCTATGTCGATCGCATCGCCCGAGCCCCGGCGACGCTCCCGGCCGACGAGCGCGAGCGGCAGTTCGACGGGCTGCTGGCGACCTTCGCCGCACGGACGGCGATCGTCCGCCACTGCGGCCACCACCGGCAGGTGATGCTGCCCGAGGGACCGGTACTGGTGCAGGAGGGCAAGGATCTGCGTCGCGTCGAGGCCGTGCTCGGCACCGGTGGGTCGGTGATCGCCGCCGCCGACCCCGCGGCGATCGTGCGCGACGCGCTCGCCAGCACCGACCCGTTCGCCCTCGTGCCGGAATCGCCGGACGTCCTGATCGATTCCGACTACGTCCTGTATGCCGCCGGTCTGCTTGCGGACTCGCACCCCGACACCGGCGTCGAGTTGGCACGCCGCTCGCTGCATCAGACCGCCGGGATCCGGGCCTGAGCGCGCCGATGGCGAATCGTCCGACACTCGAGTCCTGGCGGACCGGGATCACCCTGATCAGGCCCAACGAGATCCATTACCGCGGTGTTCCGATCGACGAGATCATCGAGTCCTGGAGCTTCCCGGCGACCGTCTGGCTGCTGCTGACCGGCGCCGCCCCCAGCGCGGGCCAGGAGGACGCGATCAAGCGCGTGCTCGTCGCCGCCTGCGACCACGGACTGGCGGCCCCATCGATCGCGGCGGCGCGGACCGTCGCCTCCACCCGCGGCGCACCGGGCGTGGCGATGGCCGCGGGACTGCTCGCGTTCGCCGGACCGGCCCACGGTGGCGCGGCCGGCGAGTGCGCACGCCTGCTGGCAGAGATCCGCGCAGGGGCGAGCGATTGGCCGGTCCCCGACGCGGAAGTTCGGCATGCGATCGAGGGTCGGCTGTCGCAGCGCCTGCGCGTCCCCGGCTTCGGGCATCCCTACCACCAGCGTGATCCGCGCGTGCCGGGACTGATGGCCAGCATCGTCGAGGGCGACGGTTATCGGCGGCTCGCGCGCGAGATCGAGTCAATCGTGATCGCGGCCAAGGGCGAGCGACTCGCGATGAACGCCGACGCAGCCGTGGCGGCCTTGTTGATGGATGCGCAGCTCCCGGTCGAGGCGATCGACCTCGTCACGTCGATCGGGCGTTGTGTCGGACTCGCGGCACACGTGCAGGAGGAGAACTCGCACGAGGCGCCGTTCCGAGCGCCGTCGCTGGCGAGCGTCGAGTACATCGGACCGATCGCGGAAGGAGCATGACGTGCGGCTGACCGAGGCGGCAAGCAAGACGCTGCTGGCGCGCTACGGCCTCGAGGCACCCGACGGGCGCCTCTGCAGCTCGGCCGCTGAGGCGCACACGGCAGCGGCCGAAGTCGGCTGCCCGGTGTACGTCAAGGCGCAGATTCCCTACGGCGACCGTGCCAGCCTCGGGCTTGTCGACCGGGTCGACGATCCCGACGCCGCGGCGTCCAAGACGCAGGAGCTGATCGGACTGGCGGTCGAGGGGATCACGGTCGGATCGGTGCTCGTCGAGACTGCGGTCGAGCCGCAGCGCAGCGTCTACCTGAGTGCGCATGTCGACGGACAGGCCGGCGCGCGGATCCTGAGCATCGGCCTCGGCGGTGGGGCGGGCTATCGGCCCGACACGGCTGAGATCCGCGTTGCGGTGCCGGGGCAGGGCCTCGAGACTTACGAGATCCGCCGGATGCTGGGCACCGTCGGCCTGGCCGGCGCCGAGCGCGAAGCGATCACGAGGGCCGCGAGCGCCGTCGTGCGCGCGGCACGGGAGTGGCACGCCTACACGATCGAGGTCAACCCGCTGTTCTTGACCGCGACCGGAGCGGTGGCGATCGACGCCAAGGCCGAGCTCGACGACTACAGCCTCGGGATCGTTCCCGATCGCAGCCTGCTGCCCGAGCACACCGAGTCGCCGCGCGAACGCGCGGCGCGGATCTTCCAGCAGCAGGACCACCGCGGCTCGTTCCGATTCGTGCAGCTCGTCGAGGAGGGCGAGGCCCAGGGCACGCTCGTCGGCTCTCACTCGGTCGGCGGGGGTGAGTCGCTGGTCGTATTCGATGCGCTCGATGCCGTCGGCCTGCGTCCCGCGAACTACTGCGACACGAGCGGCGCGCCCTCCCAGGAGAAGGTTGCGTTCGCTGCCGAATTGATCGCCTCCCAGCCCCACATCGCCGGCTTCTTCTTCTCGTCGTGCATCGCCAACCAGCCACTGTCGGTG
Source organism: Solirubrobacteraceae bacterium (assembly GCA_036490775.1). Classification (GTDB taxonomy): domain Bacteria; phylum Actinomycetota; class Thermoleophilia; order Solirubrobacterales; family Solirubrobacteraceae; genus Palsa-465. The sequence continues at coordinate 26,765 of DASXDD010000191.1, read as the reverse complement.
ACTGCCGCCGGGCTGGTCGCGGGCTTCGAGGCGGCGGGCTGGAACGGGCCGACCGTTGTGCGGATCGCGGGAAACCAGGAGGACCAGGCCCGGGCGATGGTGCAGGATTGGGCGCAGCGGACCGGGACCCCGGCCGACGTCGTCGGCCGCGAGGTCGACGAATGGGATGCCGCGCGGATGCTGGCCGACAAGCTCGCGGCCGGGAGCGCGTGACGATGGCGTTCCTGATCGACCGAGAGACGCGGATCGTCGTCCAGGGCCTGACCGGCGCGACCGGCCGGCTCGGCGCGGAGATGATGCAGGCCGGCGGTGCCACGATCGTCGCGGGCGTGACGCCCGGCAAGGGCGGCGCCGACGTCGACGGGATCCCGGTGTTCGACACCGTCGAGGAGGCCAAGCAGGTCGGCGGGACCGCCTCGATCCTGTTCGTGCCCGCGGGGCTGCTGCGCGATGCAGCGCTGGAGGCGATCGACGCCGGCATGGACCCGATCGTGCTGATGGTCGATGGCGTGCCGCTCGACGTCTCGCTCGAGCTGGTGTCGGCGGCGCGTGCCGCCGGCGTGACCCTGATCGGCCCCAACAGCCCCGGCGTGATCTCACCCGGACAGAGCCTGCTCGGCGCGCTGCGGCCCGACTTTTACGCGCCCGGACGGGTGGCGCTGATCTCGCGCAGCGGCGGCATGATGACCACGATCGCTTACCAGCTGACGCAGGCCGGGCTGGGGCAGAGCACCTGCGTCGGCGTCGGCGGGGACGCAGTCATCGGACTCGATGTCCCGGCCGCGGCGCTACTGGCGCAGGCCGATCCGGAGACAGACCGGATGTTGGTCTTCGGCGAGGTCGGTACGGGGCAGGAGGAGCGTCTCGCGGCGCTCGTCCGCGAGGGCGAGATCTCAAAGCCCGTCTACGCCTACATCGCCGGCGCCGCCGCTCCCGCCGGAAAGCGCTACTCGCACGCGGGCGCTTCGTCGGACGAGTCCGGCGGCGGCGCGGAGGGCAAGCGGCGGGTGCTCAGAGAGGCCGGGATCACCGTGCTCGACCGCTACATCGACGCTCGCGACATCTAACGAGGGGAATGACATGGCTGGTGACCTTGCAGATCGTGTCGCCGTGATCACCGCGGCGGGTTCGGGAATGGGACGCGAAGCGTCGCTGTTGTTCGCCGCCGAGGGCGCGCACGTGGTGTTGATCGACATCAACGCCGATGCCGCGGCCTCGGTCGTCGATCAGATCCACGGCGCCGGCGGCAGCGCCGAGGCGCAGGGGGTCGACATGACCGATCTGAGCCAGATCGAGGCGGCGATCGACAAGGTCGGTTCCGACCACGGCCGGATCGACGTGCTCTACAACCACGCCGGCGCCGCCGGTCCTCGAGGCTTTGAGTTCGACGAGCAGGTGTGGGACTTCCAGGTCAACATCAACCTGCGCTCGGCGGTGTTCCTGACGAAGGCGGCGCTGCCGCTGATGGGTCAGAACGGTCGTGGCGGGTCGGTCCTGTTCACCTCGTCGGTGTCGGGCATCATCGCGTCGCGCAACAGCCCCGTGTACGCGGCGCTGAAGGCCGGGGTCATCGGCTTCATGCGCTGCATCGCCGCGATCGGCGGCGGGCAGGGGATCCGCGCCAACGCGATACTCCCGGGCGCGACCGAGACCCCGATGCTGCAGCAGTTCTTCGCCGCGCCCGGAGAGAGCGCCGAGGTGCTCGACGAGCGGCTGGCCTCGTTCATGCAAGCGATCCCGCTGGGTCGCTTCTGCAAGCCCGAGGAGGTCGCACAGCTCGCACTGTTCCTCGCCAGCGACCGCTCGAGCTTCCTCACCGGCGTCGCGATCCCGATCGACGGCGGCTACACCGCACTTTGAAAGGAGAACCTCGTGGCGACATCCACTATTGACACACCGCAGGAGCTCGATGGTCAGGAGCTGTCGGCCAGTTGTTTCATCGACGGAGCCTGGGTCCAGGGCGAAGGCGAATCGCACGCCGACGTCGTCAATCCCGCCACCGAGGAGTCGCTCGTGCGGATGCGGTTCGCCACGACTTCCCAGGTGCAGGCGGCGATCGCGGCGGCGCGGCGTGCAAGCGACTCGGGTCCCTGGCCCGAGCTCTCCCCGCGCGACCGCAGCCTGCTGTTGCATCGCCTGACGGATCTGTTCCAAGCCCGTCGCGAGGAGTACATCGACCTGATCATCTCTGAGGTCGGCTCGCCGCAGGCGCTGGCGCAGGCCGGCCAGGTCGGTGCTGCAATCGACACCTTCCGCTGGTTTGCCGATGCCGCCGCGCGCGGCCCGGTCGGCGGCTACGAGTACGGCCTGCCGCTGCACTACCAGCCGTTCACGAGCGCCAGCCTGCTGCGCCAGGAGCCGGTCGGAGTGGTCGCCGCGATCACCGCCTACAACTTCCCGCTGTTCCTGCTGGCGCGCAAGCTCGGCGGGATCCTCGCGTCCGGCTGCGCCGGGATCGTGCTGCCGTCCGAGCGGGCGCCGCTGACCACGCACCGCTTCTTCGAGATGATGCAGGAGGTGGAGTACCCGGCTGGCGTCGCCAACCTGGTGATCGGCAGCAGGGACGCCGGTGTCACGCTGAGCTCGCACGCCGACGTCGACATGGTGAGCTTCACCGGCTCGGTCGCGGTCGGTTCGGCCGTGATGGCACAGGCCGCCCCGACGACCAAGAAGGTCGTGCTCGAGCTGGGCGGCAAGTCGCCGACGATCGTGCTGCCGGGGGCCGAGATCGACGTGCTGACCGGGCCGACGATCCTGCGGATGACGACCGCCACCGGTCAGGCGTGCGGCTGCACGACGAGGACGTTCGTGCCCGAGGCCGACTATCAGGACTACGTCGATGCCGCCGGCGAGTTCATCGGCAAGCTCAAGGTCGGCGATCCGCGCGCCGCCGATACGGCGGTCGGGCCGCTGATTCGCGGCGAGCAGCGGGCGTCGGTCGAGGGCTACGTCGAGCGGGCGCTGCAGGCCGGCGCTGAGATCGTCGCCGGCGGCGGGCGCCCCGACGAGCCGGTCGGCTTCTACATGAACCCGGCGCTCGTCAGCGGCCTGCCCAACAGCTCGGAGATCGCCCAGAACGAGCTGTTCGGACCGGTCGGCATCGTGATGCGATACGGCACGATCGAGGAAGCGATCGCACAGGCCAACGACTCACGCTACGGGCTAAACGCCGCAGTCTGGGGGCCGACCGATCAGGCGATCGCAGTAGCGCAGCGGATCAAGTCCGGGTCGGTCGCGATCAACGGCGGCGGTGGCCCGCGGCCCGACGCCCCTTGGGGCGGACCCCGCGAGAGCGGGGTCGGACGCGAGGGCGGAGAAGACGGCTTCCGCGACTTCTTCGAGGTCAAGCACATTCAGTGGCCGGTGGCCGGACCGGCTCGGCCCCGCTGACGGGAGCAACCGGCCGCCGCCCGACTCCTCCCGGGCGGCGGCTCGGCCCGTCAGACAAAGAAGTCCGGCAGCAGATCCTCCTCGCGCGCCTCCCCGTAGCGGTACTGCGCGAAGTCGGTGACGCCTTCTGAGCGCAGCACGTCATCGTCGATGAACAGGTTGCCCGTGCACTCGCGCGAGCCGCGCACGAGGATCGCCCGCGCCGCGTCGCCCATGATTTCGGGCCGGCGCGAGCGTGCCAGCGCCTCGTCGCCGCCGAGCACGTTGCGGACCGCCACCGTGGCCACGTAGGTGCGCGGCCACAACGCGTTGAACGCCACCCCGCGGTCGCGGAACTCCTCGGCCATGCCGATCACCCACATGCTCATCGAGTACTTCGCGACCGTGTTGGCGACGTGCTCGCGAAACCATCGGCGATCGAAGTTGAGCGGCGGCGACAGCATCAGCACGTGCGGGTTGCTCGATTCGAGCAGGTGCGGAAGGCATGTCTTGGTCAGCAGGAAGCTTCCCCGGACGTTGATATCGGCCATCAGGTCATAGCCCTTCATCTCGAGCTCGAGCGTGCCCGCGAGGTTGATCGCGCTGGCGTTGTTGACGCACACGTCGATCCCGCCGAAGCGCTCGACGCACTCACGCGCGGCGCGCTGGACGTCGGCGTCGTTGCGCACGTCACCGACGACCGGCAGGGCCTGGCCGCCGGCCGCAGCGATCGCCTCGGCGGCCGTGTAAATCGTGCCGTCAAGTCGCGGATCGGGCCGCGCCGTCTTCGCCAGCAGACAGATATTGGCTCCGTCTCGCGCGGCGCGCAGCGCAATCGCGAGGCCTACGCCGCGGCTGGCGCCGGAGATCAGCAAAGTCTTTCCGGCAAGCGTGCGCATCCGCACACAGTCTACCGACCGATTGTTTTAGTATCGGCCTCCGAGGCTATACTTGCCGCGACGGTGCAGGGAGGGAGGGCGACCGTCAGCACTCACGAAGGAGTGACCGATGAACCCCCACCAGAAGCTCGGCAATAGGCTGGTCCGCCGGGTCCTGAATTGCGCGGCGCTGAACCTGTCCAAGGCCCGCCGCGAACATGATCGCGTGATGTCCGACAACCGCATGGCAATGGAGCACCAGATCCAGATCGTGCGCACGATCGAGCGAGGCGGTCGTGGCTGCACGTTCTGTCGCTAGCGTCGGCCAGCGGCTGCAGGACGAGCGCTACACCGAGATCCGCGGGCTGCGTCTGCGGATCTCGGTGCAAGGAGCTGGGCCGCCGCTGCTGCTGATAAACGGGCTCGGAGCCAACATCGAGCTGTGGCAGCCGCTGCGCTCATTCCTGCCAGACCGGCAGACGATCGCGTTCGATCAGCCCGGGGTCGGCGGCTCGCCTCGGTCTCAGAAACGCTTGCGGATGTCCGACCTGGCCGACGTCGTCGGCGAGCTGCTGTCCGAGCTCGGACACGAGTCGGTGGACGTCCTCGGCTACTCCCTCGGCGGCGCCATCGCCCAGCAGTTCGCCCATCGCCACCCACGCCGTGTCCGGCGGCTCGTGCTGGCGGCGACCACGCCGGGGGTCGGCGCGATCCAGAACCCGCTCGTGCTGATGCGACTGGTCGCCCTGGCGGCGCGGCGCGAGACGCCGGGCCGGCGAGCGGCGCTGCTGCGGGTAGTCGGCGGTGAGGTGAGCCGGGACACCGAGATGCGCGCCTGGGTCGAGCGAGCGCACCAGCGCTGGCCGGTCAACAAAGCCGGGATGCTCGAGCAGGTCTGGAGCATGACCGGCTGGACAAGCCTCCCCTGGTTGCACACGCTGACGGTTCCGACCCTGGTCCTGGCGGGCGAGGTCGACCCGCTGGTGCCACCGATCAACACCAGGATCTTCGTCTCTCGGCTGCCGTCGTGCCGGTGGCACCTGGTCCCCGGCGCCGGTCATCTGTTTCTGATCGATCAGGCCGGAGACGCAGCACCACCGATCGACGAGTTCCTCGCCGACGAGCGGCTGCCGGCGCCGCGGGTGATTGCCGGCACGGGCAGTGCGCGACGATCGACTAATCAAACAAGCATCCGGTAGACTCAACGTTCGACCGGCCCACGCCCCGCCATGGGCACCATCGACGTTCTCGTCAACAACGCCGCGAGGGTTAGGCGACCTGAACCGGCTTCTGCTCGTGGTCGTTGACGGTCGCCGCGAGGGCGACCGAGGCCAGGCGAGCGTCGAGCGTCGCCGCCCTGCTGGGAACCGCGAGTGTGCGACCTAGCTCGTCCACGACGATGCCGGCGACGACGCAGTCCGGGCGCAGCATGTGGGCTTTGTACAGCGCATTGGCAGCGATGATGTCGGGCGAGACGATGCCGTCGCAGATGCCACCGCCGGCCAGACCCTTCGCTGTTGCTGCGGTCGCGTCGACGGCGATGTCGAAGGAAGTAGGACCAACCAGCGTCACGGGAAGCCTTGCCAGCTCGTCCGCATGCTGCACAAGCGCCTCGTCGAACAGCGGGAAGAGCGGGTCGGGGTCTTCGCGGTACGAGAGGAGGGCAATTCTCGGGTCGGGATTGCCGAGCGCGCGAGCGACGATTGTCATCCGCTCGACGATGCGTACGATGTCCGCTGAGCTCGGCTGGCGGTTGAGGCCGGAGTCCGAGAGCAAGAACCGGCTTCCCCGGCCCTCGTCGAGGATGAGCGCAACGTGGGTGAACCAGCCGCCGACATGGGCCTCCAGCATTGCCCGCATGAGGGTCTTGGTCGATACGTCGAGCTTCAGCAGGACGTCGACCGAGTCGCTCTGCCACGCGGCAACCGCCGTGGCCGAGGCCTCCGCGTCATCGGCCGCCTCGCTCGCCACGCCGACGACGTCCGCGAGGTCGGCTCGCAAGGCTTCCGACACGCCAAACACCTCGACTGTCGCTAGGGGAAGCGACATGATGGCGTCGATGACCTCGGCGGCACGGCTGCTCTTGCAGCCAACGAGGCCGATCCTTAGATGACGTGCGCGGAGCGATTCGAGGAGCGGCGCTAGCTGTGAGCTCATGTGACCCTTTCCTGTGGGCATCCGTGCGACGCGGTGCAGTCCACGCTACGATTATCCGCCAAACGGTCGTTAGAATACCATTCGGCAAAGATCGGCGGCCCAAGAAGGTCGTCGTTCGATGACCCGCCCAGCGTCGATCGCGTTTTCTACGGAAAGCGACCGCCGGTGTTCAATCGGATATGAGAGGACAACAATGCCCGCGAGCCAGATCGGACAGTCACGGTGATGAAGGACAAGGTGCGCTTTGGACTGTGGGCGGCGTTCTGGGGCGATACGTCCCGTGCGGCTCGTCAACTCCTCGACGACGCCGATGGCGTCGATTACCTCGTCTCGGACTACCTGGCCGAGATAACGATGGCGCTGCTGGCGCGTGCGCGCGCCAAGGACCCGGCGACCGGGTACGTTCCGGACGTCGTCGAGTCGCTAAAGCCGATCCTCGCCGACCTCGCGCAGAGTGGTACCAAGGTCGTCACGAACGGCGGTGCACTGAACCCGCGCGACTGCGCCCGCGTGCTCCAGGAGACCGTCGACGAGATCGGCCTGCCGCTGAAAGTCGCGGCCATCGAGGGTGACGACCTCACACTGCGACTCGACGAGATCCTCGCGACCAAGCCGCGAGAGATGGCCACTGGCGAGGAGATCCCACCGGCGCTGGCCTCGGTCAACGCCTACCTCGGCGCTCGCCCGATCGCCCGCGCGCTCGGCATGGGCGCGGACATTGTCATCACCGGTCGCTGTGCGGACTCGTCCCTCGTGGTAGGGCCGCTCATGCACGAGTTTGGTTGGAGCGACACCGACTACGACCAGCTCGCCTGCGGCACGCTGGCCGGGCACATCATCGAATGCGGGCCGCAGAGCACCGGCGGGGTGTTCACCGACTGGCACGCCGTCCCCGGTTGGGACAACATGGGGTACCCAATCGCCGAGGTCTCGTCGGACGGCACGACTGTCATTACCAAGCCGTCCGGCACGGGCGGCCTCGTGTCGGTGGGCACCGTCGGGGAGCAGATTCTCTTTGAGATTGGCGATCCCGCCGCGTTTATCACTCCGGACGTGGTCTGCGATTGGCGCAACGTCAATCTCGAGCAGGTCGGACCCGATCGAGTCCAAGTGTCGGGTGCCAAGGGCAACCCGGCGACGACGAGCTACAAAGTGCTGGCCACCTACCATGACGGCTTCCGGGTGCTTGCGACGGCACTATTCGCCGGCATCGATGCCGCTGGCCGCGCCCGCCGAGCCGGTGAGGCGCTTGTGGCCCGGACGGAGCGCCTTATCGCCGACGACGGCTTTGGGCCGCTGACCGAGTCGTCGGTCGAGGTCGTGGGGGCCGGCGACATCCTCGGCGGGGCGAGTCGCCCCGACACGGCGACCGAAGTCGTACTGAAAGTCGGGGTCCGGCACCCGGAACGCGCGGCCCTTGAGATCTTCGCCGCCGAGTTCGTGCCGTTCGGCATAGTTGCTCAGGGCATGGCGGGCGTGTTCGCAGGGCGTCCGCGGGTGGCGCCCGTGTACCGCGTCTTCCAATGGCTGCTCGATAAGGGCAGCGTGTCGGCGTCTGTGCACCTAGGGGGCGAGGACACGCCGGTGGAGGTGTCCCCGGGCAGCGCCGAAGCGCAGATCGCCACCCCGCCGCTTGGTGAGGAAGCCGCGACGATGCTTCGGGCCGGCCGAACCGTACCCCTCCGCGCGCTGGCGTATGCCCGCAGCGGCGACAAGGGCGACGGCGCCAACATCGGCCTGATGGCCCGCCACCCGGACTTCCTGCCGATTATCCGCGAGCAGGTCACGGCCGAGCGCGTGCGTTCGATCTTCTCCCACTACAACCCTCAGGAGATCCGTCGCTGGGAGCTTCCTGGGCTCAGCGCGATGAACATCGTCATCGACGGTGTGCTCGGTGGTCAGGGCGGCACGTCAACCCTGCGCTACGACCCGCAAGGCAAGTCCTACGGCGCGATGTTGCTGACGCTTCCCGTCGTCGTGCCGGCGGACTGGGACCACGAGGGGCGGCTAACCGGCGACCACGCCTAACGTCTCGCGCTGGTGGTAGTTGTGCGAGCCGGGCGCCTCGTGGATGTTTGTGAACCTTCGCCGCCAGATCGGTCGGCACGGATAGGCGACCTGGCTAGCGGTGTTGCCAGCGGCGACCTGCAGACAGTCCAATCGGATTGACAGGCTTCGGCAGCGAGGCTAGGCTCGCGTATCACATACCAAACGCTTGGTGGATTCCAAGTCGGGTGGGCGAAGCTGCACTGCGTCCGAAGATCCCGGTGGATCGTGAGAGGTGAGTCTTGACGGCACTGAAACAGTCGCTGGCAATGCCCGACGACGTCGCGCAATCGGTGATCTGGCCGGAGTCGTATGTGCGCCTCGAGGACGTGGTACTTCCCGCCTGCGCGTGGCTGCGCGAGAACATGCCGGTCGGCCGGGCGGCGATCGACGGCTGGGATCCGATGTGGGTCTTCTCCCAGCACGCCGACATGGTCGAGATCACCCGCAACCAAGAGGTGTTCCACAACGGCAACTTCCCGCATCTCCCGACCCAGGAGTACGTGAAGTTCTACGAGGAGGTGGCCGGCAGCGCGCGATCCTTCGACTATCCGAGCTTCATGGATGTGCCCGAGCATCCGAAGTTCCGCGCGTCGGTGATGCCCAACTTCCAACCCGCCGAGGTGCGCAAGCGCTACGAAGCCTTGGCCAGGAAGCTGGCCAAGGAGGCTGTCGACGAGCTGATGGAACGCGACGGCGAATGCGACTTCGTCAACGACTTCGCGAAGCCGTACCCGTTGCGCGTCATCCTCGGCGTGCTCGGAGTCGATGAGGACCAGATCCCCCGGGTGCTCCAACTGACCCGCGAGTTCTTCGGCCTCTGGGACCCGGCCAACCTGCGTCCGGAGTTCCGCAACCTTCCCGACGGACCCGCGCGCCAGTACGCCGTCACCGTGACCGAGCTACAGGAGTGGTTCCACGACCTGCGAGCCGAGCGCCAGGAGAATCCGGCCGACGACCTGACCACCGTCATCAACGGCCTGAAGGTCGACGGTGAGGCATGGCCTGACAGCTACGCGGACTCGTTCCTCGCCGGGGTCGCGCCGGCAGGCCACGACACCACTTCGTCGACCGTCGCCGGAGGGATGCTCGGGTTGATCCGCTTCCCCGAGCAGCGCGAGCTCATCAAGCGTGAGCCGAAGCTGATCTCCGGCCTGGTCGAGGAGAGCCTGCGCTACACCACGCCAGCCAAGCACTTCATGCGCGAGGCGGTAGAGGACACCGTGGTACGCGGCGTAGAGGTCCCCGCGGGAGAACGAGTGATGATGCTGTACACCTCGGGCAACCGCGACGAGCGTGTGTTCAAGGATCCCGATACGTTCGACATCACCCGGCGACCGAACCCGCATCTCGCCTTCAGCCACGGCCCGCACATCTGCACGGGCCTTCACCTGGCACGGCTGGAGATGCGCATGCTGTGGGAAGAGCTGCTCCCGCGCCTCGGCACCGTCGAGCTCGCCACCGACGAGCTCGCGTGGGAACGGGCCAACCTCGTTAGCGGCCTCACGGCGCTCCCGATCCGGTTTACCAAGGCCTGAACGCCTGGAGCCGAGATGTTCATCGACCAGAGCCAAGAAGGGAGGGACCCATGGGACGACTAGAAGGACGGGTTGCCGTGGTGTCGGGGGCCGCGAGGGGTCAGGGGCGCGCGCACGCCGTCGCGCTCGCCAGCGAGGGCGCCTCGATCGTTGCGTTTGATATCTGCGAGCCGCTCCGTACCCCAATGCATCCTGGGGCCACGATGGAGGAACTGGAGGAGACAACAAGACTCGTCGAAGATACGGACCAGCGCTGTATCTCGGCGAAGGTCGACGCGCGCGATCTCGCTGGCCTCTACGCGCTGGCGACTCAGGCGATGGCCGAGTTCGGCCGGATCGACATCCTCGCCGTGAACCATGGAATCTGGGCGATCAGCGAGAACTCCTGGACGCTCGAGGAGGAGGATTGGCAGGAGAGCATCGACGTCCTGATCTCCGGCGCCTGGAAGGTCACCAAGGCGTTCATCCCGAAGATCATCGACGGCGGCCGAGGGGGCTCGATCATCCTGACCTCCTCGGTGATGGGCAGCCGGGCACAGCCCTCCTCAGTGGCGTACACCGTCGGCAAGCACGGTGTGCTCGGACTGATGCGAACCTTGTCCTGGGAGCTCGGGGCCCAGCACATCCGCGTCAACGCCGTCATGCCCGGAGCGATCGCGAGCCGAATGACCCAGGAGGGCGGCACCGTCGAGCAATCCGCGCAATGGCAGCCCCGCTTCTTCGGCACCGACCGAGCCCTGATCCCGTCCGAGTGGATGGCGCCTGAGGTCATCTCCAAGGCGGTGGTCTTCCTCGCCTCCGACGACGCCGACCACATCACGGGCGTCGCCCTGCCCGTCGACGCCGGCTGGAGCAACTTCTAGACCCCCAGAGCGCCGCGGCCTACGGCGTCATCACGACGCGGCCGAAGGCCTGGCGGCTCTCGACGTACCTATGCGCGCCGGCGGCCTCGGCGAGTGGGAACGTCCGGTCGATCACGACGCGCAGTTCGCCCGTCTGGACGCGCTTGATCAGGTCGGCAATCATCGCGTGGACACGCGGGTACTCGTTCAGCAGCGCGCCACCGAGAAACACGCCGCGCAGGGCATTGTTCTTCTCCCACAGGGCCCTCGCCTCGAGCGTGGAGCCGGCACGGGCCGCCAGGCCGACGCTCACCAGCGTCCCGCGATAGGCGAGCGCGGCGATGCTGTCGACAAGGTTCTGGCCGCCGACCGAGTCGAGGATTACATCGGCGCCACGGCCGTCGGTCAGCTCCCGTGTTCGCTGCACGAAATTCTCGCTGGCGTAGTTGATCCCGTGGTCGAGCCCAAATTCTCGGAGGCGCTCGAGCTTCTCGTCGCTGGACGCGGTTGAGATGACCGTCGCACCCGCTTGTTTGGCGAGCTGGATCGCGGCCATGCCGACGCCGCCGCCGCCGGCATGGATCAGTGCGGTCTGACCCGACTCGAGGTGGCCCGCGGTGAACAGGCACTCCTCGGCGGTTCCAAACGCCACGGGCACGCATGCTGCGCGCGCCGCGTCCAGGCGGTCGGGAATCGGCCAGGTCGTGATCGCCGGGACGACCCGTTTGGAGGCGTGCGAACCCGCCATGTTCAGCGTTACGACCCGGTCGCCGACGGCTCGACCCTCGACCCCGGCGCCGACCTCGGCGACGGTGCCCGCGGCGAGGTAACCGACGATATGCGGAACCGACGGCGGTGGCGACCCGGCGCGGGCCAGCAAATCGCCGCCCTCGATGCTGATCGCTTCGACATCGATCAGCACACAGCCGTCGGGGCACTCGGGGTCGGGCACCTCTTCGTAGCGGAGAACCTCCGGACCGCCGTTCTCGTAGATCACCGCCGCCTTCATAGGGCGCGACTCTAGTCCGATCCACCAGCGTCAAGCGAACCTTTCGCTCGACGTCGCCTTTCAGCCGCGTCCTGTGCATTCCCGGGTACGCGCACTACCGAGCGGGTAGCACCCGCGCAGTAGTCGCCCCGCCCGGCCTCACCACGCAAGGAGGAGAAAATGCTCAGAGGACTAGTTGGCTTGTTGATCGTCGTCGCGATCGTCCTATTCCTGCTCAAGGTTGCGGTCGCCGGAGGGATCATCGGCCTGATCGCGCTCGTGCTGCTGGTTCTGCTGGTGCTGGGCCGGATCTAGCTAGGCGCCGGCCGCCGCGCGCAGCGCCGCGAGCCTCTGCACCGCCGAGACGATTGCCTCGGCATCGATCCCGGCGGCGTGCAGCAGTTGCGCAGCCTCTCCGGAGACCGGCATGTCCCCGACCGCCAGCTTGACGAGCGGGGGCCGGCTGGTCTCCTCGGAGAGGGCGTCGAGCACCGCGTCACCGAGACCGCCTTCGGGCCAATGGTCCTCGACAGTGACGATCCCGGCCGTATCGCTCGCCGCCGCGCGAAGCGTGTCGGCGTCGATCGGCTTGATCGAGTAGCAGTCGATGATCCGCACGCGCATGCCGTCTGACTCGAGCTGGTCGGCGGCGTTCTCGGCCTCGCCGACCGTGATCCCGCACGCCACGATCGTGAACTCGTCGTCGTCGCTCGAGCGAACCACGCGGCTGCCACCGATCCGAACCTGCTCGTCGGGCGCCGTTCGCACGGGCGTCTTCGGGCGCAGCGTGCGGATGTAGGAGATGCCCGGCCGGTCGGCCATCGCGGCGACGAGACGTGCCGCCTGGTTGGCGTCGGACGGATGCAGCACGGTGCTGCCGTGCACGGCCCGCATCGCCGCTAGGTCCTCGAGCGCCATCTGCGACGGGCCGTCCTCACCGATCGAGACGCCCGCGTGCGACCCAGACAGGCGGATGTCAGCTCGCGAGATCGCGGCCATCCGGATGAAGTCGTACGCGCGCGCGAGGAACGCGGAGAACGTCGACGCGAACGGGACCCAGTCGCGGACCTGCATCCCGACGGCGGCGGCGACCATCTGCTGCTCGGCGATGAACATCTCGAAGTAGCGGTCCGGGTGGGCCTCGGCGAACAGGTGCGAAAGCGTTGAGTTCGACACCTCGCCGTCGAGTGCGACGACGTCACCGCGAATGCAACCGAGCGCGGTCAGCGCCTCGCCGTAGGCCTGGCGCGTAGCGACCTCCTCGCCGAGCTCCCAGCTCGGCAGCTCGCCGCCCTCGGTCTCAAACCGGTGCGGAGTGCCGGGCTCGGGCTTGGCGACCTGCACCGTCAGGTCGCGCGCGCCACCGAGCTCGCGGATCGCCTCCTCGGGATCGTCGAGCGGCTTGCCGTGCTTGCCGGGTTGATCCTCGACCGCCTTGACGCCGCGGCCCTTCTTGGTCTTGGCGAGAACCACAGTTGGGCGCCCGGTGGTACCGATCGCCTCGGTAAATGCCTGATCGATCGCCTCGACGTCGTGGCCGTCGATCACGATCGCGTTCCAGCCGAACGCCTCGGCGCGGGCGCGGTAGCCGTCCATGTCCCAGCCGAGCATCGTCTCGCGGGTCTGACCCAGGCGGTTGACGTCGACGATCGCGGTGAGGTTGTCGAGGCCCGCCCACGCCGCGTGCTGGAACGCCTCCCAGATCGAGCCCTCGGCCATCTCCGAATCGCCGCACAGGACCCACGTCCGGTAGGGGAGCCGATCCAGCTTCTTGGCGGCGATCGCGAGGCCGACGCCGATCGGTAGGCCCTGGCCGAGCGAGCCGGTCGCAACATCGGTCGGCGGGATGCGCGGTGTCGGGTGCCCCTCCAGCCGGCTGCCGAAGCGGCGGAAGCTGAGCAGCTCTTCGTCGGTGATCGCCCCTGCGGCCTTGAGGATCGCGTAGTACAGCGGCGAGGCGTGCCCCTTGGAGAAGATCAGGTGATCGCGCGCCGGGTCGTCGGGATGCTGGTAGTCGAGCTTTAGGTAGCCGTCGAGCAGCACCGCCATCAGGTCGGCGGCTGACATCGACGAGGTCGGGTGACCCGAGCCGGCCTCGGAGCTCGCGCGGACCGAGTCCACGCGCAGCTGCTGGCCGAGCTCGCGGCGGAAGTCTGTGTCGCCCATCAGGCCGCCACCAGCTCGTCGCGCTTGCCGGCAACGCCTTCGAGCAGCTGCTTGAACGAGTCGGCGAACTTCTCGACCCCTTCGCGCTCGAGCACACCGACGACATCGTCGTAGTCGATGCCGGCGGCGGCGAGCTGCTCCAGCGTGCGGCGCGCGTCGTCGATGCCCTGCTCGAGCGTCGGCTCGACACGGCCGTGATCCTGGAGCTTCTCGATTGTCTCGCGCGGCATCGTGTTGACGGTCTGCGGGCCGATCAGCTCCTCGACGTAGATCACGTCACGGTACTCGGGATTCTTGGTCGAGGTCGACGCCCACAGGCACCGCTGCGGCGACGCACCGGCCGCCTCGAGTTCCCCCCAATCGCCGCCGGCGAACACTTCCTTATAGGTCAGATATGCGAGCTTCGCGTTGGCGATCGCGAGCTTGCCCTTGAGCTCGTCGTGGCCGCCCAGCTCATCGAGCCGGCGGTCAGCCTCGGTGTCGACGCGGGAGACGAAGAACGAGGCGACTGAGGCCACGGTGCTCAGGTCGCCCCCGTCGTCACGCAGGCGGCGCAGGCCGCGGATGTACGCCTCGGCCGCGGCGCGATGGCGCTGCAGCGAGAACAGCAGCGTGACGTTGACCGGGATTCCGGCGGCAATCGTGTCCTCGATCGCCTGCAGTCCTGACTCTGTGCCGGGGATCTTCACGAACAGGTTCGGCCGGTCGATCATCGCCTGGAGCCGCTTGGCCTCGCGCATCGTCGCCTCAGCATCGTTGGCCAGGTTCGGGTCCACCTCGAGCGACACCCAGCCGTCCCGCGTCGCGTCGCCGCGGTCGAATGCGGGACGAAGCAGGTCGCACGCGTCGCGGATGTCCTCGCGCGCCAGCGCCAAGAACACCTCCTTGGGGTCGTCCTCGCGCTCGAGCACTTCGCGTAGCTGGTCGTCATACGCGTGCCCTTCGGCAATCGCGCCCTGAAAGATCGTTGGGTTCGACGTGACGCCGACGATCCCGTCATCGATCAGCGCCTGCATGTCGCCGTCTCGCACGAACTCGCGCGAGATGAAGTCGATCCATGGGCTCTGCCCATGGTCGGTGAGAAGTTTCAGCGGTGTTGGCATCAAGGCCCTCCCGATCGCCGTGGTCACCATTGGCGTACCCGCGCGCCACACACCGAAACCGGGCGCCACACGAAAGGAAACGTGAGCCGTGGCGCGGCCATATGATCGCTCAGCTATGAGTAGCAACGAGGGCGTTGTAGACGACCTGCTCGAGCGCACCGATGAGCTGGCCGTCATAAGCGGGTCGCTGGACGCTGCGCGGCGCGGCGAAGGCGGGCTGGTCGTGATCGAGGGTACGGCCGGCATCGGCAAGACGCGTCTGCTGGCGGCTTGCCGCCGGCGCGCTGACGAGCTGGGGATGACGGTTCTGCGCGTCCGTGGCGACGAGCTGGTGATGGAGTCCTCGTTCGCGGCGGTGCGAGAGCTGCTCTGGACGGAAGCTCTGGCCCGGCCGAAGCCGTTGGACGGGGCCGCCCGGCTGGCCGCGTCGGTGTTCGAGCGAGGCAGCCCGCAGCCGGTCGATCGAGATCATCCGACCGCGGTCCTGCATGGCCTGTACTGGCTGGTGGCCGATCTGGCCGAGCGTGGGCCGCTCGCGCTGCTGATCGACGATGCTCACTGGCTCGATGCCGCGTCGGCGCGGTTTCTGGTCTACCTCGCGCGACGAGTCGACTCACTCCCGGTGCTGCTGGCCGTCGGTGTAAGGCCCGGTGACGACTCGACTGGCCTGGTGGCGGCGCTGTCGGAGTCCGCGATTAGCGTCCTGCGGCCAGAACCACTGAGCGCGGCGGGGGCCGAAGTCGTGGTTCGCGATGTACTCGGCCCCAGGGCCGACGAGGATTTGTGCCGCTCCTGTCATGACGCGACCGGCGGCAACCCGTTCTACCTGCGCGAGCTGACCAAGGCGCTGCTCGCAGAGCGCGGGCGAACCACACCAGAGCTGGCGAGGAGCGTTCGATCGCTCGGCGTCGGGGCGATCTCGCGAAGCGTGCTCGTCCGGCTCGCTCGCCTGGGCGCCGACTGCGAGCGGTTGGCGCAGGCGATGGCCGTGCTTGCGCCTGGGTCACCGCTGCGACAGGCGGCGGCGCTTGCGGGACTCGGGCGCGAGCAGGCCGAAGTGGCGGCGGACAGGCTGCGCACGGCCGATCTGTTCGCGGACGGCGTTGCGCTGTCGTTTGCCCACCCGATCGTCCGCGAGGCGATCGGGGCGGAGATGACCTCGTCTCGCCGAGCGGCGCTGCATGCGCAGGCCGCGCGCGCCCTCGCCGCGGAGGGCGCGCCGGCCGATCAGGTAGCAGCGCACCTGCTCTCGGCGGAGCCCTATGGCGAGCCGTGGGTCGTCGACGCGCTGCGTCGCGCCGCGCGCGAGGCGCTCGCGCAGGGCGCTCCGGAGGCGGCGGTGTCCTACCTGCGGCGTGCCGTGGCGGAGCCGGCGGAGCCAGAGATCCGCCTCGATCTGCTGATGGAGCTCGGGCGGGCCGAGGCGCTACAGCCGAGCGCGCACGACTTCGCCTCCCTGCGGGAGGCTCTCCGGCTTGCCCAGAGCCCCGAGCAGCGAGCCCGGATCGCCGTCGAGCTCGCGTGGGGATTGAGCGCGGTGGCGCGGTTCTCGGACGCTGCATCGCTGCTCGAGGGCACCGTCGAACGAGCGGACGGTCTGGGATCTGACCTGCTGGACAGCATCGAGGCATTGCTGATCGGCGGTGGGATCGAGGACCTCACCGCTTCGCAGCGGCTGCTGGTGCGGGCAGAGCGTCATTTTGCGCGCGCCGGTCAGGGCGAGGTCCAGGATCCGGTGATGCTCGCTTCGCTCGCCCTGACCGGTGCCGTGGCTGGGCGCCCCGCGTCCGAGGTTGCCGCCCTGGCGAGACACGCGCTGAGCGACCAGTCACTGCTGGAGCGCGGCGGGGCGTACGGCGGTGCGACATCTGCACTGTCGCTGACCGACCACCTCGGCGAGGCCGCCGCGGCGCAGGACGTCGCGATCGCCTGGGCGCAGCGCCGCGGCTCGTCTCCGACGTTCGTGAGCATGTCCGTCCACCGCGGTGTGACCGCGTTCCGGGCCGGGGAGCTGGACGTGTCGGAGGGACATCTGCGGCGGGCGCAGGAGCTCGGTCACGAGCTCGGCGCCGGTCACTTCGGAGTGATGTTCCTGATCGGCGTGCTGCTCGAGCGCGGTGATCTCGAGGAGGCGTCCGGGCTCGTCGAGCCGGTCGAGCTCACCGAGCCCGAGCTGGCGGTGTGGCCCGGCGTGATCGTGCTCGCGCAACGCGGGCTCGTCCGGGTCGCGCGCGGCGAGCTCGACCGGGGCGTCGCCGACCTGCTGGATGCCAACGGCCGGATGGCCGCGGGAGGGCTTCAGCTGAGCGTTCTTGTCGACTGGGCGCCGCAGGCCGCGCTCGCGCTCGAGCAGCTCGGGCGCGGAGACGAGGCTCGCCGGCTCGTGAACGCCGAGCTCGACCAGGCGGTTGCGGCCGGCGCCCCGCGACGCCACGGGATGGCGTTGTCCGCCGCCGGCCTGCTCGAGCCCGGCTCGGTGGGGCTCGCGCACCTGCGCGACGGCGTCGCCATCCTCGAGCGCTCGCCGGCGCGGCTCGAGCATGCTCGCTCACTCGTCAACCTCGGCCAAGGGCTACGACTGCGCGGCGAGCGGGAGCACGCTCAGGAGGCGATCCGCCACGGGCTCGACATTGCCCACGGCTGTCGTGCCGCGACGGTCGCCGCGCGTGCCCGGGCCGAGCTCATCGCGAGCGGCGCGCGACCGCGGCGCGACGCGCGCACGGGCCCCGCGGGGCTCACGCCGGCCGAGCTGCGCACCGCGCGAATGGCCGCGGGCGGGCTCACAAACCGCGAGATCGCGCAGGGCCTGTTCGTGTCGGCCAAGACCGTCGAAGCGCAGCTGTCGAGGGCCTACGCAAAGCTTGCGATCCCAGGGCGGACGGATCTCGCGGCGGCCCTCAGCGCCAAAGACTAGGGTCGCTACGCCACAACTCTAGGGTGGCTCCCGATGCGCGAGCTTGTTCCCGCGCGTGAAGCTCCGGCGTCGTGAGGGCAGCCGAACCGGTGCACGTCGTGCTCGACCTCGAGCACACCGACGGCACGATCAGCGGGCAGCTGTCGGTGAGCGGCGAGCGGCCCGCCAGGTTTCACGGGTGGCTCGAACTGATCGACCGGCTCGAGCGCGCAGCCGATGGGGAGAGCGTAGATGGGGGCTAGGAAGATGCAAATGAAGACACCGGCGTTGTTGGTCGCGATGTTCGCGATGCTGGCGTTCGCGGGCGCAGCCCGAGCGGCGGACAGCGCCTATGTAGCCAACCAGGTCGACAGCACCATTTCGCAATACGACATCGGCGCGGGCGGGCTGCTGACGGCAAAAGCTCCTCCGACGGCCCCCACAGGGGCCAACGGCTCCGATCCGTTCGGGGTTGTGGTGAGCCCTGATCGCGCGAGCGTCTACGTGATCAACCATGGTGCCGACAGCATTGCCCAGTACGACATCGGTGCGGACGGCGGACTGTCGCCGAAGGCGCCCGCGACCGTCGCGGACACCGGGTCCAACGCGAACGGGATCGCGATCAGCCCCGACGGCAGCAGTGTCTATGTCGCCAACGGGTCCGGCGTCGTGTCGCAATACGACGTCGGCGCCGGCGGAAGACTGTCCCCGAAGGCGATTCCGACGCTTGCCGACGCCAACCTGCCGTTCGCGATCACGGTCAGTCCGAACGGCGCGAGCGTGTACGTCGCCAACGCCGCCACCAATGGTGCCGCAGGTGTCTCGGAATACGACGTCGGAGCCGGCGGGGCGCTCACGCCCAAGGACACTCAGACGGTCGCCGCCGGCAACACCCCGAGCGGGATCGCGGTCAGCCCGGATGGCACGAGCGTGTACGTGGCAAACCGGTCCGGCGGTGTCTCGCAGTACAACGTCGGCGGCAGCGGTGCGCTCGCGCCGAAGGCGACGCCGATCGTCAATGCCGGGACCGGCGCGTACGGAATCGCGGTCAGCCCGAACGGATCGAGCGTCTACGTCACCAATATCGGTTCAACCGGAGCCGGCGGCCTCTCCCAATACGACGTCGGCGCCGGTGGAGCGCTGACCTCGAAGGCCACTCCCAGCGTCGACACAGGCGATGGGCCAAGCTCGGTTGCGCTCACGCCCGACGGCACAAGCGCTTACGTCACCAACTCCTTCGTGACCGGAGCGGGCGGCGTCTCCCAGTACGACGTGGGCGCCGACGGGGCGCTCGCGCCGAAGGCGACGCCGACCACGCGCACCGGGGGCGAGCCGATCGCGATCGCGATCGCGAGTGCGCCGCCGCCCGGACCGCCGTCGGCTTCGATTTTGACTCCGATCGAGGGTGCGACCTACGCACTCGGCGCCGTCGTGAGCGCGAGCTACTCGTGCTCTCCGGGCGCGAACGGCGGCGCGCTGAAGCCGGGATCAGCCGGCTGCTCCGGGCCGGTCCCGAACGGCAGCCAGATCGACACCTCCACGAGCGGGGCGCACACGTTCGCGGTCACCGCAACGGATACCGACGGTCGCAGCTCGACGACGACAAGTCACTACACAGTGTCCCCGGGTGCCGGGGGCGGGGGCGGGGGCGGTACCCAACCGCCGCAGTCGCGCCCGGTCAACACCTCGCCACCGGCGATCGTCGACGTGCCCGGCAGCCCTCACACCTACAGCTGCTCGCCCGGGACGTGGATCGGGGCGCAGGGAACGATTGACCTCGCCGGCAACGTGTTTCCGTTCACCTACACCTGGCAGCGGCTGACTCCCGACAGCAGCTTCTTTGGCGGCTACCGGATCGACACCGTCGCGACCGGTCAGGTCTATCGCCCAACCGCGGGCTCTGCGTTCGCGCTCGCACAGAGCTGGCTGATCCGCTGTCTCGTGCAGACGTCGAACGCCGCCGGGTCGGCGAGCGCGGTCAGCGCCCCGAGGACATTGAGTCCGGCGCCTCCCTTGACGCTCGTGAACGACACGACCGACATCCGCGTGACCGGAATCGAGGTGACCCAGGCCGTCCAGGAGGACACGTGCAACGGATGCACGGGCACGCTGCCCGAACGTAGCCAGGCGGACGTGACTTCGCCGGGCACCGCGAACTATCAGGGGGTCACACTCGCGGCCGGCAACTTCACCGTCGTGCGCGTGTTTGCAACGTTCACCCAGCCGGCTGGTATGGCGAACCTGCCGGGGGCCACTGCGACCCTCCGGGTCTACGATTCCGACGGGCATCAGATCGCGACACTGAACCCCGACAGCTCGCCGGCGTCAATCGGCCGCAACCCGATGTATGTCAGCGCCGCCGAGCGGGCCACGCCGGGTGTCTCGTTCAACTTCCTGGTTCCGTGGCAGTACACGTTGCACAAAGCGCTCAGCTTCCGTGCGACCGTGAACCCCGCCGTTGGGCTCGTGCAGATCGCTCAGTGCTCCGGCTGCAACGCCAACACGTTTGACCTGATCGGCGTCCCGTTCGTGTCGACCGCCGTGGTGCCGATCCATCCGATCCCGCTGACTGTCGGTGGCGTCCAGACTCCGATGACCGAGCAGCAGGTGTTCGGCAGCGCGCAGACAGTGCTCCCGCTCAAGGTCCGGATCTTCCCCTACGACGCGCCGCTCCCGGTCGACGGCATGTCGAGCGAGGACGCCTCGTACGCGGTCAACGAGCGCGGAGCAAATGACGGCCTGATCGGCAGCGACTACCCGATCGGCGTGTTCATCGACGGGACCCCGAACCTGGGCGGGCTGACGTTGGCCGGGCGCAAGCTCTACGACCAGACCGGCCCGATCTCGATCGTCCGAGATGATCGGCCTCTATCGAGCGCGATGCACGAGATTGGACACGGCCTCGGGCTCTCGCACGCCGACACGCTGCCGCATCCGGACGGGACCGCGGACTGTGGCGGGAACTCCAACGGCCAGGTCGGAGAGGCGTGGCCCCCCGACAACGAGGGTCGGATCCAGAGCATCGGGCTCGACTGGCGCAACTGGACGGTCGGGCAGTCGGGGTCGCTGCCCCAGACCGTCGTGGAGGGCTACGACCACGTCGGCAAGGCGCTGCAGAGCAACTACTTCTACTACGACTTCATGTCGTACTGCCTGCCGACAGATAACAACGTTCAGCTCGAGGCCGATCACTGGATCTCGATGCGCAACTGGAATCGCCTGATCGCCTTCCACCCACCAGCGCAGGCGCTTCCGGCAGCCGCTTCGCGCGCTGCCCGCGCAGCCGGCGCGACACCGCTACGGGTGATTGCCACCGTCGACTCCGCCGGCAACACGTCGGTGTTCGAGGTCGAGCCTGGACAAGTCACACCAGCGGGCCCGACCGCCGGAAGCTCGTATCGGATCGAGTCGCGCGACGCCGGCGGAGCCGTGCTCGCGAGCGTCACGCCGACCACGACGTTCGTGCACATCGACGGCCAGCGACCCGGGCTGCTGCTCGAGGCGACGCTGCCGTTCGCGGCCTCGACTGCCGACGTGGTCGTCAGTGGCGGCGGCGTGGAGCTCGCTCACCGCGATCGCAGCCGGCACGCTCCGACGGTCAAGCTGATCAGCCCCCGTTCCGGGGCTCGCCTGAGCGGAAGGGCCGCGACCGTCGTGCGATGGAGAGAGCACGACGCCGACGGCGACCCGCTGACCGCCACCGTCGACTACTCAGCCGACGGCGGGCGCCACTGGCGAGTCGTGGCCGACAGGGTGCATGGCAGCTCGGCGCGTGTACCCGGCCGCGCGTTCAGCGCTTCACGCAACGGACGGGTGCGGGTCCGCGTCAGCGACGGGTTCGACGCCGACGTCGCGATCTCCGGGCGCCTGCGAGCTTCCGGGGCCCCACCGCTCGTCCGGATCGTCCGGCCGGGACGTGGCAATCGCGCCCGCCAGGGAGCCACGCTGCTCCTGCGGGGAACGGCGTTCGACGACGCCGATCGCCCGCTCACCGGCCGGCACCTCAGGTGGTACGCGGGCCGGCGGCTGATCGGTCACGGCGAGCTGCTCACCGTGATGCGGCTCGCGCCTAACGACAAGCTGATCCGTCTCGTCGCCACCGATGCGCACGGGCGCTCGTCACAGGCGGAGCTTCGGACCAAGGTGGTCGCCGTACCGCCCGCGTTTCTCGTGGCACGTGCCCCGACGCACATCAAGGCCACCGCCAAGCGGATGCGGATCGTGGTCGCCGCGACGGTCCCGTCGGTGCTCACGATCGCCGGCGGCCGCCACCGAGTCGGCCCCAAGCCTCACGCGATCACGCTCCGGATTGCGCGCGGTCATCGCCCGCTGCGCCTGAAGTACTCGCTTCGGGCGATTGGGGGCGGCACGATCCGCGGCGTGTACGTGGTGATGCGCTAAGCGGCGCTGCGCCTGGTGCCGCTCAGCCGCGCGCTCAGCAGCGCCTCGGTCGGTCCGGCGGGCTGAGGGCGGCCGAGGTGAAAACCCTGGGCGAGCCTGCAGCCGCGCTGCGCGAGGAACCTCAGCTGCGCCTCGGTCTCGACGCCCTCGGTGACCACGTCGCAGTTGCAGGCGTGGGCCAGCGCGAGGATCGCGTCGACCACCGCGACGGCCTGCGGATCGGTCGGCAGGTCCTGCATGAAAGCGCGGTCGATCTTGATCACGTCGACGGGGAGCGTGCGCAGCCGCGAAAGCGACGAGTAGCCCGCGCCGAAATCGTCGAGCGCCAGCACGAATCCCTCCGCGGTCAGTCGCTCGAGCGCCGGTGCGACGCGCGTGGAGTCGACGGTCCAGGCCGACTCGGTGAGCTCGAGCACGAGTCGTCGTGGGCTCATCCCGGCATCGCGGACGGTGCGCACGAGCTCGTCTGCGAACCCCGGCCGGTGAAGCTCTCGGGGCGAGATGTTGATCCCGATGTTCGGGTGCAGGCCAAGCGCGTCCCACTCGCGCGCCTGGCGGCAGGTCTCGGCGAGCACCCAGCCGCCGAGCGCGTTGATCACGCCGGTCTTCTCGGCGACCGGGATGAAGTCGCCCGGTGGCACGATCTCGCCGGAGCTGCCGCGCCAGCGGATCAGCGCCTCGAGGCCGATCAGTTCGAGTTCAGGGAGGCGGTAGACGGGCTGGTACTCGAGGAAGAACGCGTTCTGCTCGAGGCCGCGGCGCAGGTTGGCCGCGGTCGTCAGTCGCGCGAGCGGGTTCGCGTCGCTCGGCTCGTAGGCGGCAAAGCCGCTCCCCGACGTCTTGGCGTCGTACATCGCGCTGTCGGCGTGGCGGTGCAGCGTCTCGGCGTCGAGCGCGTCGCGCGGATACAGCGCCGCGCCGACGCTCGCGCCGATCCGAAACTCGGCGTCGCCGACCGTGAACGGCGACTCGAGCACCTGCGCGATCCGGCGCGCCATCTCGAGCGCGAGTCCCGGCCCATCGGCGTCGGGCTCGAGCTCGAGCAGCAGCAGGAACTCGTCGCCGCCATGGCGTGCGAGCAGATCGGTGCTCCGTCGGATCGACTCCAGTCGCGCGGCCACCTGGCGCAGCAGCTCGTCTCCCGCGGAGTGACCGAGGCCGTCGTTGACCAGCTTGAAGTCGTCGAGGTCGATCGACAGCAGCGCGACCGTGGCTCCGCGGGCGGCGCGCTCGAGTGCCTGCTCGAGCCGCTCGGCGAGTGCCGCCCGGTTCGGCATGCCCGTGAGCACGTCGTGGTAGGCGAGGTAGGCGAGCCGCTGATCCGCCCCTTGGGAACCGGCTGGCGGAATCGCCGAATGTGAAGCCGACATCCACCTGTTATCGACAGCTCGGCCGGGACATTCAAGCCGTTCGCGATGCCCACCTATAGTGGTCGATTGCTTCCATGTCGTCGCGGGAAAACGCCATGAATCCATCGCTCTCGACCCCTCGGTCGAAGAATCGCGCACTGCTGCTGCTCGCGATGACGCAGTTCGTGATCGTGATCGACGCGTCAATCGTCAACGTCGCGCTGCCCTCGATCGGTGCACACCTGCACTTCTCGCGCGACGACCTCTCATGGGTGGTCAACGCCTACACGCTTACGTTCGGCGGCTTCCTGTTGCTGGGCGGCCGGATGGCGGACCTGCTGGGCCGGCGCCGGATGTTCATGCTCGGTCTGATCGTGTTCTCGCTGGCGTCGTTCGCCGGCGGCCTCGCGCAGTCGGAGCCGTGGTTGATCGCCGCGCGCGCCGTCCAGGGGCTCGGTGCAGCGATCGTGTCGCCGGCGGCCCTGTCGATCATCACGACGACGTTCGCCGAGGGCCCCGAACGCAACCGCGCGCTCGGGATCTGGGGCGCGGTCGCCGGCGCCGGCGGGGCGGCGGGTGTGCTGCTCGGGGGCATCCTCACGAGCGGGCTGAGCTGGCGCTGGGTGCTGTTCGTCAACGTCCCGATCGGGCTCGCCGCCGCGGCGGCCGCGCCCGGCACGCTCGCCGAAAGCCGCTCCGACGACGCCGAGCGGACATTCGACTTCCCGGGCGCGATAACGGTTACTGCCGGCCTTGCGCTGCTCGTCTACGCGGTCGTCGAGGCGGTCAACGTCGGCTGGGGCTCGACTGAAACGGTGCTGCGCCTCGCTGGTGCAGCCTTGCTGCTGGTCAGCTTCGTGATCATCGAGCAGCGCACGCGCAACCCGCTGATGCCGTTCACGATCTTCCGTCTGCGCACGCTGCGAGGCGCGAACATCGTCGGCCTGCTGATCGGGATGTCGCTGTTCTCGATGTTCTTCTTCATCTCGCTCTACCTGCAGGACGTGCTCGGCTACTCGCCGATCAAGACCGGGATCTCGTATCTGCCGCTGGCGGTCGGGATCATCCTGTCCGCCGGCGCCGCGTCGCAGGTGGTCAACAAGGTCGGGTTCAAGCTGCCGCTGATCTTCGGGCTGCTGCTGATCGCGGGTGGACTGCTGTGGTTCGGGCAGGTGTCGCCCGGCGGTACGTACGTCGCCGACGTGCTCGGCCCGTCGCTGCTGGCGGCGGTCGGTCTGGGCTTCTCGTTCGTGCCGGTGACGATCGCGGCGGTCACGGGCACGCGGCCCGACGAAGCCGGACTCGCGTCGGGCCTGATCAACACCTCCCAGCAGGTCGGCGGCGCGCTCGGGCTGGCGATTCTCGCCACCGTCGCCAACAGCCGCACGCAGAGCCTGCTCCACGGCGGCGTCCACCCCTCCGTCGCGCTGACCAAGGGATTCGATCGCGCCTTCCTGTTCGCCGCGGGTTTCGCGATCGCGGGCGCGATCCTGGCGTCGCTGCTGATCTCCTCGCGCGACAGCCGTGAGCACGCGCGCGCCGCGGCGCCCGCTACTGGAGCAGCAGCGTCCCGACCGTGATGTGCGGCCAGTGGATGCCGTTGAAGTCGAGCATCACCAGCTGCGTGTACTGCAGCTGATGCTTGTCCGGGTGACCGCCGGTCCCCGCGATCGTCTCGATCCAGAAGGTCGCGTCGACCTGCGCGGCCCGCGCGTTGCCGCCCGGCGGGTTGCCGCTCGACGACAGGAACGCCGTGTTGGCGGTCCCGCCACCGGCCTTGATCAGGGTGTGGGTGCTGGCGACGTGCAGGAACGTCCGGCTCTTCATCGTCGTGCCCTGCAGCGAGGTGGCGAGCGCCTTCTGTAACACGCTGTTGGGGTTCTTGACGATCTGCTGCGTGACCCCGGGAGCTACGACGCGGAATTGCGTCGGGATCGACAGGTCGAGCTCGGGAAACGTCTGGGCGACGGAGTTGAAGTCGCTGTTGGCGGGCGCAGGGCTGCCGAAGAAGAACGGCAGGATGTTGTTGTCGGGAATGTTCTGAGGGCCGCCCGGATGGACCTCGGCGACGCCCTGAGCGAGGATCACGGTGCCGTGCGGGATCGACGCCATCCGCACCACCGACGGCGGCTCGTTCGGATCGGTCGTGTGGGGAACGCTCGCCCAGATCCCCGGCTCGATGTGCAGACCGGCGCCGGTGCTCGACTCCTGGATCTGCTGCATGTAGGTGAGCCCGAACATGTTGATGTCGGGCATCGCCAGACCGCGGTTGGGGATCGGACCGTTGATCTTGGTGAACACGAGCGTCTCGTCGGTGATGTTCAGCTCGAGGAACCGATCCTGCTGACTGGCGGGATGGTGGGGACGCCAGATCGCGTTGAACCCGTGGCCCTTCCACGTTCCCTCGAGGATGGCTAGCGCCCCGAGCGGATCCGGTGCTCCACCGGCTCGAGGGACGTGCGGTGCGGCGGCGGGCGTGTCCAAGCCGGCGAATGCAAAGTCAGCGTCGGTGGTCGTGATTGCTGTCAAGGTGATCCCCCTCACGGTCGGAGGGCTGCCGTGCCCGTTGTCTGTGCGCCTGTTAGCGCGAGCCTACGACCGGCGACGCCGGGTTTGCGTGACATTTGTCTTACGGGCTTAGACTCCCCGCTCGCGATGTCGGGACTCGAGCACAGCGTCCGTGTCCAGCTGCGGTGGCGGGACATGGACATGCTCGGCCACCTCAACCAGTCCGTCTACCACGAGCTGCTCGAGGAGGGTCGCGCGGCGCTGATCGGCGAGCTCATCCGCCGCGTCGGCGAGGACCATCCGCACGGGGGTTACGTGATCGCCCACGTCGATCTCGACTACCACCATGAGGTGCGAAAGGACCACGGCGAGGTCGAGGTCGTGGTGCGACTGGCGGGCGTCGGGAACTCGAGCTTCCGGCTCGACCACGAGATCAGGCTGCCCGACGGCGAACTGGCCGCATCCGGCAAGACGGTCGTCGTCGCCTGGGACCCGGCGGCGCGGGGCAAGCGCCCGCTCAGCGACGC